>CAZPIG010000051.1:0-13459 GCA_964586205.1 uncultured Halobacteriales archaeon | reverse complement strand
GCGACGCGGCGTAGCTCGTCGATGACGGTCTCGACGGTCCGGTCCTCGGTCCGGAGGCGGGTGATGTCGGCGATGACGAGGTCGCCGTCGTACACCGCGTCCTTGATGTCGATGACGTCGGCCTGCCCGTCGATGGTGGCCACGTGGACCCGCATCGAGGCCTCGACGGCGGCGTCGCCCACGTCGTCGAGGGCTATCTCGACGTAGTCCTCTACGCTCCGCGAGCCGCTCCCCCCGAGCAGCCGGCGCATCAATCCCATGTCGGCTCCCTGGCGGCGGCGCGGGCATAGTTCTTACGTCAGACGCCTCGGAACCGAAACCCGGTCCGACGCCGAGATTTAGATTCGGTGTAAAGAGGCTAGAAATTTTTATCGATGGCGGCCGAAGCGGCCCGTGCATGTCGTCGAACACTAGCTCGCGGCGAGCGGTCTTGCGGTTGTCGGGTACAGCACTGGCGACCACGGGCATCGTCGGCACGGCGAGCGCGAACCACCTCGTCGTCGAGACAGTCGATGCGTCGGGCGTGTCCGGCAATCAGGCGACCCTCGAGGGCCACCTCGACCGCCTCGGCGACGCCACCTCGGCGGAGTGCTACTTCGAGTGGGGCCGCCTCGGCGAGGGCCTGCCCAACACCACCGTCGCCCAGACGCTGACGGACCACGGCGACTTCAGCGAGACCATCGAGTTCCTCGCGAGCGACACCCTCTACGAGTTCCGCGCCGTGGCCGACGGCAGCGACGGCGAGACTGACACCGGTGCCATCGGAACGTTCGAAACTGATACCGACGGGATGATCGGCTGACTGAACTGCCCGAGCGGGGCCGCGACGACCTCCGGGGACGGACCTGCCGGCGGTCGAAGACGGCCGCCGTGGACGACCGGTGAAGGATTGAATATAGTTCTAGTGAAGCAAATGTAATATCTAATAGTATAGAAAGAAACGTCATGCCGGTCGGGTCCTACCCCGCGGTCGCATGTCACGAACCGACTTCAGTCCGTCGCGACGGCGCGTCCTGCAGGGCGTGGGCGGTGCCGTCGTCGGGAGCGGGGCCGGCCTCGGGAGCGCCGGCGGCACGAGCGACCGCATCAGAGTGAACGTCGGCTACGGCGCGGCCGCCGGCCGGGACGCCGCGCTCGCGGAGGCGACCGACGTGAAGTACGACTACGCGTTCGACGCGGTGACGGTCCGCGTACCGGAGGTGGCCGCGGAGGCGCTGGCCCGCCGCCCGGACGTCCGCTACGTAGAGCGCGACGGGCAGTACCGCGCGCTCGCCCAGACGCGCTCGTGGGGCGTCGACCGCGTGGACGCCCCCGCGGCCCACGCCGAGGGCGACACCGGGTCCGGCGCGGACGTGGCCATCATCGACACGGGCATCGACGCCGACCACCCCGACCTCGCCGGCCACCTCGGCGACGGGACGGCCTACGTCAACTGCGCCAGCGGCTGTGATACGGTCTGGGACGACGACCACGACCACGGCACCCACTGCGCCGGCATCGCCGGGGCCATCGACAACAGTCGGGGCGTCCTGGGCGTCGCCCCGGACGTCACGCTCCACGCAGTGAAGGTCCTCGACAGCGCCGGCATCGGCACGTGGTCGGACATCGCCTCCGGCATCGAGTTCGTCGGCTTCCAGAGCGGCTGGGACGTCGGGAGCATGAGCCTCGGGGGCTCCAGCGCCTCCAGCGTCGTCAAGGACGCCGTGGAGTTCACCAGCGGCGAGGGCAAGCTACTCGTCGCCGCGGCCGGCAACACCGACGGCGGTAGCCTGAGCTACCCGGCGGCCTACCCCGAGGTGATGGCCGTCTCGGCGACGGACAGCAACGACAACCTCGCCAGCTTCTCGGCGACTGGGTCGGGCATCGAGATCGCCGCACCTGGCCAGAACATCCTCTCGACGGTTCCCGGCGGCACCGCGACCTTCAGCGGCACGTCGATGGCCTGCCCGCACGTCGCCGGCGCGGCCGCGCTGCTGATGGACGACGGCTTCTCGAACGGCGGCGCGCGCAGCCACCTCAAGGCCACCGCCGAGAACGTCGGGCTGTCGAGCAACGAGAGCGGGTCGGGGCTGCTGGACGTCGAGGTCGCGCTCACCGACCCCGGCGTCGTCACGGAGTCCGCGACGAACGTCACCAGCTTCTCGGCGACGCTGAACGGCCGGGTGGACCACCTCGGCAACGCCGGCTCGGTCGACGTTCACTTCGAGTGGAAGCACGAGAGCGACTCCACCTACAACACGACGGCCACCCAGACCCTGACCTCGCCGGGGTCGTTCTCGGAGGACCTCTCGGGGCTGCAGTGTGGCACCTACACCTACCGGGCCGTCGCGGACGCGAGCGACGGCGACAGCCGCACGGGCGGGCTGCTCGGCTTCATCACGGAGCTGTGCGACGACCCGGGCGGCGGCTGCGACGACGGCCGGATAATCTGCTGACGCCGGGGTCGCCCGGGCAGATTTCTTGACAGTACTGTAACAGACCGACGGACGCCGTGGCTCCCCGGCGACGAACAGCCGGATAGCGGCGGCCAGCGCGGCTCTCGCGGTCGGCTTCACTGACTCGGTGACTTATCCTGAAAATATCATAAACAAGTGGATACCACAAGGATTTTATGTGGCGAGTAAACTCCGTCACCGAGGTTCGGTGACAGATGACACGGGACGACATCACGAGACGGCGCGTACTGCAGGGCGTCGCGGCCGGCGTCGCCGCGACGGGTGTCGCCGGAGCCGCCGACTCCGGTCGCAAGATAGTCGGGCTGAAGTCGTCCGCGGGCTTCGGCGCGGCGACGAAGCGGGCCGACCACGTCCACCGGCAGCTAGACTTCGGCGGCATCGGCAAGGCCGTCGCCGGCCGCTTCTCGGCCGAGGCGCTCGACGCCCTCGAGAACAACCCCAACGTCCGGTACGTCGAGGACGACTCGACCTACCACGCGCTCGCCCAGACCACGCCGTGGGGCGTCGACCGCGTCGACGCCGACGTCGCCCACGGGAACGGCTTCACGGGCGACGGCGCGGACGTCGCCATCGTCGACACCGGCATCGACGACGACCACCCGGACCTGCAGGGCAACCTCGGGTCCGGGGAGGCGTTCGTGAACTGCGGCTCCTCCGGCGGCTGCCGGTTCGGGGCCCAGCCGAACGACAACGCCTGTAACTTCACGTGGTCCGACGACAACGACCACGGCACCCACTGCGCCGGCACCGCCGACGCGGTGGACGACGACGAGGGCGTCGTCGGCGTCTCGACGGGCGCGACGCTGCACGCGGTGAAGGTGCTCGACGGCTGCGGGTCGGGGTCGCTGTCCGACGTCGCGGCCGGCATCGAGTACGTCGCCGACCAGGGCTGGGACGTCGCCAGCATGAGCCTCGGGGCTTCCTCGGGGGACCAGACGCTCGCCGACGCGGTCCAGTACGCCGCCGACAACGGCGTGCTGCTGGTGGCCGCGGCCGGCAACTCCGGGCCGTGTACGGATTGCGTGGGCTTCCCGGCTGCGTATCCCGAGGTCGTCGCCGTTAGCTCGACCGACGAGGACGACGGCCTGTCGGACTTCTCCTCGACCGGCCCGGAGGTCGAACTCGCCGCGCCCGGCGGGGCGGTCCTCTCGACGGTGCCGCCCGAGTCCTCCTCGGACGGCCTCGACACCTTCTCGGGGACCTCGATGGCGACGCCGCACGTCGCCGGGGCGGGCGGCCTCCTGATGGCCAACGGCCAGTCGGCCGGCGAGGCCCGGAGCACGCTGGCCAGCACCGCCGAGGACCTCGGGCTGGCGAGCAACGAGCAGGGCAACGGGCTGCTCGACGCCGAGGCCGCGACGAACGCGCTGGGCGACGGCGGCGGCTCCAACAGCGCGCCCGCCGTCGACAGTGTCTCGGCCGCGGAGGTCGAGACGAGCGACGGCGACGCCGAGTTCGACGTCTCGTGGAGCGTCAGCGACCCCGACGGCAACCTCTCGTCGGTCGACCTCTCGCTCACCGACGACACCGCGGGTGCGAGCGAGGACTCGGCCTCGGTCGGCGTCAGCGGCTCGTCGGCCAGCGGGACGACCCGCCTCGTCGCGGCCGGCGACGACGGCTCGGGCAACAGCTACACCGTCGGCGTCACCGTGACGGACGGCAGCGGCGCGACGGGCTCGGGCTCCACCACGGTCGGCGAGACGGAGAGCACGAGCAGCGCCCCCGCCATCGACTCCTACTCGGTGACGGAGGCGGGCTCGCCGAACCCCCACGCCGAGATCACCGCCGACTGGTCCGTCTCGGACTCCGACGGCGACCTCTCCAGCGTGCTCGTGGAGGTCTTCGACTCCAGCGGGAGCCTCGCGGACTCGCAGACCACGAGCGTCAGCGGCTCGTCGGCCAGCGGGAGCGACTCGTTCACCATCCAGCACGGCGGCGGAGCGACCTACGACGTGACGCTGACGGTCACGGACGCGGGCGGCAACACGGCGAGCGACACCCGGAGCGTCTCGTCGTAGACCGTCGAGCGGGGCTCCGCGGACCGGAACCCAGCCGACTACTTCTTCAACGCGGACGAACGGGTTTTTCTACACATCCATATGCTAGTTTTATATGTCGTTGGATATAATAGAACAGCCATGTCGCTCGGCGATACGACCTCGCGGCGACGCGTCCTCCGACTGTCGGGCACCGCGCTCGCCGCCGCCGTCGGGGCGGGCACCGCGAGCGGGGACCACTTCCACCCGGAAGTCTCTACCGACCCGGCCACGAACGTCGGCTCGTTGGAGGCGACGTTGAACGGGACCCTGAACGACACGGGTAACGCCGACACGGTCGACGTCTGGTTCGAGTACGACTTAGAGGGCTTTGGCCTGACGAGGACGTCCTCCAGCCAGACCCTCACGTCCACGGGTAGCTTCAGCGAGACCGTCGCCGTCGGCTCGAATACCACCTACGAGTTCCGGGCGGTCGCCGACAACGGCTCCGCCGTCGAGAAGGGGAGCATCCTGACGTTCGAAACCGAAGACGGCTGCTGTCCCGAGGCGTGAGGCCGGCGGGTGGGGCCAGGTGCTGTCGGAGGGTCGGGTAACAACACCTGGCCCCGCCCGTGACCTCGGACGGGCTCGGGGTGCCTCGAACTGGAAATACCTTCCCCCGGGATGTAGTTTCCCTGCATTTCCGAACGGGAATGAAGCGCCCCGGTGTCCACCGGTAACGTGCATGTCATCGAACGACGTGCACTCGGCGCGACGCACCGTACTGAAGGCAGTGGGCGGGACCGCCGTGGGCCTGCCGCTGGCGGCCGGCGCGGCGAGCGCCGACCACGAGCACCCCGACGTAGAGACGTGCCCGGCGACCGACGAGACCCAGTCCAGCGCCCTGACCGAGTCCGGTCGGGGTGCCGGGTCGGTCGACGTGTGGTTTGGCACCTCTATCTAAGTAAATTGAAAATATGAAGATAAGAAATATACCCTAGAGGCCCCTCGGTACATCGGCATGTCGTCGAACGACGCGCGCACTACTCGACGCACCGTACTGAAAACGGTGGGCGGGACGGCGGTCGGCCTGTCCATCGCGGCCGGCGCGGCGAGCGCCGACCACGAGCACCCCGAGGTGGAGACGGGCGGGGTGACCGACATCAGCCAGCACGCGGCCACCCTCCACGGGGAGGTGACGGCGTTCGGCGAGGGAGCCGGGGGAGCCTACGTGTGGTTCGAGTGGGACCACGCCTTCAGCAACGACTACTCGAACTCGACCGACCGCCTCGGCATGCTCGCGCCGGGGTCCTTCAGCCACTCGCTGCGCGGACTCGAGGCCGACACTCACTACAAGTACCGGGCGGTGGCCGAGGACACCGACGACGGCGACCGGGACTACGGCGACGGGAGGACGTTCGTGACGGAGGCCGAGGACGGCGAGCCGGTCAAGTGACGGTCGGCGCTGTCGCTGGGTGACGGTCGGAGCGTACCGACTCCCCAGTCAGTCCGCGACCGACGAGCGGTCTCGGCTTCCCGGCCGGCCGCGAACGGGACTCGACGGACGGCCTCCTCGAAATCATGATTCCTAGAACTTTGAATTAGATTTATTACGAACGGCCCCAACAACGATTTCGATGACACTCGATGACACGACTTCGAGACGGCGCGTCCTGAAGCTGTCCGGCGCAGCGGTGGCCACCGCCGTCGGGGCCGGGACCGCGAGCGCAGACCACACCCACGCTAACGTAGAGACGGGAGCGGCGTCCAACGTCAGGACGACGACTGCCACGCTGAACGGCGACCTCCTCGACATGGGCGGAGCGAGCAGCGTCGACGTCTGGTTCGACTGGGGACCGTTCGACGTCGGCCCCGCTCTCTCGACGCCGATCCAGACCCTCTCCAGTCCGGGAGGGTTCAGTGCCCCTCTCGACTTTCTGAATCCCGACACCGGGTACGTGTACCGGGCGGTCTCGGACACCGGGTCGGTGGTCACCACCGGCGACCTCGGTGGGTTCCGGACCAAGGAGGAAGGGCTGATCCAGCCCTAATGCGAACCGTCAATTCAGAACGGGGTCCGAGGGAGTCCACGTCCCGGGTCGGCGTCGGCGGGGTGCTGGCTCGGTCGCCGTGTAGTTCACGGGAGGGCCGTCCTCCGCGAGCGGCTTCGCGTCCACGACCGCCGTGACGTGTCGATCTCCCGGCCGGCCGCGAACGAGACTCGACGGACGGCCTCCTCGAAATCATGATTCCTAGGATTTTGAATTAGATTTATTACGAACGGCCCCAACAACGATTTCGATGGCACCTGACGACACGACTTCGAGACGGCGCGTCCTGAAGCTGTCCGGCGCGGCGGTGGCCACCGCCGTCGGGGCGGGCACCGCGAGCGCGAACCACTTCCACGCGGACGTAGAGACGAACCAGGCGACGAACGTCGGGGAGACGGGGGCCACGCTGAACGGCGACCTCCTCGACATGGGCCAGGCGAGCAGCGTCGACGTCTGGTTCGATTGGGGGACGTCCGGAACGGGCTTTCCGAACAGCACGCCCCGCCAGACCCGCACCAGTCCGGGAACGTTCAGCGCGAACCTCGACGGCCTGACGACCGGCGTGGCGTACGAGTTCCGGGCACGCTCGGACACCGGGTCGACCACCGAGACCGGAGGGTCCGTCTCCTTCGCCACCGGGGACATCTCTCCGCCCCCGCCTCCGACGTGCGACCCACAATGCATCGAGGACGAACTCTGAAGAGGCTCACACCCGGGTCGGCGTCGGCCGCGCGGTGGCCGACGGCGGCGAGCCGGCCGAGTGACCCCTCGACCGGGTCCGGGCCGCGCTGACGGCTCGCTCCGGCCGCGTCGTGCCACGCCGCAGCGAGGGCGTCGGTCGCGACGGCGACTACTTCCGGAGCCGACGTCGTTCGGATTGCGAGGCTGCCAGTCGAATAAGCCTCCTGTAGTTTCGTCGCACCACCGCTCGGGAATGAAATCGCCGGGGCCCACGAGTCACACGCACGTCCTCCGACGACGTGCGTTCGACGCGGCGCACCGTACTGGAGACAGTGGGCGGAACGGCGGTCGGACTCCCGCTCGTCGCGGGCCCGGCGAGCGCCAGCTCCCCCGACGTGGAGACCGTGGCCGCGGACTCGTTCACCTCCGACACGGCGTCGCTGGACGGCGAGCTACACGGCTTCGGCCAAAGCGGTAGCTCCGCCGAGGTGTTCTTCGAGTGGGACTACGCCAGCGACGTGGGCTTCTCGTTCGAGACGCCCCGCCAGACGACGACCTCGACGGGGTCGTTCAGCGAGACGCTCGACGGTCTCCAGCCCGGAACCGAGTACAAGGCCCGCGCGGTCGCCGCGCGGACGACGGCGACAGCAACGTGGGGTTCGGGAGACGTTCACGACCAACGAAGAGGGCGTGTTCGGGTAGCCGGCCTCGCCGGACCGTCCGTCCCGACTCGATTGTCGCATCACCATCGTCGTCGGCCCTTCGTAATGCAAACCCCGCTACATATTATTCTATACTATTAGCTAGCGAATTAAAGAGGGAGTGGCCCCTGGTAGCGTCATGGTTGGACACACCAGCCACACCCGACGCGACGTACTGAAGCTGTCCGGAGCCGCGCTGGCCACGGCCGCTGGAGCCGGCGTCGTCTCCGCGAACCACGAGCACCCCGACGTCACCACGGTCCGCCACGAGGCCATCTCGAGCTCGTCGGTGCTCCTCACCGGCGACCTAGAGGACATGGGCGGGGCGTCCTCCGTGGACGTGTGGTTCCGGTGGGGCCTCGACGGGTCTGGCTTTCCGAACACGACGCCCCGGAGGACGCAGACGTCGCCCGGGAGCTTCAGCGACGGCCTCAGCGGGCTGGCCCCGAACACCACCTACGAGTACCAGGCGGTCGCCCAGGACGCCGACGGCGACTTCGGCGGCGGGGCCCAGCTACACTTCACGACGCCGGACGACGGCTTCATCCCGCCCTGAGTGGCGACGTGACCCGGCGCTCGACCGCCCCGCCGTGGTCGTCTCCGGGTGCTGGTCGCCGTCACCCCGACGCCAGTCCGGCGAGCGGGCCGGCGTCGGCGTAGCGGCCCTGCCAGTAGAGTATCAGCGGGACGCCGACCGCGGTCGGCCAGAGCCACGCCACCACCTCCGGGACGGGCCCGTGGTTGACCACCGACACGGCGGTCACGGTCGCGACGTACGCGCCGACCATCCGGGAGAGGTGGTCGACCAGCCACTCCTCGCCCGCCGCGGCGCGGAACGCACGGAGGTCGGCACCGCCGAACGACAGCCCGATGCCGCCGAACGTCGCCATCACGACGCCGAACGCGTCGCCGGCGGCCAGCAGCGCGACGCCCCACCCGCCGAGCGCGAGGCAGGCGGCCACCACGAGGCCGGCGGCCGCCCAATCCACGGCGTGGGCGTCGTCCGCGGGTCGCTTGCGCGAGAGTACCCGGTAGCCCGAGAAGGCGAGGTAGCCGCTGAAGACGGCGACGAGCGCGAGGAAGGCGCGCAGCGTCGTCGGGTCCAGCGCCAGCAGCACCGGCACCGTCCCGACCACGACGGCCATCGCGGCCACGTAGACGCGCCCGGCCCGCCGGTGGGCGAGGCCGCCCTTCGTCGTCGCCAGCGCGCCGAGGCCGGCGAACAGCGCGACGACGCCGGCCGCGACGTGGAGCGCGAGCGCGACGGCTTCGAGCGAGACCACGCCGACGTGTCACATTGCCGGTGGATAAAGGTTCGGTCGTCGCACGCCAAGGACGCTACCCCAAACACGGTCACGAAGCAAAATTTTATACAGGTTTGATTCTTTGTAAATTTATGCCATCCGACCGCACCACCCGTCGTAGCGTGCTGCGACTGACCGCCGGGGCCCTCGGGGGTGTCGGGGCCGTCTCGGGAACAGCGCTGGCGTGTCACGGCTGTCGGCCACCCGGAACGCCGCCCGCGGTCTCCACTCTCGCGCCAAGCGTCGGCTCGAACAGCGTTACCCTGGTCGGGTCCCTCGACGCGGTGGGCAGCGCGGACTGCACCGACGTGTGGTTCGAGTGGGGGCCTGCGAGCACCGGTCTCCAGGTCGCCTCGGGTCACCGGACGGGCCACTCGCCGGGGGTGTTCGGGGAGACCGTGAGTGGGCTCTCGGGACAGTACGTGTACCGGGCCGTCGCGGCGAACGGCTGCGGGGACGACGCGGGCGACGTCTTCTTCTTCTCCGTCTGAATCGGGGCTCCCGACCGGCGGCGTTTTATGCTAAGGTCTAGAAGCAAAATTTAAACTCTCTTGGACACATTCCGAGGCGCATGACATCCGACGAACCGACCCGGCGGCGCGTGCTGCGGGCGACCGGCGTCTCGCTCGCGACGCTGACCGGCGTCGCCCAGGCCGACGAGTGTATCCGCGGGATTCGACCACAGTCCCCCTGCGACGGCGGCGGTGGCGGAGGCGGCGGTGGCGGTGGCTGCACCACCTTCGCGGTCGAGACAGACGCCGCCTTCCCCGGCACCGGCACCACGACCCTGCGGGGCGACCTGCAGTGTCTCGCGTCGCACGACTCCGCGGAGTGCTACTTCGAGTACAAGCGCTCGTCCAGCAGCGTCTACAGCAACTCCGCCAGCGTGACCCGCTCGTCGACCGGCCTGTACGACGTCGACATCGCCACCACGACCCACACGACCTACGACTTCCGGGCGGTCGCCGAGGCCCCCGACGGGACGACGGTCCGCGGCGGCGTGCTGACCTTCCAGACGGGCGACGGCACGTCGGAGTGAGCGTGCTGGACGGGACGGACACGCCAGGCTGACTCGTCGGCCCGGCGTGCCTTCCGCCCCGACGGGCCCTACTTCTACGTCGACCCGCCCGTCGCGACGACCCCCGGTACGTCGAGGAGGACGGGACCCGACGATAGTGTGGCCGCGTGCTCGTACACGGGTCCCGGGGTGGACGCCGCCGCATCGGGAGGCTGGACGACGATCCGTCGACCGCGGCGGGACGTCGACGTTCCACACCCAGGAGATAGATTCATCTGAGATAGCAACGATACTGATGTCGATGACACCGGACGAGGTGACTTCGAGACGACGCGTCCTGAAGCTGCCGGCGCGGCGCTGGCCGGTCGGGCACCGCGAGCGCGGACCACTTCCACGTCGACGTAGAGACGTACCCTACATCGGACGTAGCGGAGTTCCGGGCGACGCCGAACGGCGTTTCCGGGCGGTTTCGGACACCGGTGATACGGTCACCGCTGCCGATTACGGGATATTCGACACCCAGCCGTTGCCCGACCCGCCCTCGTGCGATACGTGTACGGTGTGAGGTCGGGGTGGTACCAACCGCCGGTCCGCGACCGCCGGACAGTCGCGACGTCCCGACCGGCCGGGACCACGATTCGATTACCAAGTATTCTAATATATTTTATATAAGACCTAGATTTATTACGTGCTGTTCCGAGTACTGGCTCGATGGCACCTCACGACGCCACATCGAGACGACGCGTCCTGAAGCTGTCCGGCACGGCGCTGGTCGGCGCGGTGGCCGGCGCGGGAACCGCGAGCGCCATCCACGAGAGCGTGGAGGTCGCGACCGACCCGGCCACGGACGTGTCTACCAGCGAGGCCACGCTGCACGGGGAGTTACTGGACATGGGCGACGACCCGTCGGCGGACGTCTGGTTCAACTACGGGGAGCTGGGATCGACCGACAGGAGCGCCACCCCTCGCCAGACTCTCACCTCGACGGGCGAGTTCAGCGCGACGGTCGATTCGCTCGCCTCCGACACCACCTACGACTTCCACGCCGTCGCGGTCAACGAGACCAGCCCCGACACCGGCGCTCAGCTCGAGTTCACGACCGACGCCCCCGCCTGCACCACCGATTGCCCACCGATCGACCCGAAGTAACCGCCGCTCGGAGGGGCCGGCGACGGTCGCCACCGCGCCGGTCGGGACCCACGTCGATTCCGGCGGCGGCCGTCACCGGGGGCGAGTACGCGGGGCCGCCCACCCGCAGGCGACCCCCGCGAGCGGCCCGGTCGCCCCGTACGTGGCCTGCCAGTAGCTTATCGACACCACCCCGACCGCCGGCGGCCCGAGCCACGCGGCCTCCTCGGGGACCATCCCCCGACGTTGACCGCCGCCACGACTGTCCGACGACGGGACCGGAGGGACGGGGATTGGTATTCCGACGGGCTTTGAATCAAATCTAGTTCGTATTAAGATAATACTTTGGTCCCCACGCTGCTCCGTGTAGGGGATGTCCGACCAACCCAGCGGACCCACGCGACGGAGAGTGCTCGAAGCGGTCGGCGGTTCGCTGGTGGCGTCCGGCGCTACGGGGCTCGCGACCGCGACCCCGGGCGACCGCCTCGTCCGTGCGAACATCGGCTACAGTCGAGGAGACGGCAGGCAAGCAGCCCTGGACGCCGCCGAGGCGGTGGTCCACGACTTCGCATTCGACGCGGTGACGCTTCGGGTATCGCGAGAAGCGATGGCGGGCCTCGCAAGACGGCCGGACGTCCGGTACGTCGAGGAGGACGGCTCCCTGGACCTGCTCGCCCAGACGGAGTCGTGGGGGTACACCCGCATCGACGCCGACGAGGTCAACGACGCGGGCCACACCGGCTCCGGAATCGACGTCGCCGTCCTGGATACGGGTATCGACCCGGACCACCAGGACCTGGCGCCGAACCTCGGAGCCGGGAAGGGGGTCGTCGCCTGCTCCGGGACCTGCAGCGAGCCGTGGGCGGACGACGAGGGCCACGGGACCAACGTCGCCGGCATCGTCGGAGCCGTCGACGACACCGACGGCGTCGTCGGCGTCGCCCCCGACGCGACGCTCCACGCCGTCAAGGTGTGCAACGACGACGAGGACGACAACTGCTTCTTCTCGGCGGCCGCCGAAGGCCTCGAGTGGGTCGCCGACCAGGGGTACGACGTGGCCAACATGAGCATCGGCGGGGGCCACTCCGACGCCCTGGCCGACGCCATCGACTACGCCCACGACCACGGCGTGATGCTGGTCGCGGCCGCGGGCAACGATGGCGAGTGCACCGACTGCGTCGTCTACCCCGGCAACGACTCCCTCGTCACCGCCGTCAGTGCCACGGACGTCGCCGACGACCTCACGAACTTCTCCAGCCAGGGGCACCCGGTGGCGTTCGCGGCCCCGGGCATCACCGTCGACACGACGTCGCGGGGCGGTGGCGAGGAGGACTTCAGCGGAACGTCGGCGTCGTCCCCACACGTCGCCGGTGCGCTCGCGGCGCTGATGTCGGGGCCGTACTCCGGTCCCGAGGCGCTCGAACGGCTCCGCCACGCCGCGGAGGACGTCGGCCTCGGCGGCACCGAGCAGGGCTACGGGCTGGTCGACCTCGGCGACACCTTCGAGCTAGCCGTCGAGACCACCGCCGCCTTCCCGGGGACCTCCATCACCACCCTCCGGGGCGACCTGGTGGACGTGACGTCCGCCGACTCCGCCGAGTGCTACTTCGAGTACAAGCGGTCGTCCAGTAGCATCTACAGCGACTCCGCGAGCGTGACCCGCTCGTCGCCCGGCCTGTACGACGTGAGCATCGCCACGACGACGGACACGACCTACGACTTCCGCGCGGTCGCGGAGTTCTCCGACGGGACCACGCTGCGCGGCGACGTACTGACCTTCCGGACGCCGACCGGCGGGGGCGGCGGCACCGAGTAGGCCGTCCGACGGGGGCGTCCACCCCGGGTCGCCGCGAGAGGGACCTTTTTACTCCACCGACGCGTCGCATCGAACAGCCATGACGTTCAGCATCTGCGTGCGCGAGGGCTACGAAGACGGGGACGGAACGGAACAGACCCGCTTCGGCGTGGCGGTGACTACCCGCCTCCCGGCCGTCGGGACGCTCTGCCCGTTCGCCAGCGGGAACGGCGCAGTAGCCACCCAGAGCCTCGTCAACGTCGAACTGGGTAGCAAGGGCGTCGAATACCTGGACGACGGCCTCGCCGTCGAGGACGCCCTCGAGGCGCTGCTGAACGCCGACGAGGGC
>CAZPIG010000050.1:0-13583 GCA_964586205.1 uncultured Halobacteriales archaeon | reverse complement strand
GGACCTCGCTCTGCTTACGTCGTCCGGGAGGGGTCGAGCGACCGGCCCCTTTCAGTCCCGCCCCACGGTGGTTTATCGAGGATGTACGGGCCGGTCGAAGACCCCGCATCTCCGACCGCCCCCCGCTCAACCGCCACCGACGACCACCCCAAACCATCAGCCACCGTCCTCCAGGCGCTCCTGCCACTCCTGCACTTTCGCCATCAGCTCCACCGGCGGCGTCTCGTTCACGTCCACGTCCGCGAGCGCGTCCAGCACGTCCGTAGCGCCGTCGCCGAACTCCTCGGCCAGCACCGCCTCGGGGTCCGGCGCGCCGCCGTCGGTGGTCGCGTCCGCGGTCGGAGCCGGTTCGGACCCGGCCGCCGCGTCGGCGGACGCCCCACCTTCCGCCCGCAACTCCCCACTGCCCACGTCGAACACCACCTGCTGTGTCCCACCCGTGCCGCCGCTCCGCGCCTCGATGGCCTCGTCTTCGCGCAGGCGGTCGAGCACCGTCCGCGCGCGGTCCACGACGGGCGCGGGCACGCCCGCGAGGTCGGCGACGTGGACGCCGTAGCTGCGGTCGGTCGGGCCCTCGCGGACCGTCCGCAGGAAGGTCACGTCGCCGTCGCGCTCCTCCGCCGCGACGTGTACGTTCGCCACCCGCTCCAGGTGGTCGGCCAGCGTCGTCAGCTCGTGGTAGTGGGTCGCAAAGAGCGTCTTCGCGCCGACCTCGTTGTGGAGGTACTCCGTGGCCGCCCACGCGATGGAGATGCCGTCGTAGGTCGCGGTGCCGCGGCCCACCTCGTCCAGCACGACCAGCGACTCCTCGGTCGCGGCGTGGAGGATGTTCGACAGCTCCTGCATCTCCACCATGAACGTCGAGCGACCCTGGGCTAGCTCGTCGAGCGCGCCGACGCGCGTGAAGATGCCGTCGACCAGCCCCACCTCGGCGCTGTCGGCGGGGACGAAGCTACCCACCTGCGCGAGCAGGACTATCAGCGCGGTCTGGCGCATGTACGTGGACTTGCCGCTCATGTTCGGGCCAGTGACCAGCAGTATCGAGCGGTCGTCCGACAGGGTGGCGTCGTTGGGGACGAACTCCGTCGTCTGCTCGACGACCGGGTGGCGGCCGCCCTCGACGCGGACCGGCCCCCGGCCCGCTATCTCCGGGCGGGTCCAGCCGTTGCGGACGGCGTGGGTCGCGAAGCTCGCCAGTGCGTCCACCTCCGCGAGCGCGCGGCTCACGTCCTGCAGTAGCTCGGCGGCGTCGGCCACCTCGTCCCGGAGCGCGGCGAACAGCTCGTACTCGAGGTCGCCGCGCCTCTCCTCTAAGCGGAGTATCTCGCGCTCGCGCTCCTCTAGCTCGGGCTTGGTGTAGCGCTCGGAGTTCTTGAGGCTCTTGATGCGCTCGTACTCCTCGGGGACGGCGTCGGTCTCGCTGTTGCCGACCTGGAGGTAGTAGCCGTCCGTGCTGTTGCGCCCGACCGAGACGTGGGTGAGGCCCAGCCGCTGGCCCTCGCGGTCGGCGAGGCCCTCGACCCACTCGACCGCCGCCTCGTACTGCTCGACCACCGCGTCCAGCTCGTCGTGGTAGCCGCGGCGTATCAGGCCGCCCTCGGTCAACGTCGACGGCGGCTCCTCGGCCAGCGCCGCGGCGAGGTCGTCGTGGAGGTCCGCGGCGCGCTCGCGGTCCGGTCGCTCCAGGACGTCCGCCACGGGCGAGTCGGCGAGCCCGGGCGTCTCCGCGACCGCCTCCGCGAGGTCCGGCACCAGCGCGAGGGTGTCCCGGACACGGAGCAGGTCCCGGGCGTCGGCGCTGCCCGAGGTCGCGCGGCTCGCCAGCCGGGCCACGTCGGCCGCGCCGTCGAGTATCTCGCGGACCCGCTCGCGGCCCAGCGCGGCCTCGGCCAGCGCCCCGACGCCCTCGTGGCGGCGCTGTAGCTCGTCGCGGGAGCGCCGGGGCCGGGTCAGCCACTCCTTCAGCAGCCGGCCGCCCGGGCTGGTGACGGTGTGGTCCACCGTCGCGTACAGCGAGCCCTCGGTGCCCCCGGCCATCGTCTCGGTCAGCTCGAGGTTGCGCTGGGTGGTCGCGTCCAGCGTCGCGTGGTCGTCCGCGTGGTACGGCTGCAGCCGCGTCATCGAGGACAGCACGCCCGCGCCGGTCTCGGAGACGTACGAGAGCACCGCCCCGGCGGCGCGGACCTCCGCTTTCGCGTCGGTGTCCAGCCCGAGGCTGGCCAGCGTCTCCCGCCCGAACTGCTCGCGGGTGGTGCGGGTCGCCCGCCCCTCGGCGAACGCCTCGGGTGCGTGCTCGGTCACCGCCGCGTCGGTGCGCTCGCGGACCCGGTCGAGGAAAGGCTCGTCCTCCCGGACCGCCGGGCCGGGCAGCACCTCCACCGGCGAGAAGCGGTACAGCTCCGAGAAGACGGCCGCCGTGGCGTCCGCGCCGGCGACCGCGGTGACGTGGAACTGCCCGGTCGTCACGTCCGCGAACGCCAGCCCGTAGTGGTCGTCGGCGACGCGGACGACGCTGGCGAGGTACTGGGCGTCCGCGTCGGCGGTCTCCAGCAGCGTCCCGGGCGTGACCACCCGCGTCACCTCGCGGGCGTGGCCGTCGGCGGTCTCGTGCTGGTCGGCGACGGCCACCGTGTAGCCGCGCTCGACGAGCGCCTTCAGGTACGGCGTCAGGTCGTCGACGGGGACGCCCGCCATGGGGTAGGAGTCGCCGGCGCTGCCCTTCCGGGAGACCTTGAGGTCTAGCTCGTCGCCGACGAGGCGGGCGTCGTCGTCGAAGAACTCGTAGAAGTCGCCCACCTGCATCGCGAGGAGGTCGGCGTCGCTGTCCTCTTTCAGCGACAGGTACTCGCCGACGATTCCCGCCCCGCTCATGCTTGTTGTGGGCGTCGGGGCGCGGCTAAAGTCTGTGGGTTCCGCGGCGGAAGTGGTGGCGGGTCGTTCCGAAGCGGTGACGGGCCCCGGCGGTGGAACGGTTTCACTGTCGCGGACGGAAAGAAGTCGCGTCCGGGCGACCAGGCCTGCCGTCCTACTGCAGGTCGCCGTCGTCGTCGCAGGTGCAGGTGCACCGGTAGCACATCTCGTCGCAGAGGTCGTCACAGCAGAAGTACTCCCGGCAGTACAGACAGCACCCGGACTCCGTCTCGACGCCGTCGTCCCCGTCGCCCGCCGTCGCCGCTCCGGCGACGCCGACCATCGACGCGGCCCCCGCGGCCGCGGCCTTCAGGACCCGCCGGCGGTTCACGTCGTCGTGTGCAGTCCGTTCGTCGTGTCGTGTGTTATCGATGGGCATACTCTACACCCGAGTATGAATCATTATTTCTAGGTAGTAAATTTTATGATTGTGCCGATGCGGAGCCCGACGGCCTACGCACCGGTGCTCGGGCGTCGGCCCGGCGTCGCGAGCCCGAGCCCGCGGCCGGCCCGGCTACGAGCAGTTGCAGAACCAGCAGTAGTCGAGGCAGCCCGAACTGCCCTCCTCGCAGCAGTACAGGTCCGCGCTACAGCCGTCGTCGCACGTCGGTATCCGCGGGCTGGCGTCGTCCGGGCTTGCCGCCTCGTCGGCCGCGACAGCGCCCGAGAAACCGAGCGCCACGCCGGCCGCGGCAGCCACGCCGCCCAGCACGCTCCGCCGCCGCGTCCCGCTGGCGTTCTCCTCTCGCTGTGCGTCCGTCCGCGAGTCGTCGTCTGACATGGTGGATGCTCCGGAGTTAGTATCTATATTGAATAATATTAAGTCTTTGTAATAATAAACTTTCTCGGTCGCCGGTCGGACCCCGGCTAGCACGCGCAGACGCAGCCGAGACAGAACTGCTGGCAGAGTCCGTCCTCGTCGCAGCAGCTACAGCAGACGACCTCCGTGCACTCGGGACAGCAACTGTCGAGCGGTTCGACGACCTCGCCGTCCAGGACGGCGTAGCTGTCGCCCGTCTCCGGCCGCACCGCGACCGTCAGCGGCCCTTCGTCGGTCCGGCGGACGAGCTTCACCTCGGTGACGGCACCGCCGGTGCCGGTCCACCGTCGTCGCACGACCTCGTGGCCGTCCGCCCGGTCCGCGCCGGCCGGGTCGAGGGTCAGCTCGGCCGCCGTCCGGCCCTCGACCAGCCCGCGGTCGGCGAGGTCGGCAAGCAGGTCCTCGTGGTCGGCGAAGGCGTCGCGCATCGCGTCCGGCGACTCGAAGGCCGCCGGCCGGGCTGCGGCCGTGCCCGCGACGCCGATGGTCGACGCGGCTCCGATTGCCGCGGCCTTCAGGACCCGCCGGCGGTTCGGGCCGTCGTGCTCTGCGGCTCGACTCTTATGTGGTGTGTTATCATTAGGCATTCTCTACACCAACTATGTATTATCTTCGTCGATAATAAAATTTATGCTCCGGTGCGGCGGTATCCGACGGCCCACGCGCCGGCGTTCGATCTGGCGACACGGAGTCGTGAGCCGAAAACCGTGGGCTGTAGCCGACCGGGCCGGCCTCTAGCAGTAGCAGTACCAGCAGTACTCGAGACAGCCCGAGCTACCTTCCTCGCAGCAGTACCTCTGCAAGGTACAGCCGTCGTCGCACGTCGGTATCCGTGGGCTGACGTCGCCCGACGAGGTCGTCTCTTCCGCCGAGGCAGCGCCCGAGAAGCCGAGCCCCGCGCCGACCGCCGCGGCGACGCCGCCGAGCACGCTCCGCCGCTGCAGTCCGTCGTCGTTCGCTTCGGTCGTTCCCCGCAGCACCGCCGTCCGTGAAACGTCGTCTGACATGGTGGCTACTCCGAGATTAGTATCTAATTTATACAATATTAAATCTTTGTGTCAATTCATGAAATTACCGTCGGGCTATCCTCACGACGGCGGTCGACGGCCGCCGCGGGGCGGGCTACTGTAGCCCGCCGTCGTCGCCGCAGAAGCATTCGCAGAAGTGGCAGATCTCGATAGTTCCGTCGGGCTGCTCGCAGGTTTCGAACTCCACGCACTCCAAACAGCAGTTCCCCACGTCCCGACGCCGCCGCCCTCGCTGGCCGTCGCCGCCCCGGCGACGCCGACCATCGACGCGGCCCCGGCGGCCGCGGCCTTCAGGACCCGCGCGGTTCGGGTGGTCGTGCCGTACGGATCGACTTTCGCGTGGTATTTTATCGTTGATATGAGTCGGGTCCGAACCGCCTTTGTTTTCTAGAACAATGAAATTTTGTCATTATGTCAATATAGTATTTAGCACGTCGTGTTCATCTATCTCCGCGGGAGAGCGTGCCTGGGGTCCAGCGGGTCCCGCTACCATCCCGAGGTCCAGCGGACGGCACGACGCCACCGCCCCGGAGACCGACGCCGTCAGACCTCCACCGGACACCCCCGAATCGTCCCCCCGCGAAGCCCCTCCGCGAGCCAGTAGATGGACAGCACCAGCACCACGACGGCCACCAGCGCGAACTCCAGGCCGTCGAGCGGCAGCAACGCCATCGCCCCGCCGGCACCGACGAGCGACAGCAGGCCGGCGAGGAACACCGACCCGCAGGCCGCGCACCCGGCCCCGAGCGTCCCGAGTATCACGCCGGTCGCGCCCCCCGACCCCTCCCGGAGCGCCAGCCCGTGCTCGCGGACGTGGTAGCCGACGAGCGCGACGTCGACGCCCACCAGCGCCGCCGTCGCGGTCAGCAGCACCGATTGGGCGGACGTGTAGGCGGCCCCGACCCACGGGTACAGCCCCACGAGCACCGACAACCGCGCCTCCAGGCCCACGCCCCCGGTCAGAACCACGTTCCAGAGCAGGTCGAGGTTCCGCAGCCAGACGAAGACGGTCAGGCTCGCGAGCGCCGCGAGGACCGCCACGGCGGCGTAGGTCGGGATGCCGAGCACGAGCCGCGCCGTCCGCCCGACGAGCCGCCAGTCGTCGGCGCGGGTGGGGAGCGACGGCAGCAGCCGCGACGACCGGACCCGCGACAGCGACGACAGCCACGACCGCCGCACGCTCACACCCCCAGCGAATCCGCGAACACGCTCGTCGACTGCGGGCCGACGATTCGCGTCACGAACGAGCCCTCGCGGAAGAGGTAGAACATCGGCGTCCCCCGGACGCCGGCGTCGCGCGCAGCCGAGAGGTCCGTCCCGACCGCATCGGAATAGGCCCCGCTGTCGACGTCCGACAGCACGGCGTCGGCGTCGAGGTCGGTCCGGTCGGCGAGAAACCCCCGGGTCTCCTCGCGGACGGCCTGCCCGATACGGCGCTGGTTCGTGTAGTAGAAGGCCTTCAGCGACCAGAACGCCGTCGCGTCGCGGTCGTAGGCGGCCTCCATCGCGGCGGTGGCCAGTCGGGTCGCCGACTCGCCCCAGGCGTTGACGACGGGGATGCCGCGGAAGACGAACGAGACGTCCTCGTCGTCTATCAACTGGTTGTTCAGTGTCACGAACGTGTTCTTCTCGAAGCGGGCGCAGGACGGACACGACGGGTCCTCGAAGGCCACGATGGTCGCCGGGCTCTCGGCGGGCGCGGGCCCGAGGTGCGGCTGGGCGGCGAGGGCGTTCGCGGACGGGTGGGCGAACGACGGCTGGTCGCCGGTCCCGCTGGCGTTCCCACCGTCCGGGCCCGATTCACTCCCGTTCGGGCCCGCGCCGGCACTGCCCGGACTGCCGCTTCCGGAGCTGCCGAGGACTGTCGCGCCGGCGTACGCGCCCGCCGCGGCGACGCCGCCGACCGCGCCGGCCCGGAGGACGGTGCGCCGGCCGACGTCGGCCCCCGAGAGGGCGGACCGGGGCCCGCCGTGGGCGAGCCGCTGGCCGACGGAGGGATCGCCCACCGCCGAGCGGGCCCGCTCGCGCTCCGCCCGGGAGAGGGCGTCGCCGTGGGCGACCAGCCGGTGGGCGAACAGCGCGTCCTCG
Source organism: uncultured Halobacteriales archaeon (assembly GCA_964586205.1). Taxonomy (GTDB): domain Archaea; phylum Halobacteriota; class Halobacteria; order Halobacteriales; family CAZPIG01; genus CAZPIG01. Next base: position 6,737 of record CAZPIG010000050.1, on the reverse strand, counting down.
TCGGCTAGCTCGTCGCCGCAGTGGTGGCAGACGCCGTGGGCGTCCCACGCGTGGTCGCCGGCCCGCGACTCGTCGGAGAAGCGGCGGTCGCAGACCGGACAGACGGTGCGGTCGCCGACCTTGCGCTCGGCGCGCTTGCGGTCCTCCTCGGTGAGGTCGCCCCCGTGGGCGTCGAGCCAGTGGGTGTAGAGCGCCTCGCGGTCGGCGAACGACTCCGCGCAGTGGTGGCACGCCCCGTGGGCGTCCCACGCGTGGTCGCGAACGCCCGTCTCGGTCCCGAACGAGTCGCCGCAGACGGGGCAGTTCGTGGTCATTCTCAGGTCGCCGTTGGGAGGCCGGGTCCATAAGCCCCCCGGCGGCCCGGGTTCGGGGTTTCGGCGGGGTAAGCGGGGGACTACTCCTCGTTCGTCCGGTAGTTCCCGTATCGCCCTTTGAACACGACCATCCCCTCGAATATCGGCCAGTCGCGCTCCTCGGCGTTGGCCTCGTCGTCCGCGTCGTCTCGGGAGTCGGTCATATCTCGAATCAGTTGCCCCTATTTGTTAAGTATTCCCGTGCTGCTCCGAGAGTCCGACGGCCGAGAGGGGTCCGTATCGATTATCCACCCAGCGACGGGTCTGCCTGAGGAGGCCAGTGGACGCTGTGAACGTCAGTAACGCCGCCAGAACACCTCCGTGAGCGTACCAGGGGAGGGGTCCCCGGAAGGCCACGATGACACCGACACTCATGAAGCCGAGTGCCCACACGAGCAGGACAACAGTTCCGGTGACGAGGGGCGCATTACGGACATTAGTCGCGTAGTTGAAACGCATCCAATCGGCGTAACTCTCGATCAGACCAGTCCGTATCTGGTCGGGCGAGTATCCACCGTACAGGAAGTTCCGTAGATCCCTCGGCCCGATTCCTGGCCGCACGCTGGACGCAGTATACGTCACGCCTGCGAGGGCAGTAGAGAACAGTAGGAGTCCCAGCCCGGAAACGAGATACCCGTTTAGAATCGTTTCGTCAGCCGGACGCACGTCAGTCCGCACCAGCAGAGAGATACCAGTGAGGACCAGACCGGCGAGGACGACGTTCACACGGAGGATTCGAATCGCCTTGGCGTCGATGTCGTGTATGGTTCTCACCTGGTGTTCGACAGTCGCCCTCGCCTCCTCCCGACTCACTGCGAGCACCTCTCTATCGGGTCCATCGACCGAAGCCGTCTCGTCGTCTCGACCGTGCATTCGATGGGTCGCCTCGGGACCACTCTCGTCCCGTCATCGGACAAAAAGTCGAGGGTGGACTGTCGGTCACACCCGTCGCACCCGCTACGTCACCGCCACGCCGTCGACCTCGACGCCGAAGCCCGCGCCGAGCGCCGCCGCGACGGCGTCGGCCGGCACGCCCGCGCCGTCCGTGGCGAGTGCGCCGTCGGTGATACGCTCGGCGGTGGCACGCTCGCCATCGCCGTCGGGTCGCTCGCCGTCGTGGTCGTCTCCAACCGCGACCGCGCCACCGTCGACCTCCACGTCCGCCACGTCCACGCTCACCTCCACCCGCGCCTCGACGGCGAGGTCGTTCAGCCGCGGGGTGACGCCGGTCACCTCGACCGTCTCGACGGCCGCTACGCTCTCGACGCGGCCGACGACCGTCTCGACGCCGTCGACGAGGTCGCCGGCGGCGTCGCGCGGTACCGCTACTCGGAGGTCGGCGGCGACGCCGACCGTCCGTGGCTGCCGGATGGCCATACGCTCCCGCCGGGAGTCGAACCCGGCGGCGGCCGAGCGCCAGCGGGGACGCCGTCCGAGGGAGCCCCGCGCTCCCGCCTGCCGTGGCTTCCGCCGTCCGACGGTGCGCGACGACCGAGGTCCGAGAGGAGAAGTGCCCGCCCTGGCGACCGGGCACCGACCGCCCGGCCCCCGTCCGCCGCGCACGTCGTCACGCGGCGGAGTAGGGCCGGGCCGTCGGAGTCCCCACGATGCACCCGGAGCCCCGGCTATTGCCGGCGAAGAGTGCGGCAACCGAGGTCTTCCGGTGCATCATGGGGTATCCGTCGCCCGGGGCGGGCGCGCGGTACTCGACTCGTTTACCGCCGGCCACAAAAGCGTTTCCCGGGTGTGAGAGGGGCTGACACGCCACGATAGCCCGGGGCGCGGCCGCCGCTCCGTCGGAGCGACCCACGCCCGCACCCCGGTCGTGGACTCACTCCTCCACCACGACGGTCCGCGTCTCCACGACCTCCGGCAGCGGCAGCTCCGGGAACGCCACCCGGACGGCGAGCTCGAGCTCCTCGGCGTCGCCGCCGAACACCGCGACGGGTACGGTACACGTCCCGAGGTACGTCGTCGTCTCGGTCATCTCGTGGCCGTTGACCGTCACGCGGACGCCCGCCCGCGCGCCGCCGCCCTCGTCGCGGACGGTCACCTCGCGCATGTCGCGCTCGCCCGCGGCTATCGAACCGGGGAAGTCGCCCCACTCGACGGTCACGTCGGGGAGGTCGGCCGCGTTCTCGCGGACGCGCTCGGCGACCCCGGGGGTCAGCCCCGCGGTCGCGAGGTCGTCGTCGCTCGCCGCGCGGACGGTGGCGGGCGTCGTCAGGCCCGCCGCCGCCAGCCGCTCGGCGCGGCCCTCGCCGACGCCGTCGATGGCCGTCAGCGCGACGCCGTCGCCGCCGACGCCGTGCTCGACGCGGGCCTCGACGCGCCGGACGAGGTTCGCCGCCCCCGCGCCGTCGAACCGCTCGGCGGCCGCCCGGAGCGCGCCCATCAGCCGGCGGGCGTTGCGCCGGAGCGCCCACGCGTCGTCCCGCAACGGGGCCGGCGTCGAGCCCTCGGTCGCGGCCTGGAGGACGGCGAGCACCTTGCCCGTCCCGCCCTCCGGGGCGTCGGCCCCGAGCACTGCCTCGATGGCCTCGTGCTCGCCCGAGCGCGCGGTCACGCTCTCGAACTCCGCGGCCCCCGCCACGGTGCGGAGCACGTCGTCGGCGTCGAACGAGTCCCGGGTCACCAGCGCCTCGAAGCGCCGCGCGGTCGGCAGCCGGAGGTAGTAGCTCGACGCCAGCGAGCCGAGGCCGGTCGCCGAGAGCGCCCCCTCGTCGTCGGCCTCGAGGAAGCCCCGGGCCACGAGGTCCTCGACCGTCTCCCGGACGAGCGACTCGACGGACACGCCGCTGGCGACGGCCGTCCCGTCCTCGGCCGCCGAGCCGTCGTCCCCCGTCGCGTCCCCGGCCTCCACGCCGTCGTACCGCCCCGGTGCGCGCGTGGCCCGGACGTGGTAGTAGGTCTCGCGCAGCCAGTCGACGGCGTCCGCGACGCTGCCGACGGTGCCCGTCGCCACCTCGGCGTTGAGGTGGACCGCGAGGTCGTCGGCCAGCCGGGACTCGATGGTCGTCCCCTCCCGGAGCAGCCGGCGGTAGCGGTCGGCCTCCTCGCGGTCGCAGACGACCCACGCGTAGCCCACGTCGTCGTAGTCGGGCCGGCCCGCGCGCCCGAGCATCTGCAGGACGTCGACGGGGCTCATGTCCACCTCCCCTTCGAGGGGGTCGTGGAGCTTCGTGTCCCGGATGACGACGCAGCGAGCCGGCAGATTGACGCCCCACGCCAGCGTCGTCGTCGAGAACAGTAGCTCGATGCGGCCCTCGCGGAACCACTCCTCGACGAGGTCGCGGTCGTTCTTCGACAGCCCCGCGTGGTGGAAGGCCACGCCGTCCAGCACCGACTTCCGGAGGGTGTCGTCCTCCAGGGCCTCGGTCTCGGTGTGGAAGTCGTAGTCACCGCGCGCCCCGATGGGCACGTCGCGCTCGGCTAGCTCGTCGCGGGCCTTCTTGGCCGCCGCGACGGTGTCCCGCCGGGAGGCGACGAACACGAGCGCCTGGCCGTCGTCGCGGAGGTGGGGTTCGGCGCGGTCGAGCGCCCGGTACAGCCGGCGGTACTTGTCGGCGAAGCTGTTCTCGCCGTGGGTGTAGGTCTGGACGTCGGCGTGTAGCTCGACGGGCCGGTAGTCGTCGTCGAACTGGAAGATGCACTCCTCGGGCGCGTCGAGCCACTCGGCGACGTCCCCGGCGTTGGGCAGCGTCGCCGACAGCGCGACGACGCGGGGGTCCCACAGCCGCCGGAGGCGGGCCACCACGACCTCGAGAACGCTGCCCCGGCGGTCCGAGTCGAGCAGGTGCACCTCGTCGACGACCACGAGGTCCACGTCGCTGACGAAGTCGTTGCGCGGGGCCTCGTGGTCCCGCGTCGCCGAGTCGACCTTCTCAGGGGTCATCACGAGCACGTCGGCCCGGCGGGCCCGCCGGGGGTTCAGGTCGCGCTCGCCGGTGGCGACGTACACCGAGTACCCGAGGTCCTCGAAGCGCTCCCACTCGCTTTCCTTCTCGTTGGTGAGCGCGCGCATGGGCGCGACGAACAGCGCGGTGCCGCCGGCCCGGAGGGTGCGTATCATCGCCAACTCGGCGAGCGTCGTCTTGCCGCTCGCGGTCGGCGCGCACGCGACGACGTTGTCGTCGGTCTCCAGCAGCGCCGGCAGCGCCGCCCGCTGCATCGCATTGAACTCCTCGAAGGGGAAGGCCTCGGCGAACTCGGGGACGGCCTCGGCGACCTCCATCGTTCGTGGCCCCGACGGGCGGGGCCAAAGGCGTTTCCTTCGCGCGTGGCCGGGACCGCTGTCGGTCCGTGTCGAGTAGGTCGGGAACTTCGACCCCCCACGCGCCGTTTCACAGTGGTTAGCAGAGACACTCATAGATCCTCTGGTGCTGGCCGTACCACCAGACAGCTTCAACTACTCGACCGGTACTTGGCGCTCGGAAGCCCCGGGCCGCTCGACTCCCGCGGCTCGCTGCGGTCCTCACTCCCTGCGGTCGTTGTGGTCCTTGCGTCGCCGGGGTTCGCCGAGCGGCCCGCCCCTTCCGGAGTCCCACCCCCAATCGGATGCCGAATCGGCCACCGACCGGCGGTTGGGTCGCTTCTTCGATTCCGGGTGGCCGCCCAGCGAGGAGCTATGACGACTTCCGGTGATCGCTATCAGTCCCGCCCGACGGGGTGTCACCCAACGTCGGCACCCGCGCGCCGGTGTGGAGTGTCGGGCGACGCCGCCCGTCGCGGACTCGACCGCACGGTCGTCCTCAATCCGCGGGCTCGGCCGCGACCTCCGCCGCGCGCTCCAGCATCCCGTTGTTCCGCGTGTAGACGTAGTACGCGCCGAGCCCGATGGCCCCGACGACGTTCGATATGGTGACGCCCCAGAAGGCGGCCGCGACGCCGAAGTCGAGCACGTACGCGCCGACGGCGGCGACCGGCAGCCGCACCGCCCAGTACTTGAGGTAGTCGGCAACCATGGTGACGCTGGTGTGCCGCGAGCCGTTGAACGCCGCGATGAAGACGTTCATCAGGCCGATGCCCCAGTAGCCGAACGCCAGTATCTGGAGGTACAGGATGGACAGCTCGAGGGTCTCCGGGCCGGCGTCGGGCACGAACAGCGTCGTCAGCGCGCCCGGAGCCGCCAACTGGGCGGCCCCGATGGCCACCAGCCCGACGCCCGCGAAGGCTCCCGCGACCCACGTGGTCCGGTCGGCGCGGTCGGGCTGGGACGCGCCGAGGTTCTGGCCGATCATGGTCTGGGTCGCCTCCTGGAGGCCGAGGGTCGGGACGAAGGCGATGGTCGCGATGCGGGCCCCGATGACGTAGGCCGCGAGGCCCGCAGCACCGCCGACGGCGCTGACGATGCCGTACATGAACAGCCGGACCACGTCCCGGCCGACCTGGCGACCGCTTATCGGCAGCCCGATGCCGAGCAGGACCTGGAACTCGAGGCGGTCGAACTCGACCGCCTCGCGGTCGAGGGTGAAGGTGTCCCACAGCCCGAGGACCATCGCCACGCCGACGACCGCCGCGACGAGGTTCCCGAGGACGGTCGCGATGGCGGCCCCCGCGACCTCGAGCTGGGGGGCCGGACCGAGGCCGAGGATGAGGATGGGGTCGAGCGTGAGGTTCACGGCGACCGCGACGAGCGTCAGGCCGGCCGCGGCGCGGGTGTCGCCCCAGCCGATGTAGGCGGCGTCGATGACCGCGGTGACGGCCAGTATCGGCAGCCCGAGCGCCTGGATGGTGAGGTAGGTGGCGGCCATGGCCCGGACGTTCTCGTTCGGCGTCAGCGGCGTCAGCAACAGCTCCGAGAACGGCGCGACGAGCACGCCCACGACCGCGCCGAGCGCGGCCGCGGCGACGATGCCGTGGAACGCGGCCCGTCGCGCGGCGTCGTCGTTCTCGCTGCCGTGGCGCTGGGAGACGAGGACCTGGACCCCCGTTCTGGGGGCGATAAAGGAGAGCGCGAACAGTATCGTCAGCAGCGGGAACGTGACGCCGACGGAGGCCACGGCGGCGTCGCCGAGTCGGCCGACCCAGAAGGTGTCGACCACCTCCGAGGCGATGGAGAGGAGGTTCTGCGCGAACAGCGGCAGCGTGAGCAACACCAGCGACTTGGGTATCGACCCGGACGTCACCTCGTCGCGCGATACGTCGAACACGTCGTTTTTTGACACGGATGTATTGTAAAAAATTTGCGGTTGGCGCGGGTCGCCGTACACTTCGGTGAACGCCACCGCTATTCTAAGTGCACATAATTGTTCGTCGTCACGCGATTTCGTGGGGCCGACGCCGGATTCGGGCGGGGTGGACGGCGACGTCGGGGCGAGGGCCGTGCTCGCACGCGGCGGCGTTCGCGCGCGGTAGGGACCACGACTTCCAGTGCGCCGGGGC
>CAZPIG010000049.1:0-13656 GCA_964586205.1 uncultured Halobacteriales archaeon | reverse complement strand
AGGCGTGGGCTCGTCGAAGGCGAATTCACATGCCTGTCCCGGCTCTCTCGACCCCCGACCGCCAAAACCTAAGACGCCAACCGACCTCCACCCACCCATGACCGCCGACTTCGAGGGCACCGGAGTGCCGCTGGTGACGCCGTTCGACGCCGACGGGGCCCTCGACGAAGAACGACTCGAAGCCCTCGTCGGGTGGCTGGAGGACCGCGGCGTCGACTTCCTCGTGCCCTGCGGCTCGACCGGGGCCGCGCCGCTGCTGTCGGCCGACGAGCGCGAGCGCGTCGTCGCCACGGTCGCCGACGCCGCCTCGGTGCCCGTGCTCGCCGGCACCGGCCGCCCCGGCCGCCGGACGACCGTGGAGACCACCGAGCGGGCCGCCGCGGCGGGCGCGGACGCGGCGCTCGTGGTCACGCCGTTCTACTACGACCACGACGAGAGCGCGCTGGCGGCCCACTACCGCGCGGTCGCCGACGCGGCAGACGTGCCCGTCTTCCTCTACAGCGTCCCGAAGTTCACCGGCCGGGGACTCCCGCCCCGGACCGTCGAGGAGCTGTCGACCCACGGGAACGTCGCCGGGATGAAGGACTCCAGCGGCGACCTCGAGGCGCTCCAGCGCGAGCGGACGCTCGCGGCCGACGGCTTCACGCTGCTTGTCGGCAGCGGCAGCGTGTACGCCAACGGCCTCGACGCGGGCGCGGACGGCGGCGTGCTCGCGCTGGCGAACGTCGCGCCCGAGCGCGCGGGCGCGGTGTTCGACCGCCACCGCGCCGGGGCCGGCGACGAGGCCCGCGCGCTGAACCGGGAGCTGGTGGAGCTGAACCGCGCCATCACGGCCCGCTACGGGATTCCGGGCGTGAAGGCTGCCATGCGCGCCCGCGACGCGCCCGCGGGCCACCCCCGCCCGCCGCTGCGCCCGGTCGGCGAGGACGCCCGCCGGGAGCTGGAATCGCTGGTGGCGGCCGCCGAGCCCCGGTGACTGACGGGCAGTCGGAGAAATCGCCGCTAGAAGTCCGCTACGGAGCCCTCAAGCCCGCGTGGTCAGCGTCCGCGCGACGGCGTCCTTCGCCTCGCGGATGCGCGATAGCTGGGTCGTCGCGTCCGCGAGCACCGGGTAGGTGACCGGCAGCGACTGGTAGAGGTACTCGTGGAAGGCGTGGCTCCGCGTGGCCCGCGAGCCGACCTCGAAGTCCTCGTTGAGCGCCCCCTGGCGGTCGATGACCACCCGTCCGAGGTCGCCCTCGAGGTCGTCCAGGCGGTCGTGGGCGCGGGCGAGGTCGTCGAACGACCGGTCGGCGAGCGGGCGCTCGTTCATCTCCCGGAGAGTCGCGTCCACGTCGCCGACGACGGCGGCGGCCTCGGAGAGGGCCCGCTCCTCGCGGTCCAGGGCGGCCAGCAGCTCCTCGCGCTGCTGGCGGGACTCGGCGGCCTTCCCGAGCAGCGCCTGCTTCAACCCCGGCGTGAACTGCGGCCCGTTCAGCACCGCCGTCGTCACCTCCTCGCCGAACTCGGCGGCCATGTTCGTGGCCGCCGGCTCGTCGTACTCCTCGTCGTAGTGGGGCACGGCCATCACCGTCTCGCGGTAGGCGTCCCGTATCTGCTCCAGAGCGGGGTCCTCGGCGCTTCTGGCGAGCATCGTCTCGCCGCCGGTCGTCTCGGACACGCTCGGCGACCCGGCCTCGACGTGGGCCAGCCGCCGCGCGAACCGCTCGAAGGCGTCGCGCTCGGCCTCGGCCCGGGTGCGCTCCTCCTCGGCCGCGGAGCGGGCCTGCCGGATGTGCTGGAGCGCGGCGAGCAGCGCCAGTGTGACGATGCCGGCCCAGACCAGGACGACGACGTGGTCGACGACCTCGCCCGGCACGCACCCCCCCACGGGCGCGCAGACCTGGCCGGCGTCGAGCCCCCGCGCGTAGAAGGCCGTCCCGGTCGACGCAGAGTTGGCAGTGACCATGGTTGGCACGTATCGACCGGTGGGGCATTAATCGTTGTGCCGGGGGAGCTACACGTCGTCCGGGTGCCGTCGGTGACGGGCTCCTGACGACCGCTGTCGCCCATTCCCGTTTCTCTCCGCTCCTCCCCGAGCGTCGTCACTCGGCCCTGCCATCATTCTCCGTCGTCCGGGACCACCCGCCCGTCGGCTCCCTGCTCGACCTGCCGGTGGGCGTCGTTTATCAGCCGCAGCACCTGGGGCAGCACCTCGACCTCCATCTGGTCGCGGAACGTCGGCTCGACGGCCTCCACGTCCGCCAGTTTCTCGGCGTACTTGTCGGGGATCTCTATCTCGACTTTCATGCTATCGACCTCGGCGCGGTCCTACCGGACGGGCCGCGCGCCCGGCGGAAAGCGGTTTCGGTGCGGGTCACCACACACCCTCCGGAAGCAGGTCGGCCGCCGGGACGGTCGCGTCCCGGACGACGGCCCGGCCGTCACGGGTCGCCGTCCCTCCGGGGCCGTCCGGCGGTCGCTTCCGGAGGGCCCGCCCGGCGGTCGTCCGGGTGGCGTAGATGGCGACCGACCGCACCGCTACCCGGTCGCCGCGGACCGCGAGGCGCTGCCCGGCGACGAGCGGCCGGCCGGCGCGGCCCGCCGACCGGAGGACGCCGGCCACGCGGGGGGCCGCGAGCCCCGGCCGTAGCTCGATGCCGACGGCGGTGCCGACGGCGAGCAGGTCCGCGGCCGTCCGGACCGGCGGGTGGGTCTCCCAGGGGGACGCCGACCGCTCGGACCCGGCGACGGCGTCCAGCAGCGCGGCGGCCGGCCGACGCTCCGGGCCGGCGGCGACCAGCACCGCGTCGTCCGTCGGGAGCACGGTCCGGTGCCGGCGGCGACCGCGGCGTTCGTAGACCGGGCGGCCCGCCACCCGCCCGTCACGCCGGTAGCCACGCCCCGTCAGGTACTCGGCGGCGGCCTCCCGGTCCGGCCCGCCGAACCCGAGCGTCACGGTCGCCCGCCCGGCGACGAGGCTGGCGTGGGCGTCGGCTCCGGCCAGCAGCTCCGGGTCCGGCAGGTGGTCGGCGTCGAACCGCCGCGCGAACGCGGCGTCGTAGCCGCGCCCGTCGGCCGGAGCGTCCGGGGGCGGCAGGCGAGCGAGAAACGACTCGAGGGTGGTGTCGCCGGTCGCGGCGTCGTCGACTCCGCCGGCTTCGGCGTCGCCGCCAGCCGCCGCGTCGCCGGTCCGGCCGGCCGCCGACCGGGCGGCCGCCCCGACGTCGACCATCGCGGCGAGCCCCGACGCCTTCAGGACCTCGCGGCGCTTCACGACTGGATCCCCCGCCTGTTCGTGCGGACGGTGTCGCTGGCCCGCGCCGTCCCCACGAAGGCCGACGCGACCACGTCCAGGTCGTTGTTCGTCCGGACGTGCCCGGCCTCCTCGGTCCGCAGCTCCACGCGGACCCGCTTCGATTCGCCGGGGCCGAGCGTGCCGGCCTGGTGGACCTGCCAGTCGCGGCCCGAGAGGTCCCCCAGCGGCTTTCTCGCGCGCAGACCGCACTCGATGGCGACCCCGGGCAGCCGGACGTCGGCGTCGTTCGTCACGTCGACGGACATCTCGAGGCTGGCCACCCCGCTCGAGAACGACAGCGAGAGTCGGTTTTCCGCGATCTCGACGTCGACGTCGTCGGCCGAGACGCCGTCGACGTCGTTGTTGCTGGCGATCACGAACTCCCGGACGTCGGATCCGCCCGTGCAGCGCGTGTCGGTGCGGTCGAACCGACCGTACGTCTGGGTCCGGTTCAGCAGGCCGTTCAGCCCGAGCGCGATCCGCTCTAGGTCCCAGCCGTCGCCCGAATCGACGCCCTCGAGCCACAGCGTCGCGTGCTCGACGTCGCCCAACTCGAGACGCTGGTCGTCCCAGCGGTCGCCCTGGTGGTAGGTCTGGAGGGTCCGCTCGTTCTCCTTCGAGCCGACCTGTTCGTGGGCGTCGGTGTTGCCCGGGGGTCCGGCGAGCCGCCGGCCCATCATCGGGTCGACGTGGAACTCGTCCTCCGCGTAGTCGCTGTCGGGGGTCTGGGTCGGCCCGCCGGGTTGCAGGTCGTTGTACTCGCTGTCCAGCCGGAACCGCTCCCCGGAGCCGGTGCGGCCGGGGTAGACCCGCAGGTAGAGCCGACCCTTCTTCTGGCCCTTGCCCGACCCGGTCGCGGTCCAGAACTTCGTCCGGATGCTGTCGACGACCCTGTGGGACGAGCAGTACCGCACCCCGTCGGCACCGAGGTCGAGGCCGTAGCGCCCGAACGAGCGCCGGAGGCTGTCGGTTCCGCCGTCGAGTATCTCGGACACCTCGTCGGTGTGGAGGTGGACGTGGCGTTTGTACCGGCGGACGATGGAGTCGGCGATCTGGCGACACCCCTCTGGGTTCGGGTGGCCGATACCGGCGGCCAAACAGCCCACGAGGTCGATTTCGCGGGGCTCGCCGGCGGTGCGGTTCTCCCAGTTCTGCTCCTTGAGACAGACCTTCCGGCGGAGTTCCCAGTTCTCGTCCGTCGAGTAGCCGTTCGCCTCGCCGTTGGGCTCGAAGCCGAACGACCACGGCCAGTCGGCCATCATGGAGTTGACGACGCCGTAACCCGGCATGGCGAAGACGATGCCGGGCCCGTCGTCGTCGCGGGCCTCCTCGGCGGCCGCCCGCCGCAGCCAGTACGCCGAGAACCGCGAGAAGTTCAGCGCGTTGTCGATGGCCTGCTCGACGACGCCGGGGATGACGCCCGCGATGGCGGCGCTCTCGACGAGGAACTTCCGGGCCCGCCGGTGGTCGGTCCGGTTGCTGGCCCAGACTGGCTCGCCGACGAGGACGACGACGGCGTTCGGGAACCGCCGGCGGGCCCGCTGGAGCAGCCCGTCGGACCCGACCACGTCGTCGTACTGGTGGCGCCGCACCGCCTGCCAGATCTCGTGGCGCCCGGCCTGGGACGGGTCGTTGAGCCAGCTGAGGTCGATGTCGTTGGTGCCGCCGTCGATCAGCACCACGTCGACGTCCTCGGCGTCGGGCGGCCGGGACTCCGGCTGCTTGCCGCCGAACTGGCGGACGTTCCCGCTCGGGACGTCGAGGGAGTTCTTCGGCTGGCCGCGGTGCTGGAACTGCTCCATCTGGTCGACGATGGTGGGCCAGCCCCAGCCGATGTCCCGCATCATGGACCACACGGTCCTGTCGACGTTCGCCGGCTCGAACAGGTGGCGGTACTCGTGTACGAAGTCGAGTTTGCCGTCGTAGTCGCCGTCCGCGCCGCTGGCGAGGTAGCCGCCGTTGTCGTTGCGGCCGATCTCCGACCAGTCCGTGCCGAACATCGTCTTCGCGGGCCGGCTGAGGCCGATGATGGCGCCGCCACGGGCCCGGTACTGGACCGGCGGGATGGGTGGTCCGCACGGGTGGACCGGGTCCGTGTAGCCGTCGTCGAGCGTCTTCGCGTGGTACGCGGGCGTCGGCTCGTTCGGGCCGGACACCGTCCCGCCCTCGTTGAAGTGGAGGTACGTCTCGTCCATCGAGTAGCCGCCGTTGAGGTCCCGGTGGACGAGGTTTGGGAACTTGTGGGCGTAGTGGTTGCCCGAGCACCACGTCACGGAGGTACCGACGGCGACGACGGTGGTGTCGGCACCGACCACGGGTTCGGCGTGGGCGGTCCCGCAGCTCGCCGCTGCCCCGGACGTTGCGCCGTCCTCCGAGGCTCCGCCGGCGTCCTCGGTGGTTCCGTAGGCGGCGACGGCCTCGCGTGCCGCGGGGTCGCGGCCCTCTCCCCCGCCGGACGATGCCGGCGGGGGCTCGCTGCTCTCGCTGGCGTCGTGGCTCATCCCTCCGACCGCCTCCCCCGTGCGAGCAGCACCGCGGCGGCTACCACCGCCGCCACGGCGCTCGCGGGGCCGACCCCGGGGACCTCCTCGCCCCGGTCGGTCGGTCCGCCGTCGCCCTCGACGGTCCCGTCCCGGATCGTCTCGTTGGCCGACAGCTCGACGGCGACGTCGTTCTCCACCCGCTCGACCGTGCCGTCCTGCCGCTCGATCTCGAGGGTGACGGCGGTCGAGCCGTTCTTCTGGAAGGTGTAGTCGACGACCGGACCGCGCTGGTCGACGCTGCCGTCACCGTCGAGGTCCCACGCGTACTCGTCGACGGCGTCGGGGTTCTCCGGCGAGGCCACGAGGACCACCATCTCGCCGGCCCGCGGGTCGAGGGGCGTGTACCAGAACGTCGGGCCCTCGACCTCGTCGCCCGTCCCTGGGTTGGGCTCGACCGGGAGAACCTTCCGGTGGGTCAGGTCCTCGGGACCGCCACCGGACACCCGGAGGGTGACCTCGCGGTCGCCGGGCTCGGCGAAGGTGTGCGAGACGACCTGACCGGACGCCTCGGCGCTCCCGTCGCCGTCGAGGTCCCAGTTGTAGGTGACGCCCTCGGTCTCGCCGCTCGACGCGACGAGCGTCACGACCTCGTCCGTCCGGGGCTCGATGGGCGTGTACCACCAGCCGGCCGTCACCTCGCCCTCGGCCGGCGAGGGTGGAGGCGTGGGGGTGGCCGTCGGTTCGGGGGTCACCGGCTCGCCCTCGACCACGACGACCCGCTCGGCCGTCGCCGTCTGCCCGGCCTCGTCGGTCACGCGCACCGTCACCGGGTACTCGCCTTGCTCGTCGTACGCGTGCTCGACGGTCGGTTCCGCGGTGGTCCGCTCTAACTCGCCGTCGCCGGCGAAGTCCCACGCGTACTGCACCGAGCCCTCGGGGTTGCCGGCGACGTCGGCGGCGAAGTCGACCGTCTGGCCGGTCTCCGGCGACGCGGGGCTGTACGATAGCTCGACGTCGAAGGGCGCGCTCACGGTGAGCTCCCCGCAGACCTCGGTGGTCGTGTTCTCCTCCGGGAGTGTCCACGCCCGCACCTGGGGCGTGTAAGTCCCCGCCTCCTCGTAGGTGAACGTCCGCTCGAACACCTCGGTCAGGTCGCCGAAGCTCCCGTCGCCGGTCTCGTCGTACTGGACGGCGTCGACGTCCTCGTTCGGATCGACCTGGATGGTCACGGACTCGCCCGTCTCGATGGCGGTGCTGCTCAGCGTGCAGGCCGCCTCCTGGGTGGTCAGGGCCGTCGGAGCGTCCGGGCTGCCCGCGGCGGCCGGGGCCGCCGGAGCGCCGGTCCCGCCGGCAGCGGGACCGGCCGCGAGACCGCCTGCCGGCGCGGCCACGAGTGCCGGCACCGCCACGACCACGACCGCGAGCGCGGCCGCGAGCGCCCGTGTCGTGGCCGGGCGGCCGGGCTCCGGGGCCGCGCGGTCGGTGTTGTGGGTCACGGGTCCTCCTGGCTCCGTTTCACAGCGACTCCTCTTCGATCTCGTACTTCGTCCGGATCTTCCGGTCGTTCATGTCGATCTCGAACAACGTGTCGTTCAGCTTGAGGTCGTTGACGGCGAGGACGCCGCCGTCGGTCACGACCTCGAACAGCTTCCCCGCGGCGTCGTCGAGGATGATCTTCCCCGGACGGCCCTGTGGGCCGCCTTCTGCCACGCTCGAGCCCCATCTCCCGCCGAGCTTTATCGAGGCGTTGCCCGCGCGGATCTCGACGTTCGTCAGCTCGCGGTCGTCCCGGAGCGTGATGGCACCGCCGAGGTCGTTCGGCGGCTGGCCGTGGATCTCGACCGTCTCGACCTGGTCGGCCTCGGTGCCCGCTTCGCCGAGGACCGTTATCTCGCCCGGCTCGTAGGTCCAGGTGTCGTCGCCGGGGGGACTGATGGCGGCCCCCGCCTCGAGGGTGACCGTGTTCGTGTCGGAGAACGAGCCCTCGCCTGCACTGACGGTGTCGGCACCGCCGAGCGAGCCGCGGTTCATGTTGATGAATTCGGGTTCTATCTCGACGCCCTCGGCGTTGTCCTCCGTCGTCAACTTGATGCGGGCGTCGCCCGCGGGGCTCCTGCCCTTCAGCCGGATGTCGGCCTGCCCGGGGTTGCTGCCCGAGTAGTTACCCCAGACCTCGAGTTCGCCCATCGCGTCGCCCGGGCTGTCGTCGAGCTTCGACCCCTTCCCGAGTTCTATCTTGCCGCCACGACCGTCGATGAACACCTGGGTCGTGTCCGGGTTCTTGGGCCCGTTGCCCTTCCCGTCGATGTGGATGCGCGGGTCGCCGTCCCTGTCCATCAGCTTGATGTCGCCGTCCGAGTTGTCGCCGTCGCCGCCACCGAGGGTCAGCGTCGCCCAGTTCGGCCGGAGGATGGCGTCCGGGTCCGCGCCCTCCTCCGTGGTCACGACGAGGCCGGCCCCGTTCGTCGCCGCCACCTCCACCTGGTTCTCGTGCAGGAGGATGTCGGAGTTGCTCATCCGTGAACCGGCCTCCCGGTGGAGCGCAGCGACCGGAGACGGGCGTGATTCGTCGTGCGGTTCCCGGGATGGCTGGCAGCGTCGAGTCGCGAAGCCATGTCCCTCCAGTTCCCGCCCCGCCCCTTCATGGTAGGGACTAGGTGTGTAGTGTCGTCGCGGCCCACGCTGTCCCGCTCCCACGCTACACACTTAGCCCGGGCTACTTTACGGGCAATCCACCGACGTGTTCGACGTGAACCGACGCGACCTGCTGCGGTCCATCGGAGCCGGCTACGCGACGGTCGGAGCGGCGAGCGCCGGGCGACCCGGGCCCGCGGTCCGGACCAGCGGCGCGACCACGGTTCCGGCCGGTGCGACCGACACCTCCGAGGTGACGACCGACAGCGGTGCCGTCTCGCTCCGCCGGCTCGGCGAGCGGATGGACCCGGTCGACGGCTACCACCCGACCCGGCTCTGGGGCAACGGCCCGCCGTTCACCCCCCGACCGGACATCCTGTCCGCCGACGAGGTGACGCTGAACGGGACCACGTACGTGAAGTCCACCCAGACCGCGAAGGTCGAGGCCTACGACTTCGGCATGGTGAACCGCGGGAGCGAAATCGCGGCCAACACCGCCCGCACCGAGGCGGGGCTGATAGAGTCCCACCGGTGGGTCGACCCCGACGACCGGACCTTCGAGACCGCGCGACAGGCCGGTGGCGGCGACGGCACCCGGACCCGGGACTTCCGGTCGATGCGGTCCGTCGCCGACCGGCACACCGAAAGCGTCTCCCACAAGTGCGTCTGGCTCAACACCAAGCTCAGCGCCCCCTTCAAGAGGAACAAGCCGCGGGCGGAGTCCATCGGCACGCTGCTCGCCTCCGCCGGCTACGACGTCGTCGCGCTCGGCGAGGTCCAGGAGAAGTTCGTGCAGCCGAGCCACATCGACGACAGCTACGGGAGCATCCGGTCGTCCGGCTGGCGGCTCCAGGTCCGCGACAGCACGGGAATGCTCTACAGCCTCGTCGCGAGCCGTCGCGACCCGAGCGAACGGCGCAGATACCGGGACGGCCTCCTGGTGAGACAGTACGACGAGTCGGCGGCGTTCTCCAGCAAGGGCTACCAGCGGGTGCGGGTCCGCGTCGACGGCCTGGACGGCGTCGAGGGCGCGGGCTTCGTCCTGTTTCTCACGCACCTCCGGGCGAAGAACAGCCAGAACGCGCGGGACGACCGCATCGACCAGATACAGCAGCTCCGGGACGCCGTCGAGCGGAGCCAGCAGGACTACCCGGGCTGGCCGGTCGTGGTCGTCGGGGACCTGAACGTCTGGAGCCGCGGCTACTCCGACTCGGACTACGACTACGACAACTACCCCACCCTCCTGCGGCAGTTCGGCCAGGTGGACCTCCAGGACGCGTGGCTGACCCACGGCGGTCCGGCGGGCGGGACGTTGAACTTCGACGCCTGCCGGGAGGTCGACCCGCCGTTCGGCTCCACCGCAAACATGCCCTGTATCTGTGACGACCTCGCGGACGGCCACTACACGGCCAACCGACTCGACTACGTCTTCGTCGAGGAGCCGAAGCCGCGACACGACGTCACGGTCGACCTCCCGCGGACGTGGCGCATCCCGCTGAACCGGGGCTGCGGCTCGCTCCGGAGCCTGGTCGACGACGACCTGTTCGTCTGGGGCGAGGGCATCGCCGACCACCTCGGCGTCGGTTTCGAGCTGATCACGGCCCCGGCGTGAGACCCGGTGACGGGCAAC
The DNA here is from genome assembly GCA_964586205.1 of uncultured Halobacteriales archaeon. Lineage (GTDB taxonomy): Archaea > Halobacteriota > Halobacteria > Halobacteriales > CAZPIG01 > CAZPIG01. Next base: position 3,632 of record CAZPIG010000049.1, on the reverse strand, counting down.
GGTGCCGGCCCGGCGACGATCAGGGGTCGGCCCGCCGCCCGGCGCAACGGCTGTCCACCGGCCTGAGCGGGCTGGCCGCCGGCTACTCCGGCCGGCCAGTTCCTCGGACTGCCCGGTCGGCTACTCCGGCTGCCCGGCAGGCTCCATGACGACGTCGCCGTCTTCCAGTCTGAACACCAGCCGGTCGCCGACCCCAACTTCGTAGCCCTGCTTCTCGTACTCCTCCCGGACCGCCTTGATGAGGCTGATTCGCCACCTGTCCGTGACCTTCGTCGTACCGAGAACCTCGCTGTCGGATTCGGCCATCGGTACCCCCAACGGATTCGGTACTGTTATACACTGTTAGCTATTCCGACGATATAGTCACTAATGACGACGCCTGGTCGCAGATACGTGCCACACACCCTCCCGGAGGACGCCACCGCGGTGCTCGTCAGGGGGCCGCGGCCGGCCCGGCCGACGGTCGACCGGGTGGCGGTCAGCCCCCGGCCCTGTGCCACCTGCGACGGCGACCGGTGGCACCTGCCGCTGGTGGTCAGGGTGGTCGCGGGTGGCGACGACCGGCGGCGACAGTTCCCGCGCGAGCGGCTCCAGTCCGCCGTCGACGCGGTGCGCGCGGCCGTCCGCGAGCGCGGCGTCGGCGAGGTCTGGTTCTACCGCACCCACCACCTCGGCGACTACTGGTCGGCGGGGACCGTCGCCCGTCTGGAGGAGTGTCTCGCCGGGGTCGCCCGCGGGAGCGGCGGCCGCTTCGTGACGTGGACCGGCGTCGAGGCCGGCGACCGCCGGCGGGAGCTGTACGACCTCGTGGTGGAGTAGGGGCGCGTCGGCTGCCCGCTATCGCCCTGCCCGCGTCGAGAGCAGCAGCGCGGGGTCGCCGGCGACGTCGGTGCTGGCACAGCGGTGACACTCGAGGGCCAGCGCCCAGTCGGGGTCGGAGAAGGCGAGCGTCTGTGGGGCCGCGACGACGGCCAGTTCGACGAGCAGTACGAACCGCCCGGTGTTACCGCAGTTTCGACAGCGCATGGGTAGGTCGGACCGGCGTGGTGGTTCTGCGTACCGGTCGGGCCGCCCTGGTCCCCCGTCCGTACTTCAACGTTCGCTCGTCGGACGGTAGCGAACCACATCGACGGCGCGCGGTCGGACGGCTCGCGCAGCCAGCAGACGGTACCCGCCGCCGTCACTCCCGGGTCGGCTCCGCGCTCTCCTCGGGGACGGGCACGTCGAGGCCGAACTCCCGGGCCCGTTCGCGCCAGAACTCCCGGTAGGCCTCCTCGCCGACGTCGTCGCTGACGGTGCTCTCGCCGTCGTCGACGCGGTCGAGCTTCAGGTCCACCTCGTCGAGCAGCCGCTCGCCGACGTCGTCGCTGACGGTCCCCTCGCGCATCGCGTCCGCGAGCGCGCTCTTCTCCTCGGTGAGGACCCGGCGCTCGCCGACCAACAGCTCCTCGCGGCGTATCTCGGGGTGTTCGGCCAGCAGCCCGCCGATGGCCGCGTTCAGGTCCTCCTTCTCGCGGCCGTACTCCGAGCGGAAGTCGGCGTAGACGTCGCCGTGTAGCTCGCCGCCGTCCCGCAGCCGCTCGGCGGCTTCGAGGGCCGCGTCGACGGCCCGAGCCCGGCCGACGAGCAGCTCGTACAGTTCCTCGGCTTCGGTGCGCGTCACCACGCCCAGCCCGTCGAGCAGCCGCCCCATCGTCAGCCCCTGGACGACGAGGCTGAACGCGGCCACGCCGAACACCATCGCCCGAAGCTCCTCGACGCGCGTCGGCGTCAGCAGCCCCTCGGTCGGCAGCCCGAGCACGAGCGCGATGGGGATGGAGGCGTGGAGCCCGCCCCAGACCATCACGTGCTGGTAGTCGAGCGGCACCGACCGCCGCTGGAGCCGGTTCGCGAGCCCCGTCACCGGGTAGACGACGGCCGCGCGGGCGGCCAGCACGAGGACGACGGCGACGGCGATCAGTTCCGCGTGGGCCGCCAGCTGGCGGACCGGCGTCTTCGCGCCGATGAGCAGGAAGATGAAGGTGTTGACGAGGAAGGCGGCGGTGTCCCACGTGTTGAATATCGACAGCTTCGTCCGCGGGCTCATCGCGTACTCCGCGCCGCGGTTGCCGATGAACAGCCCGGCGGTCACGGTGGCGATGACGCCGCTGACGCCGAGGTTCTCGGCGACGAGGAAGCTCCCGTAGGCGAGGATGGCGGTGAGCACTATCTCGGTCGTGTGCTCGTCGAGGTTGACCATGACGCTGTACACGCCGTAGCCCCCGACCAGGCCGACGACCGCGCCGCCGAGGCTTGCGACGGTGATGCCGGCGGCCACCTCGAGGGCCGTCGCGGGCGTGAAGACGGCCGGCAGGCCCGCGCCGCCCTCGGTGGCGACGACCAGCTCGAGCAGCGCGCCGAAGACGACGACGCCGACGCCGTCGTTGAGCAGGCTCTCGCCCTCGACGAGCACCGACAGCCGGTCCGGCGCGCCGAGCTCCTCGAACAGCGCCAGCACGGAGACGGGGTCGGTCGGCAGTATCATCGACGCGAACAGCAGCGACACCAGCAGCGGAAAGCCGAAGGCGCGCTGGCCGGCGACTCCCAGCAGGAGGACGGCGACGATCAGCCCCGGCACCGCCAGTGCGAGGATGGGCGCGAGGTTCCGCCGGAAGCGTTCGAGGTCCGTCGTCGCCGCGCCCTCGAACAGCAGCGGCGGCAGCAGCACGAGCAGGATGAAGTCGTGGGAGAGCTCGATACCCACCTCGACGCCGAGGACGGAGACCCCGAACCCCGCCAGCAGCAGCGCGACGGTGTAGGGAAAGCGTCCGACCTTGGCGACGACGACGCCGACGCCGGCGGCGATGACGAAGACGGACAGGAGATTCAGTAGCTCGGCTTCGATTCCCGCCTGGACCATCGGGTCGGGCTAATCCCCGTCGGTAATTAAGTGTGGGTGAATGGCGTCGAGGGGTGGTGGTGCCTCTAGCGGACTCCACTGACCACCGTCGAACGACCGGGGGGCTTTCGCGGTCCCGTCTGCCGGGCGATTGCGGGTAAAGTATCCTCGAAAGCCCCGACGCGCTCGGCTCGGGGGACTCGCTGCGCGCTTCGGCGCTCACTCCGTTCGCGCCTGTAGTGCTTACTTCGTCCGCCGTCGCCGAGCGCGTCGCCCCTTTCAGTCCCACCCCACGGTGGTTCGAGAGGCGCGCGACACGGGACGCCAACCCTCACGGCCCGACGTCACGACGCCGACGGTCGCCGGACCGCCTGCACCGACGCGTCGCCGTCCACGAACAGCGAGAGCACGTCGCCGTCCAGCGCCGTCGAGACGCGCACGCACCACGGGTCCGTCGAGAGGACCGTCTCGCGCCACTCCTCGCCGACGTTCCACACCGGCCGCTCGCGGAGGTCCCGGCCGTGCTCGCGGTAGAACGACACGACCGCCGGGTGGTCGAGCAGCGAGTGGGTCACCGGCGCGCGGGCGACGGCCCCGCAGGCGTCGCAGGACGCCACGGCCCGGACCCGGCGGTCGCCGCCCGGCAGCCCCGCCGTCGCGGCGGCCGGCGGCTCCTCCAGCGACGGCGCGACCGCCCCGCCGCAGTCGGGGCAGACGCCGTCCGAAAGGAGCGACAGCCGGTGGCGCTGGCGGC
>CAZPIG010000048.1:0-13918 GCA_964586205.1 uncultured Halobacteriales archaeon | reverse complement strand
TCTCCGCGCGCCAGTCGGCCCCGTTCGCCAGCCGACAGAGGAACTCCCGGTCGCCGGTAACCTCGCGGTAGTTCATAGCGGTCTAATGGACAGTAGTGGGTAAAAAGCTGCCCCCATCCGGACGGCATCGGTACTGAATCGGTGTAAAGTAGTCTCGTATTTGTTATATGGTAATATGGGCAACGATAAAGGGTCACTTTCCCAATTGGGAGCTAAGAGGTAGATATAAAGCAAGAAGAAATCAAAACACATCTCAAGGAGGTATATGAGGAATAACTATGGCTCAAAGCTATCCGTGTGATATCTGCGGGGCCAATTTTGAGTCCCTTGATGATTGGGCTGCTCATCATCACGATAAACACGATCTACCCGAGGGCAGTCTGGAACTATCGTTCAATCTTCCGGAAAAGAGCCAATCACAAGACCAAACACTTCCTCAGCAAGTAGACAGTGGGAAGGCACCCCCAAGTCAATCACTACAGCAGGGACAACAGGTTGAGAATCCGATCCGACCTCTCATGGAAAATCCTGATGACACGAAAGAAGTTATAGATACAATATTTGAACGGTGGCAAGAATCCCAAGAGCAAGGCTTGGCTCACAAATTCAGATTAATATTGGTAGTCGCTTTACTTTTCCTAGCCGTGCTCATAGCTTCTTCCTATCTGACACAGCAACAAATACTGCCCAGCAGTGCGTACACTCTCTTGTTGGGCACAATCATAGGATACTTGTTAACTTTCCTAGAGGATTATCTTTGACGTATGTTTTTGGTATCATTTGCTTCCTTGATGATAGGTTTGGTAGCAGTTATAATAGCATATTTTAGATACAAAGAGTACCGGAATTCCGTGCAGCGGACATTATACTCGGAGCTAGTCGGCGAAGAGTACGAGTTTAAGATGGCTGATGAAAGAAATATCTTCACTATTGAGAATGTTGATGTAGGGGGTGGATGGCGCCCTTCTACTTGGACAACGATGGTGCTAATTGAATTCGATTTAGACCAATTTCCATGGGACCAAAGAGAAACAAGAATGTCAGAAAAAGTAGTTGATGGTTTATTAATGCTTTCTAGTCTACTTGCGAAAAACAACCCCGATACCTTAACTGTGGACTTTTTCATTTCTTATAATGCTCCAGCGATGGCTATCTCTTTCCCAACTACTAATCTATATGATATAAAAGAATTCATGCGTAGAACACAACATGTAATTGGGAATGTACTAGAACACTACGAAGAATATGGCACCAGCATGAAAGCGCTAACAAAATTAATCAAAGAACATCTTGAAGTTGCCCTTTATAGTCAGCAAAAGTCCGATGAGGATGAATAGTATATTATCAGATATGTTTGGGTAAGATGGTGTGATCTAAATTCCCGAACCCCGAAGAGCTACTTTCAAGTCCGCACGCGGGCTACCCCGAGCCATGAACCCAGGGGACCGCGTCCGCGTCGAGCGGGGAGGCCAGACCTACGAGGGCGTGCTGTTGCCCTCCTCGACGCCGGACCACGTCGTCGTGAAGCTAGACGGGGGCTACAACGTCGGCGTCGACCGCGACGAGGCCGAGTGGGAGGTCCTCGAATCGGACGCGTACGCGGTCGGCGAGGGCGCTGGCGAGGGCGCGGGCGACGGGACGACCGCGGAGTCCGCGGTCGAGTTCGACCCCGACCTCCCCACGATAGCGCTCGTCTCGACCGGCGGCACCATCGCCTCGACGGTGGACTACCGCACCGGCGCGGTGACCGCGCGGTTCGACGCCGAGGACGTCCTCCGGGCCGTCCCGGACCTCGCGGGCCGGGCGAACTACCGCGGCCGCGTCGTCGCCAACATCCTCAGCGAGAACATGACGCCCGCGGTCTGGCAGGACCTCGCCCACGCGGTCCACGAGGAGATAGAAGCCGGGGCCGACGGCGTCGTCGTCATGCACGGCACCGACACGATGCAGTTCACCGCCTCGGCGCTGTCGTTCGTGCTCGACACGCCGGTCCCCGTCGTCTTCACGGGCAGCCAGCGCTCGGCGGACCGGCCCTCCTCGGACAACGTGATGAACGCCGTCTGTGCCGTCGAGGCCGCCAAAGCCGACCACAGCGAGGTGCTGGTCTGCATGCACGCCACCGAGAGCGACGACGTCTGCGCGCTCCACCGCGCGACCCGCGTCCGCAAGAACCACACCTCCCGGCGGGACGCCTTCGAGACGGTCGGCCGGCGACCGCTCGGCGAGGTGGACTACCGGGCGCTGTCGGAGGCGGGCGGTGGCAGCGGCGACGGCGCAGCAGGGGGTTCCGGAACCGACGCCCCCGCCGACGCGGTCACCTTCCGGCGCGACCACGCCGCACGCGGGGAGACCGACCTCGACCTCGACCCCGACCTGAACGAGAGCGTCGAACTGGTGAAGTTCACGCCCGGGATGGACGTATCGGTACTCGACGCGGTCGTGGAGGCCGCGGACCCGGACGGCATCGTCCTCGAAGGCACAGGCCTCGGGCACGTCCACTCCGACTGGACGGACCGCATCGCGGAGCTGGTCGACGAGGGCCGGACGGTCGTGATGACCAGCCAGTGCATCGACGGCCGGGTCTGCGACCGCGTCTACGACACCGGCCGGGACCTGCTCGACGCCGGCGTCGTGGAGGGCGAGGACGTGCTCCCCGGGACCGCGAAGGTGAAGCTGATGTGGGCACTGGCGAACGTCGACGAGTCGTCGGTGGCGGAGACGATGCGGACGCCGCTGGCCGGCGAGATAACCGAGCGGTCGGTGCCGTGGTTGTGACCATGTCGTCTCTACCATCCGAATCGGAAATCTCGACCCGCCCCGCCACCCACGACGACTACGAGGCCGTCGCCGCGTTCACCCGCGAGACGTGGAGCGACCGCGAGGCCAGCGACTACATCCCCCGGGTCTACCACGACTGGATAGACGGCGACGGCGCGACCCAGCGGACGCTGCTCGCGGAGGTCGACGGCACCGTCGTCGGCATCGCCCAGTGCGTGCTGCTGTCCGACTACGAGGCGTGGGGCCAGGGCGTCCGCGTCCACCCGGAGTACCGCGGCCGGGGCGTCAGCACCGCCATCACGCGCGCGCTGTACCGGTGGGCCCGCGAGCGGGGCGCGCGGGTGATGCGGAACATGGTCTTCTCGTGGAACGTCCCCGCGCTCGGCCAGTCCCGCGCCGTGGGCTACGACCCCGCGACGGCGTTCCGGTGGGCCACCCCCGAGCCGGACGCCGACGTCACGCCGGCCCTGCCGGTCGGTGACGACCCCGACGCGGCGTACGCCTACTGGACCGGCAGCGACGCCCGCGACCACCTGCGCGGCCTCGCGCTGGACCGCGAGGAGTCGTGGGCGGTTTCGGAGCTGACGCGCGCGGACCTCCGTCGCGCCGCCGAGGAGGAGCGCGTCTTCGCGGTCGAGGACGGCGGCACCGCGGGCGTGGCGTTCCGCGTGCGGGACTACGAGCGGACGGTGGACGGCGACGGGGAGGGCGCTGACGGGGACGCGACCACCGAGCGGCGCGCCGAGTACGGCGTCGGCGCGTGGGAGTCCGTCGAGGCCGCCCGCGCGCTGTTCGACGCCGTCGCGGCCGACGCCGCGGCGCTCGGTGCGGACCGGACGCGCGTGCTGATTCCGGAGACGCCCCGGCACGTCACGGACGCGGCGTACGTGCGGGCCGGGCTGAGCGAGGAGCCCGACTTCGTGTTGGCTGCGGACTTGACGGACGAGCGTGTGGTGGAGGGCGAGGAATAGTCGGGAGTTCGACGGTCCGTAGCGACTGCGGCAAACCACCGTCGGGTGGGACTGAAAGGGGCCGGTCGCTCGACCCCTCCCGGACGAAGTAAGCACCGCAGCCGAGCGAGCGAAGCGAGGGAGGCGAGGAGCGCAACGAGTCCCGGAGGGTCGAGCGACCGGGGGCTTTCGAGGGCTCAGTAATAGGGATAGCGGTCACAGAGACCTCGAAAGCCCCGACGCGCTCGACTCGGGGGACTCGTTGCGCTCCTCACTCCGGTCGCTTCGCTCCCTCCGTTGCGGTGCTTACTTCGTCCGCCTTCGCCGAGCGCACCGTCGGAGCAAGCTCCGACGAGCCTTCGCTCGCTACGCTCGCGAAGACGCCGCCCCTTTCAGTCCCGCCCGACGGTGGTAGCCGAGGACGCCGGTACCAGACCGAACGCGGCAGTTCCTAACTTACCCCAACGTCACGTCCAGATACAGCATCACCACGAGCCCCAGCATCGTGCCCATCGTCGCGATGCGCTCGTGGCCGTGGGCGTGCGTCTCGGGGACTATCTCGTCGCTGATGACGAACAGCATCCCGCCCGCCGCGAAGCCCATGGCGTAGGGGAGCACCGGCTCCGCGACGGCGACGGCGAGCGCGCCGAGGACGGCGACGGGTATCTCCACCAGCCCCGCGCGGACGCCGGCGACGGAGGCGTAGAACAACGAGCCCAGCCCCGCGTTGACCGCCGCCACCGAGACGGCCAGCCCTTCGGGGACGTTCTGGATGCCGATGGCGAGCATGAGCGCGACGGCCCCGCCGACGTCGCCCGACCCGGCCGCCGCGGAGCCGAAGCCGACGCCGACGGCCAGCCCCTCGGGGAGATTGTGCAGCGTGATGGCGACGACGAACAGCAGCACGGACGCCAGCCGGGACTCCTCGGGGTCGGTGCCGCCCGCCTCCAGCCGGCGGCGACCCGTGACGACGAAGTGGACGTGCGGGACCCACTGGTCGGCCTGGTCCAGCAGCAGGACGCCGAGCACGAACCCCACCAGCACGGGCAGGACGCCGCCGAACTCGATGCCGGGGAGGATGAGGCTGGTGAAGCTGGCGGCCAGCATCACCCCGGCGGCGAAGCCGAGCGCCCCGTCGAGCGCGCGCTCGGAGGGGTCCCGCCAGACCAGCACCAGCAACGCACCACCCGTGTTGAACAGGGCGATGACCACGCCGGCGACGAGCGCCTGGACGACCGGGTCGGTGCCGGCGACGCGGACGAACCACTCCGCTGGCATTGGGGGGCTTTGGACGGGTCGCTACGGAAAGCTTGTGGTCGGGGAGTGGGCTGCTCGCGCTTCCGGTGTCATCCGCCTGCACTTCCGGCGTCACCTACCCGTACTCTCACGTCACCTGCCCGCACTCCGACCTCACCCGCCGCTGACCGGCGGGAACAGCGCTAGCTCGTCGCCCGGCTCGACCGGCGTCTCCAGTCCGGACTCGTTGCGGACGTCGGTCCCGTTGTGCAGGACGTTCACGTCCGGCCGGACGTCCCCGTCCTCGCCGCGCACGCGCCCGCGAAGGTCCGGGTGGGCCGCGACGAGGGCCTCGACGGCGTCGCCGACCGTGGCGTCCTCGTCCACGTCGACCGACACCTCGCGCTCGCCGGCGGCCTCCGCGACGTCCGCGAACAGCTTCCACTGCATACCCGGGACGTGGGGCGACGGGGAAATGAGCCTTCCGTCGGCGGCCGAACGTGGAGCGGCGGGGGTCGCGACTCCGTCACTCCTCGTCGACGGAACTCCCGCCCACCTCACTCCCCGTCCGCGGGCTCGCGGACCGTCAGCACCGGCACCGGCGACGTCCGCACCAGCTTCTCGGCCACGCTCCCGAGGAGGTACCGGTCCACCCCGGACCGGCCGTGGGTGCCCACCACCACGAGGTCCACGTCCGCCTCGTCCACGTACGAGCCGATCTCGCCGTGGATGGAGGAGCCGAACACGACCGCGCCGGAGACCGACTCGACCGACGCCGCCTCCGCGACGTCGGTGGCCCGCTCGACGGCGTCCTCGGCGTGCTCCTCGAGGAACGCCGTCTGTAGCTCCGTGCGCACGTCCGCCCCGAGGCTGGCGATATCGACGACCGAGAGCGCGTGCAGGACTGCCCCCTCGGTCGTCGCCACGTCGACGGCCACGTCGAGTGCCGCGGCGGCGCAGTCGCTGCCGTCGGTCGGGACGAGCACAGTCCGATAGGGGTACCGGACGTCGTCGTCCGGCCGAACTGTGAGCACTGGCACGTCCGACTGCCGGACGACGCGCTCGGTGACGCTGCCCAGCAGGAACCGCCCGAGCCCCGTCCGGCCGTGGGTGGGCATGACCACGAGGTCCATCCCCTGGCCGTCGGCGTAGTCGACGATGGTCTCGTAGGGGCGGCCCTGGACCACGTCCGTCACGACGGGGACGTGGCGCTCGTCGGCCCGCTCGGCGAACTCGGCGACGACGTCCTCGCCCTCGCGCTCGAGGGCGTCGACCACCTCGCCGCCGACGCGCGTGACGCTGTCGCGGGTGGTGTCGGCGACGGTGAGGACGTGGACCGTCGCGCCGTGGGTCTCCGCGAGGGCGAGGACGTGGTCGAACACGGCCGCCGCCCCCTCGCTGCCGTCCGTGGGAAAGAGGATGCGCTCGAACACGATGCCCACTTGGCCGCACAGACGTATAGTGGCACGTGGCCGTTCCCGGCGGGCGGGAACTCTGTCTTCTACCGTAGCCAACCACTAAGTCCGACTGCGACTACACCTCGGCCATGACTACCCGGTACGTCGGGGCCATCGACCAGGGCACCACCGGCACGCGCTTCGTGGTGTTCGACGACGCGGGCCGCACCGTCGCGAGCGCCTACGAGACCCACGAGCAGCACTACCCGGAGCCCGGGTGGGTCGAGCACGACGCGACGGAGATACTGGACGCCGTCCGGACCGTCGTCCGGCGCGGGCTCGCGGCGGCCGACCTCGCGGGCGAGGACCTCGCGGCCGTCGGCATCGCAACCCAGCGCGAGACGACCGTGCTCTGGGACGCCGCCACGGGCGAGCCACTGCACCGCGCCGTCGTCTGGCAGGACCGCCGGACGACCGAGCGGATAGAGGAGCTGGAGGCCGCGGGCTGCACGGAGGCCATCCGCGAGACCACCGGCCTCCAGCCGGACGCCTACTTCTCGGCGACGAAGGCCGAGTGGCTGCTGGACCACGCGGGCGGGGAGGGTGATTCCGGTCGCACCGATTCCGACCTCCGCGAGCGCGCGGCCGCGGGCGAGGTCCGGCTCGGCACCGTCGACGCGTGGCTGCTGGACCGCCTGACCAGCGCGTTCGTGACCGACGTCACCAACGCCTCGCGGACCATGCTGTTCGACGTCCGCGACCTCTCGTGGGACGACGACCTCCTCGCGGAGTTCGGCGTCCCGCGCGCGGCGCTTCCCGAGGTCCGGCCCTCCAGCGCCGTCTACGGCCACACGGACCCCGACGGCGCGTTCGGCGCACGCGTGCCCGTCGCGGCCGCGCTCGGCGACCAGCAGGCCGCGCTGTTCGGCCAGACCTGCTTCGACCCCGGCGACGCCAAGAGCACGACCGGGACGGGGAGCTTCGTCCTGACGAACACCGGCACCGACGCGGTCGCGAGCGACCACGGCCTGCTGACGACCGTGGCGTACCGGCGCGAGGGCGAGCCAGCCCGGTACGCCCTGGAGGGCTCCATCTTCGTCACCGGCGCGGCCGTCGAGTGGCTGGCGGACGTGGGCGTGCTGTCCGACGCGGCCGAGAGCGAGCGGCTGGCCCGCGGCGTCGACGACACCGGCGACGTGTACGTCGTGCCGGCGTTCCAGGGGCTCGGCGCGCCCCACTGGGACGGCCGGGCGCGCGGGACGGTCGTGGGGCTGACCCGCAGCACCGAGCGGGGTCACCTCGCCCGCGCGACCCTCGAGGCGGTCGCGTTCCGGACGCGCGAGGTCGTCGAGGCGATGGCCGCCGACGCGGGCGTCGCGCCGTCGGTCCTCCGGGTCGACGGCGGGGCCGTCGAGAACGACCTGCTCTGCCAGCTCACGGCCGACCAGCTAGGCGTCCCGGTGGACCGCCCCGAAGAGCGCGAGACGACGGCGCTCGGGGCCGCCTTCGCGGCGGGGCTGGCGGTGGGCGTGTGGGACGATCTGGAGGAACTGCGGGCGCTTCGGCGCGCCGACCGGGTGTTCGAGGCCGAGCTGGGCCGCGACGAAGCGGACCGGCGGTACGAGCGGTGGGCCGAGGCGGTGGACCGGTCGAAGGGGTGGGCGCAGGATGGTGAGTAACGGACTTGCCGCTACGACCGTCCCCGTCGTCAGTCCTCGACGGCGGGCCGGTCGTCGGCGGGCGGGCCGTCGACGGGGGCGTCGTCACCGGCTGTAGCGTCGCCGTCGGCGGGCGTGCCGTCGCCGTCGGCGGCCCGACCGTCGCCGTCGGCGACCGCCTCGTCGGTGGGCGTCGGTCCGCCACCAGCGTCCTCGACCCCGCCACCACCGACCGCCGGCCCCGGCCCCACGCCGCTCTCCACCACGCTCTCGGACCACGTGCCCCGGAGGAACCACGCCCCCGCGACCACGAGGATGGCGACGTTCGACAGCGCGATGGCGTACCAGACGCCCGTCGCGCCGAAGTCGAACCGCGTCACCAGCAGGTACGCCGGCGGAGCGCGGAAGACCACCAGCGAGAGGATGGAGAACGCCATCGCCAGCCGGGTGCTGCCGCTGCCGCGGAAGCCGCCCTGGACCACCCGGAACACGCCGAGCGCGGCGAAGGTCACGCCGACGATGCGGAGGTACTCCGCGCCGTGGCCCACGACGACGGCCGCGTCCTCGCCCGTGATGAACACCGCGGCGATGGGCTCGGCGAAGGTCACCGCGACGACGCTGAACGCCAGCATCACCCCCGCGACGAGGCCGCTGGAGGCGAACACCGCCCGCTTGGCCCGCTGCACCTGGTCCGCGCCGAGGTTCTGGCCGACCGTCGTCTCCGTGCCGCGGGCGAGCCCGAGCGCGGGGAGGAACACCAGCGACGTGATGCGGTTGCCGATGCCGTAGGCGGCCACTGCCTCCTGGCCCGCCAGCGCCACGAGAGCGGTCAGCACCGTCACGCCGAGCGCGCGCGTGCTCTGCTCGACGCTCGCCGGCGCGCCGATGCGGACCATCTTCCGCACGGTGTCGAGGCGCGGGCGGAAGTCCCCCACGTCGGGCTGGATGCCGACCCGGCCGGACAGCAGCAGCCCCAGCGCCAGGACCGCGCCGAGGCCGCGGGAGCCGATGGTCGCCAGCGCCGCGCCCTGGACGCCGAAGCCCGCGAAGCCGGTGAGGTCGTACAGCGCGGCCTCCAGCCCGCGGAGCCCGAGCGCCGAGAACAGGACGTTGTCCTCGAAGCCGAGGATGAACAAGGGGTCCGCGACGACGTTCAGCACGACCCCGAAGGCCATCAGGTACAGCGGCGTCCGGGTGTCGCCCCACCCCTGGAGCAGCCCCTGGAAGATGAAGAAGCCGAACACGAACGGCATCCCCACGAAGACGGTCCGGGTATAGGTCACCGAGAGGTCGAACTCGGGGGTCCCGGGGACGGCCCCGATGAGCGCGAGCAGGTCCGGGGCGAGGACAAAGCCGACGACCGAGAAGCAGACCGCGAGCAGGCCGACGAACGACAGCGTCTGGCCCGCGACGTGGTCGACGCGCTCGGGGTTGCCCGCGCCCTTGTTCTGGGCGACGAGGACGGTGCCGGCGACGGCGAAGCCGCCGGCGAGGCTGATGACGAGGAAGACCAGCGCCCACGAAAAGGAGAGGGCGCTGACCGCGGCCTGCCCGAGGCGGCCGACCCAGTAGGTGTCCGCGAGGTTGTACCCCACCTGCAGGAGGTTCGTCAGGACGATGGGCGCGGAGAGTATCACCAGCGGCTTCAGCAGGGCTCCGTCGGTCAGGTCCACCGCGCGGCCGGGGCCGCCGCTCATCGCGTCCCAGCCCCGTCGTCGGTAGTTGCGTCGTCGGAATCGGTGGCGTCGCCAGCGTCGTCGGCCTCGGCACCGTCGTCCGCGAGCAGCCGGCGCTCCACGTAGGCGTCGACCTCCCGGCGCACCGCGGGCACCCAGTCGGCGTCGTCGGTGGTCGCCCGGCGGGCCATCGCGCCGTGGACGGTCGTGAGGAGCATCTCCGCCACGGCCTCGGGGTCCACCTCGCGGAACGCGCCCTGCTCGACGCCGCGGCGGATTACGCCGGCGAGGCGGTCGTGGAAGGCGCGGTCGGTCCTGGTGAACTGCTCGCGGTAGGCGGCGTCGTGGGGCGCTTGCCCGCGGAGTTCGACCATCGCGGCCGTGAACTGCCGGCGCTCGGGGTCCATCTCGCGCGGGAGCAGGTGGTCCAGTAGCGCGTCGAGGTGCTCGCGGGCGTCGTCGTACTCCTCGACGGCGGCGTCGGCCTCGAAGCGGTCGAGGACGAACGCGAGGAAGTCCACGAGGAGGTCGTCCTTGCCGTCGTAGTGGTGATAGAGGAGGGACTTGCTCTTCTCGAACTCGTCGCCGATGCGCTGGATGGTGAGGTCGGCGTAGCCGTGCTCGCAGAGCGCGCGGTAGGTCGCGCGCATGATGGCGGCGCGCGTGTCGTCGGCGTCGGCGAAGGGGGCGTCGGCGGGAGCGTCGCCGCCGTCGGTCGCGGCGGACCCGTCGGGGGCGGCGTCGGTGGGCATCGACTGAACGTTCGTTCAGGAGGGTGGATATGGCTTGCGGTGTGGAGTCGATGGCGGGGTAGGCGCTCGGGGCACTCCGGTACCTTCTTGCGACAGCCCGGGAGATGGAGCGTCGTGCCTTCGATAGACGAATTCACGCGGTTCACGGACGACGTCGAGGCGACAGTCGCGTTCTACGAGGCCGTCCTCGGCAGCGAGCCGGTCGAGTCGTGGCCCGGCGGCGCGGTGTTCGACGCCGGCGGCGTGACGCTGCTGGTCCACGAGACCTACGACGCGGGCGAGGGCGACCTCCCGCCGGACGACCACCTCGCGGTGGGCGTCGAGGACGTGGACGAGTCCTTGGCGGAGCTGGCCGACGCCGGCCTCGAAGTCGAGCGCGAGCCCGCCGACTACGACTGGGGCCGCTCGGCCTATCTGCGGGACCCCGAGGGGAACCAGATAGAGCTACACGAGGAGTGAACGGTCGAGGCCGCGTCGCGGTCACTCGACCGTCGGGGAAGTGTTTAGTCCCGGGCACGTGAACCGCGAACCGTCACCATGCGCCGCCGCACAGCCCTCGCACTCGCCACGTCCCTCCTCTCGGGGTGTACCGCCTTCCGGAGCGACCAGCCCGGGACGACCGACCCGTCGTCCGCTCGACCCACGACGACCCCGACCGGAACGACGACAGCCACTCCGACTGCATCCGAAACCGCAGAGCCGACCGACACCCCCGAATCGACCGACACGCCCGAGAGCGACGGCCCGCCGCCGGAGCTGATTCCCGCGAACCCGGCGTCCGCGACGGCCGCGGAGATACAGGACCGCATAGAAGGCGTCGCGTGCGACGGCCTCTCGACCCTCCCGGTCGTCTGCGGCGAGGGCGACGAGCGCATCGAGCTGTCGCTGTCGCAGGCGGTCGCCTCGCTCCCCGACGGAACCGTCGAGTTCACCGTCCGCAACCGCGCGGACGAACGGTTCCAATGGAACGAGTACGGCTGGCGGCTCCAGAAGTGGGACGGTAGCGAGTGGCGGTGGATAGCGCCGACTGTCGTCCCGGTACCCCTCCACCGCATCGAACCGGGAGCGTCCCACACCTACCGCATCACCGCGGACAACACGACGTTCTACGGTACCGAGTTCTACACGGAGCGTAGCGACGTGACGCTGAGCGGCCTCGGCCCGGGCGTCTATGGCTTCTCTGTGGACGGTTACTTCGACTCCACGCCGGACGACGAGTTCGAGGTGGGCACCGTGTTCGGCCTCGCTGGCGAAGGACCGCCGGTTCGCCCCACCGACGCCGTCGCGGACGTGGGGTGGCGGGGCGACGAACTCGTCGTCCGGACCGGCGCGGACGAGCGCGAGGAGGAACTGGTCGTCTCGTTCGTCGGCGGCGACACGGACGTGACGCTACTCCCGGAGCACGTCCGGCAGACGGCAGGCCTGCGGAATACGCTGTCGTACGCGGCGACCGAGGGCGTCGGCTCCGTCCGGTACCGCGCCGGACTCGGCGCGGCCGCGACCGCACACAGCTACCTCGACCGACTGACGCCCGACGGGACCGAGCGCTACGGCTTCCGCGACTACGTCTTCGAGGTGACGACCGAGGCGGTGTGACGGGCGCGTCTGACGGGCGACGATGGTGGTCGGAGTCGTCGCGCGCCCTCACGACCCGCTCGCCACTTCCAGTTGCGCCAGCGCCACCGCGCCGACCGCCATCACGAGGTCCCGGACGGCGACGTCGAAGTTCCCGGCGACGACCTGGGTCACCGCGACGAGCGTCAGCCACGCCGCGACCACGTAGGCCCCCTCCTCGGTGTACCGCGACAGCACGACCACGCCCGCGACTATCTCGACCACACCGACGACGTACATGAACACCGTCGGCTCGACGGGCAGTGCGCTGGCGATGGCACCGGGCAGCAGCGCCGTCCAGTCGGTCAACACGTTCGCGAATTTGTCGAGCCCCGCGACTATCGGTACGAGTCCGTACACGACCTTCAGCAGCCGACGGGTCCCGTCGAGGTCGCCGCGGAACCCGGCCGCCGTCGAATCCGTTCGTGTCGTTGCCTCCGACATGGACGACACGACTCCCCACGTATCAATAAATGTGTATTAACGTGCGGCTCGATAGATTACTGCCGGGTAAGTGAAGCTCAACACGTGATTGAAGGTAGCCGATTTACGTACGGTAACCGTCCTGGTCGGGTAGAACGTACTGGACGCCACCGATGACCGTCAAGTCACTACATTACCACAAGTAATCCATCTTCGCCGCGGTACCCCCCGTGATTTAATTACCTATCGTAACTAAGTTGAATCCAGACATGGCCAGCGAGGGCGAACCCCTTCCGACGTGGTGTCCGGGCGACGACTGGTGTCCGATGGTAGCCGTATCGTCGGTGCTCGGCCGCAAGTGGCACCCGGTCATCGTCCACCGGCTGTTGGAGCACGGGCCCCTCCGGTTCGGCGAGCTAGAGGACGAGATCCAGGGTATCTCCGGGAAGGTGCTCTCGGAGTCGCTGACGGACTTGGAGGAGAAGGGCCTCGTCGAGCGGACCGTGACGGACTCGAAGCCCGTCGACGTCCGGTACTCGCTCACCCAGTACGGGCGAGGCTTAGAGAGCGCCATCGGCGAGCTACACGGCTGGGGCCGCGAGTACCTGACCGAGACCGCCGACCCCGAGGAGTCGGTCATCTGAGCGGGTACGACTCACCACCAGTCGAGTGTCTCGTTGCGCCGGTCGAGGAGCGCGGGGGTCAGCGCCGCGCCGTCGAGCGCGTCGAGGCGCGAGCCGTCGCGGTCGAGGACGGTCCGCCGGAGGTGGTCGCAGTCGGTCTCGAAGTCGGGCGCGGCGTGGAGCGCGAGGTCGGCGTCGAGGGTGAACAGTCCCGCGTCGAACGCCGCGTGGTGGGTCTTCGAGAGCGGGAGGACGTTCCCCGGGTCGGTCCGGCGGTCGGGGTGGTCGCTCCAGGGGAGGACGTGCGCCACGTCGAGCAGGCGGTCGTGGTCGACGCCGGAGACCGGGCAGGTGTGGCCGTAGCTGTCGAGGATGGCGTCGCGGAAGGCGCGGGGTATCGAACGCGCGCCGACGGTCGTCTCGTACTCGGCGGCGGTGTACTGGACATCGGCGAGGTCGGTGGCGTCGGAGTCCGCGGGTGATGACGCGGACGCGTCGGAAGCTGATTCCCCCAGTGGCGGTGCGCGGTCGTCGTCCAGCGTCAGGATTCGGTAGGTACCGTCGTTGTCTACGAATTCGACCTCGCCGAGTTTACCCAATCGCTGAATTCTCTGTCGTAGCTTCGCCTTCGGATGGTCGTTGTTCGGGAACGCCGCTTCGAGGACCGGCAGCATCTGGTCGTACAGTTCCTGCAGTTCCACCACGTCGTATCCCGTCTGCTCGCGGTAGCGGGCCAGCTCCCGCCGGACGACGGGGAGCCACTCGGGCATGGGCCGGGGTTGGGATCGGCCCGATCTAAGCGTTGTGGCGG
>CAZPIG010000047.1:0-13922 GCA_964586205.1 uncultured Halobacteriales archaeon | reverse complement strand
CTCACCGTCGCCGGGCTTCGTCCAGCGACCGGCCCCTTTCAGTTCCGGCGAGCGAAGCTCGCCGACGTTTCGCTCGCTCCGCTCGCGAAACTCCCGCCCGACGGTGGTTTCACGCCCATGTCGGAGCTAACGTTGACACCCCACGCCAGCCGGACCAGTATCTTTTTGCTTGGCAATCTATTACACGAACCGACATGAATCGACGTGCCTGTCTGGCCGCAGTCGGGACCGCCGGCGTCGCGGCGTCGAGTGGCTGCCTCGGAGGGTCCGACGGCGACCGGACGGAGCTGCAGGTTCGACGGTCCGCGGTCGACCCCGATGCCGATTGTGCCGAACAGGAGCTTCTCGACTTCGAGCGGGTCTTCCTCGCGCCGCGACTGGCCGGCCTGTTGGGGGTTCAGACGGCCACTGGGTGGGAGGTCGACCTCCGGGCGGGCGAGGAGCTCTACGTCAGAGTCACCAACCCGGACGCGGACCACCTGCCCCGTCTCAGGATCGCGGACCCGGCGGGCAGCGCGCTCGTCGACGGACCCCCCGTCGACAACATCTACACGGTGCAACCGGAACGCGACGGCCGGTACGCCGTGACGGTGCACAACCGACGGCTGGGCGACACCGGCGAGTGGTTCGTCGACGTGGTCTGGTACAGCGCCCCCGACTGTCGCCGGTAGTGACGGTTTCCCGCTGATGGACGCAGTAACGCCTAGGACGCCACTCGCCCGGCCCGCAGAGCGCCAGCAGGACCGACGATTATTATAGCGAGATGTAGTTTACACGTAGCTCGCGGCACGGTCGAGTTCCGGCGAGACGGCCGGATCTCCAGCGGTACGAACCCGATATCGGCCGCGCTACCCCTCCGACCCGGAGGGTTCGTGGACTCCGACATCGACCGCCACCCCCGAACCGGCGACATCGGCGTGGGGCCGAGGGGCCGAAACGAGAAACGAATGCCCCTGAGCGGGGACTCCTACTCCCCGAGGTACGCGTCGCGCACGTACTCGTCGCCGCGCAGCGTCTCGGGGTCGCCCGAGCGCTCGAAGCGCCCGTTCTCCAGCAGGTGCACCGTGTCGGCGTGGTCCAGCGCGAACGTGACGTTCTGCTCGCAGAGCAGCACCGTCACGCCCTCGTCCAGTATCCGGTCGATGCCGTCGCTGATGGACTCCCGGACCACCGGCGCGAGCCCCAGCGTGGGCTCGTCGAGGACGAGCAGGTCCGGGTCGCCCGTCAGCGCCCGGCCGATGGCGAGCATCTGCTGCTCGCCGCCGGACAGCGTGCGGGCGTCCTGGTCCTTGCGCTCCGCCAGCGTCGGGAACAGGTCGTACACCCGCTCGACGCGCTCCCGGAGGCCCTCGTGGTGGCGGTAGCCGCCCAGCCGGAGGTTGTCGGCCACGCTCATGTGGCCGAAGAGGTCGCGGGTTTCCGTGCAGTGGATGAGTCCGCGCTCGACCAGCCGCGCGGGCGACGTCGTCGCCACCTCCGTCCCGCGGTAGGCGACGCTGCCCTCGTAGGGGACGAACCCCGAGATGGCGTCCGCGAGCGTGGACTTGCCGGCCCCGTTCGGGCCGATGACGGCCACCGCCGACGCCTCGGGCACCTCGAAGGAGACGCCGCGCAGCGCGGCCACCTGACCGTACGAGACCGCCAGGTCCGCGACGGACAAGACCGCCTCGTCTCCAGCAGGGGCGGCCTCGCCGCCGCTCGCCGCGGTCCCGCCGTCGGTGGCGACGGCCCCGTCGTCGGTCGTCGCTCCGGCGCTGCCTGCGGATTCGACGCCGTCGTCCGCGACGGCCTCGCTCGCCGCCCGCCTGCCGTCAGCCGGCGCTGCTCCGTCGTCGGCACCCGCGGAGTCTCCATCCGAGCCCATCAGGAGTCACCTCCGAGGTACGCCGCCTGGACCTGCGGGTCCGAGCGGACCTCCTCGGGGGTCCCCTCGGCTATCTTCGCGCCGAACTGGATGACGACGGCGCGGTCGATGAGCGACAGCAGCCCGCGCATGTTGTGGTCGACGACCACCAGCGTCAGCCCCTCCTCGCGTAGCTCGACCAGCAGGTCCGAGACGCTCTCGACCTCCGGGCCCGACAGCCCGGCGAACGGCTCGTCGACCAGCAACAGGTCGGGGTCGGTCGCCAATGCGCGCGCCAGCTCGAGCCGCAACAGGCCCGCGTGCGGTAGCTCGCCGGGCGTCGCCCCGAGGCGGTCCCCGAGGCCGACGCGCTCGCAGACCGCGGCCGCCCGCTGGCGGGTCTCGCCGCGGAGCCCCGACAGCGAGAACAGCCGGTCCGGTACGAGCGCCAGCGCGACGTTCTGTACCACAGAGCGGTCCCGGAGCGGCCGGAACGACTGGAACGTCCGCGCGAGCCCCCGCTTGACCATGCGGTGGGTCGATACGCCGGTCACGTCCTCGCCGCGGTAGTACACCGTCCCCGCCGTCGGGTGGTGGACGCCGGTGACGCAGTTGAACGTCGTGGACTTGCCGGCCCCGTTCGGGCCGATGAACCCCAGTATCTCGCCCTCCGAGACGGCGAAGGAGAGGTCGTCGACCGCGGTGAGGCCGCCGAACTCCTTGGTCAGCGAGTCCAGCACCAGCAGCCCGTCGTCGGGGCCGTAGGCCGACTCCCCGGCTTCGGAGTCCTCGTCGCCGGTCGGCTCGCCAGCGGTCTCGTCCGCCGTGGTCGCGCCGCCGGACGCGTCGCTGCTCACGGCCGGTCACCTCCGCCCAACAGCCCGTCGGCGCTGTCGGCCATCCCGCGGAGGCGATCCCGGAAGCGGCGGGGCAGCGACCCCAGCCACGCGCCGACGCGCGACGGCACGGTCGCTAGCTGGCCGCTCGCCCGCCGCGGCAGCGTCGACAGCGGCAGCGCCTGCCGCCCGAGGCCGATGGCCCACCGGATGACCCCGCCGGGCAGGACGAACAGCAGCACCAGCGTCAGCACGGCGAACACCAGAAAGTCCATGTCAGACACCGGCGCGCCGACGACGGGGATGGTCGCGTCCACGTTGCTGAGGTACTGGGGGACGAGGTAGACGAACATCCCGCCGATGGCCGCGCCGACGATGGTGCCCATGCCGCCGAGCACCGCGGCGATGATGACCTCGATGCTGACCGTCAGCGCGAGTAGCTGGCTCGGCTGGGGGTTGCCCACCGGCGTGTGGACGAACACGGCCCCCGCGAGGCCGCCGACGGCCCCGCTCAGCACGAACGCGAACGTCTTGAACTTCGCCGGGTTCAGCCCGACCGCGGCGACCGCGTCCTCGTCCTCGCGGATGGCGGTGAACACCTGGCCCGCGTCCGAGCGGGTCACCGCCAGCAGCACCGCCAGCACGACCACGAACAGCCCGAACGCGAGGTAGTAGTTGCCGACGGGCGTAAAGCCCAGCAGGCTGTCGGGGCTCTCGGGCAGCCCCACCTCGCCGCCGAACACGTCGCTGCGGTAGATGAATATCTGGTTCAGGATGAGCGGGGCGACCAGCGTCACCAGCGAGAAGTACGGCCCGCGCAGCCGCAGCGCCGGCACGCCGATGAGCACGCCCGCGACCATCGCGAACAGCATCCCGACCGGGATGGACAGAAGCGGCGGCAGGCCGTACCCGAGGTTCAGCAGCGCCGACGTGTAGCCGCCGACCGCGAAGAACAGGGCGTGGCCGAAGCTTATCTGGCCGGTGTAGCCCGAGACCACGTCCCAGCTCATCGCGAAGATGGCGACGTACAGCGCGCCGGTCACCTTCAGCGCGGTGAGCGGACCGGTCCCCAGCGGCAGCAGCGCCAGCCCGACGAGGCCGGCGACCCCGAGCTTGTACCGCAGCGGGAGCGCGGTCGGCGACAGCCGCGTCGTCCAGTCGTCGACGGCGTCGGCCGCGCTCATCCCTCGACCAGCTCCCGTCCGAACAGGCCCTCGGGCTTTATCAGCAGCACCGCGACCAGCACCAGAAGCGGCGTCAGCCCGGTCAGGCTCGAATCGATGATGGTGGTGGTCGCCACCTCGAGGGTGCCGATGAGGTACGCGCCGACGACGCTGCCGCGGATGGAGCCGATACCGCCTACCACGACGATGGAGAAGGAGATGACCAGCGGCGTCCGGCCCATCTGCCAGCCGGCGGTCTGCTGGGAGCCGAGGAACAGGCCCGCGAGGCCGGCCAGCGCGCCAGCGAGCACCCACGTCAGCAGCGCGATGCGCTCGGCGTCGATGCCGACCAGCGCGGCCCCCTTCGGGCTCATGCTGGTCGCGAGGACGGCCTTGCCCGTCCGGGTGTAGTTGACGAACAGGAACAGGCCGCCGATGACCGCCCACGAGAGCGCGAACACGACGACGAGGTTCCACTGGATGCGGCTCCCGGCGAACGGGAACTGCCCGGAAACCAGCGCCGGGAGCGCCTTGTCGGTGCCCCCGAACGTCGTCAGGATGACCTGCTCGATGGCGACCGCGGTGACGAGCGTGAGTATCATCACCATGATGGGCTCGTCCTCGACGGGCCGGATGAGCACGAGGTACAGCACCGCGCCGAACAGCGCGGGCACGACGACCGCCGCAGCGACCGCGCCCACGACGCCGAGTTGGAGGGCGTTCACCGCCACGACGGCGGCGAAGGCCCCGACGGTGATGCTCGCCCCGTGGGCGAGGTTCAGCACGCCGCCGACGCCGAATATCAGCGTGAAGCCGATGGCGACCAGCGCGTACAGCGCGCTGCGCATGACGGAGTTGACGGCGACGTTCAGCAGGTCGACGTTGAGCAGGTCTATCACGGCTCTACACCCACGGTGGTCTGGCGTAGTCGGCAGTCGAGAGGTCGCCGGGGAACAGGACCTCCTGGACCCCGCTTCCCTCGCTCTCCTGCCACTGCTGGTAGACCGGGTAGACGTTCTCCGGGTCGTATATCACGTCGTGTGCGAACTCGTGGTCGGGGCCGTAGTACTCGATAGTGCCGGCGGTCCCCGTGAAGGAGCTGTCCTCCAGCGCCGTCACCACGTCGTCGGCCGCGATGGAGCCCGCCGACCGGACAGCCTCGGCGTACTGCTTGACGGCGTCGAAGGTGATGTACCCCGTGTAGACGGGGAACTGCCCGTAGGCCTCGCGGTAGTCGTTGGCGTACGGCACCGTCTTCTCGGTTATCTCGCTGGTCGGCGTCGCCGCGTTCTGGGTAACCGCGTACCGGCAGGCTCCCTGGGTCAGCTGGTAGTACGCCGGCAGTTGGGAGGGGACGTGGATGCCGCCGAACTCGAACGGGCGCTGCTGTCTGGCCCACGAGACGATGGCCGGGGTGCCCGTGTGGGCCATCGCGGTGAACGCGGCGTCGGCACCGCTTTGCTCGACCTGGTCGTAGATGGGCGTGAAGTTCTCCGTCCCGGCGGCGTACCGCTCGGTCGTGGCCACGTCGACGCCGGTGTCGGCGAGTTGGTCGTCGAGGACCGCCTGCACCGGGTTCGTCCACTCGTAGTCCTCGACAAGCACGGCGACCGACTCCCAGCCGAGGTCGTCGGACATCGCCTCGACGAAGTCTATCATGTTCACGCCGAGGTGGTGGGCGTTGATGGGACCCGTCCGGAAGTGGTACTTGAAGTTCTCGTAGTCCTCGTTGACCCGCGCGCTCGCCTCGGGCGTCGCAGCGCCCGTGGTCATGTGGACCGTCTGCTGGGTGGAGATGTCGTCGAGGACGTTCAGCAGCACCTCGCTGGTGAAGATGCCGGTCGTCAGGTCGACGTCCTCCCCGACGGTCAGCTCCTGGTACTTCGTCCGCCCCGTGGCGGGGTCCTCCGCGGTGTCCCTGACGTCGACGGTCACGTCCGCGCCGAGGAGGCCGCCGTCGTCGTTTATCTGCTGGGCCGCCAGCTCCGCGGAGTTGGCGATGGCCGCCCCAATGGGGTTGTCCGACGGGGCAGGCGCGAGCACGCCGATGGTCACGTCGCCGGAGGGCGTCGTGCCGCCGCCACCGCCGCCCAGCGGACAGCCCGCCAGCGCCGCCGCGCCCGCCGCGCCAGTCGCCTGCAGGAACCGCCGCCGGCGGACCCGCCCGTTTCCGTTGTTCGAATGGCTCCCCGCAGCCTTACCGTTGCTTCCCTCACTATCCGTGTGCTTATCATTGTTTACCCGACGCATACGCGAGGTAAACGGGGGGTCCACCTTAAGTTTGCAGGGTGATATCCATCGACGAACAACGCGTTCACTGTTGGAACTGACCGCTACCCGGAGGTGGATAGTGACCCATCCCCGCCAATGGATAGTGACCCGTCCCCGCCAACGGATAGCCCCGGTCCGCCGGTCGGTGCGGCCGCCGTCGGTGCGACTGCCAGTGCGGCCACCGTAACCGGCAGTGGGACTTCTGTCGGCGCGGGTGCTGGCTCCGTTCGCGTCCGCTCCGCGGGGCGCAGACGGTCCGCGCCTCCGCCCGGCGTCGGGACTCCCCGGACCGGGCGCACACCCCGGGACCCCTCCTCGCTCGACCGTCCGACAACCGTCCATGGTGGGGGCTACGCCCACGGGGGCGACTGGTACTCGGCGGTGGCGAGGTCCTCGGGGAAGATGACCTCCTGGACGCCCTCGCCCTCGTCCTCCTGCCACTGCTGGTAGACGGGGAAGACGTTCTCCGGGTCGTATATCACGTCGTGGGCGAACTCGTCGTCCGGCGGGTAGTACTCGATGGTGCCCACCGTGCCGGTGTAGGAGCTATCCTCCAGCCCCGAGACCACCTCGTCGGCGTCCGTCGTCCCGGCCTCCGCGACCACCTCGGCGTACTGCTTGACGGCGTCGAAGGTGATGTAGCCCGTGTAGACGGGGTACTGGCCGAACTCCTCCTGGTAGGCGTTGGCGAACGGCACCGTCTGCTCGGTCACCTCGCTGGTGGGGGTCGCGGAGTTCTGCGTGATGCCGTAGCGGCAGGCCCCGTCCACGTTCGCGTAGTACGACGGTAGCTGCATCGGGACGTGGATGCCGCCGAACGCGAACGACCGCTGCTGTCTCGCCCACTGGACGACGGCGGCGGTGCCCGTGTGGGCCATCGCCGTCAGCGCCGCGTCGGCACCGCTGTCCTCGACCTCGTCGTAGATGGGCCCGAAGTTCTCGGTCCCGGACGCGTACCGGGTGCGCAGGACTATCTCGGAGCCGACCTCGCTCAGTTGGTCGTCGAGCACCGCGGAGACGGGCTCGGTCCACGCGTAGTCCTCGACCAGCACCGCGATGGACTGCCAGCCCATGTCCCCGAACATGGCGTCGCCGAAGTCCACGAGGTTCTCCCCGAGGTGGTGGGCGTTGATGGGGCCGGGCCGGAAGTGGTACTTGTAGCGGTCGTACTGCTCGTTGACGAGCGCGCTGGCCTGTGGCGTCGCCGCCCCGGTGGTCATGTGGACCGTCTGCTGCTCGGCGATGTCGTCCATGACGTTCAGCAGCACCTCGCTGGTGAAGATGCCGGCCGTCGCGTCGACGTTCCGGCCGAGGGTCAGTTGCCGGTACTGGGTCAGCCCGGTGGAGGGGTCCTCGGCGGTGTCCCCCACGACGACCTCGAGGTCGGCGTCTAGCTGGTCGGTCTCGTTGACCTGCTGGGCCGCGAGCCGAGCGCCGTTGGCCATGGACGCGCCGATGGGGTTGTCCGACGGGGCGGGCGCGAGCACGCCGATGGAGATGGCGTTCTGGGCAGCGGCCACCCCCGACCCGGCGACGGCGAGCGCGCCCGCCGCCCCGGCGGCCTTCAGGTAGTCCCGGCGGGCTACGGGACGGGCCGGCACACTAACACTACCACCACCGCGCGTGCGAGCGGACGTGCGGGTGGAGTCCGTTTGCCGGTCCGTACCCCTCTGCTGGTCGGGCCCCTCTTCGCTCCTCCCGGTCCGCGGCCCGGCGTCCCCCGTCCGGCCGTGGCTCCGCGTTCCGGCGTCGTCTGCGGTCGAACCGTCCGAAACCATAGACCCTTGGTGGGCGTGAACACGCAAAAATGTTCAGGGTGTTACCATACCACTACCCAGCTCCGTACTGCGATTACTCTTCGACAAGGTCGGACAACCGAGGGGTAGGGCGGGCTTTGGTTACCGGCGGTCCGGGGCCGGCACGGTCGGACAGTCACGCCGGTGCGAGGGGGCCGCCAGTCGACGAGTGCTCCTCACGACTCGCTGCCGGCGCGCTTTTGTCGCTCCGGGGTCCACCCTCCACCATGGCCGGGTCGCCACCCGTCGTCTACGAGAACCGGGTCCGCTTCGCCGAGACCGACCAGCAGGGCGTGGTCTTCTACGGCGTCTACTTCACGTACCTGGACGAGGCGTTCAACGAGTACGTCCGCCGGCTCGGCTACGACTACGAGCGGATGGCCGAGGCGGGGTGGACGACCCACGTGGTCCACGCGGACCTCGACTTCCACGCGGCCGCGGGATTCGGCGACGCCGTCGAGAACCGCCTCCGGGTCGCCTCGGTCGGCGGGGCGAGCCTGACGGCGGAGTACGAGGCGCGTCGCGCCGCCGACGGGACGGTGCTCACCGACGGGAGCGTGGTCCACGTCGCGGTCGACGCCAGTGGTGACGGGGAAGCGGAGGACGCGGGCGAAGGAAGCGAGGACGCTGCCGACGACGAAGGTGGCGCTCCAATCGACGTTCCCGAGGCGTTCCGTGCGGCGGTGGCCGACTTCCAGTCGGTCCCGCCGGACGACGGGAGCGGCGACGATAGTTGAAGCGAGCCGATACGTTTGTCGCGCTGACGACACGCCGACGTGTATAGCGATATTCTATTTATTGGTTCCTCCTCCAACTATGTTCGAAGTTCTGGTATTGTATCTGACTTTTGCGGCGGTCCTCGCGTTCGTGGGACACCCCCTCCGCTCGACCCGTCGAGAGTCGCGACGAGCGAACTACTGACCTTCCGGTCACGACCGATTCCACCGTGGCTGGCCGGCACGGCGTCGAATCGGGGGTGCTGGAAGGCGCTTTCGCGGCCGCGACCCCTAGGGGAGGCGGTTCGAAACCGGGTGAATCCGGGTGTGGTACTCCGGACTCCCCAGCGGGCCAGGTAGCGGGTGGATTCGGTGGAGATTCACGCCGTCGCCGCTCAGTCGCCGTTGTCCAGTGGCCGGTGGTCGTCCAGGAGATGGGTCGGAGCGAGTGGGGTACTATGTCCACGGAATAACTGGAAAATTGCCGTTCGACAAAGCACTAGAAACACGGATAAACAACCTTATCCTCGCCTCTAGGCATACCTTGAAGTGACCGCCGCGAGATAATCACTCCGATGAGCGAGGCCGACGCCGACACCGAGCGGACGGCGGTCAAGACGTACGTCCCGGCCTACCAGAAGGGGGCGTGGCGCGACCACGCCGAGGAGCTGGACATGAGCCTCAGCGAGTTCGTCCGGACGATGGTCCAGGCGGGCCGGCGGGGGTTCGGAGCGGACGGTGCCGGAGACGCTCCCGCGGCGTCCGGGACGAGCGACGACGGAGCCCCCGCTGCGACGGGGGACGCCGCGACGCCGGCCGCGGCGGCCGACGGCGGTCGAGACCTCGAGGCGAGAGTGGTCGAGGCGCTCGCGGGGACCGAGGCGCTCTCGTGGGAGGACCTGGTCGCGGCGGTCACCGACGACGTGGAGGGCCGCCTCGAGGAGACCCTCCAGGCGCTCCAGTCCGACGACCGGGTCCAGCACAGTGGACGACTGGGCGGCTACACCCTGACCGACGATGAGCGCTGACGCCGACTACTGCCCCGGGACCGACGACCCCGTCGAGTACTTCCTCCAGGACATGGAGTACCACGGGAAGACCGAGCGGACCCGCCGGGCGTACGGCCGGGTGCTGCGGGAGTTCCGCGCGTTCCTCGCGGACCGCGCGAGCACCGACGGCGGACGGGCGGTCGCCGGCGGCCGCGACGTCGACGCCACGTCGGGCGACGTCGACGCCGCGTCCGGTGTCCACAGCGGGCGCGCTGCCCGCGACGGGCCGCGGGCCGACGCCGGCGACCCGCTCGCGACGGCGACCCGCCGGGACTGCATGGCGTGGATCCACGCCGAGCGCGACGCTGTGGCCGACAGCACCGTCGCGACCTACGCCTCCTACCTCCACCGCTTCTACGCCTACATGACCCAGGTCGGCGCGTTCGAGGCCAACCCCATGGCGCTGGTCGTCGAGGAGATGGACGAGACCATCGCCACCGACCCCACCCGCCGGGAGGTGTCGCTCCCCGAGATGCGGTCGTTCGTCGCAGGCGTGAGCCACCCCCTCGAGCGCGCCGTCGTCGTGACGCTGCTGAAGACGGGGGTCCGGGTCGGGGAGCTCTGCAACCTCGACCGCCGGGACCTCCACCTCACCGACGTCCGCGACGGCGTGGGCAACGAGGGATTCGACGGTCGCGACGAGGAGTTCGACGTTCGTGACGACGGGTACGACGCTCGCGAGGACGGACCTACTGTCGCCGACGGCGGAGCCGGCCACGACGCGCCGCGGGGCGAGCTACAGGCCCACCCCGACTCGCTGTACGTCGACAGCGCGCCCGCGCGCGGGGAGGTAGTCAACGGCGAGCGCCGCAGCGCGTCGAACAAGCGCCGCCGCTCGACGGTGGTGCCCGTCGACGACGAACTACGGACGGTCCTCGAACAGTGGCTCGCCGTCCGTCCGGACCCCGTCTCCGACGCCGACCCGCTGTTCGTCAGCACGCGCGACGACTGGGGCCGCCGGCTGACGACCGACATGGCCGCCCACGTCGTCCGCACGCACGCCCGGCGGGCGGGCTGGTACCGCGACGGTGCTGGCGCGCGCGAGAACGTCACCCCCCACTACTTCCGGCACTTCTTCACGACCCACCTGCGGGACCGCACGGGCGACCGTGGCGTCGTGAAGTACCTGCGTGGCGACGTGGCGACCGACGTCGTCGATACCTACACCCACAACTGGGGCGACCGGGTGCGGGAGGTGTACGAGACGAACGTCTACTCGGTGCTGTGAGGGGCGTCGGACGGTGGTGTCAGGGAGGGAATCGCTGTGGTTCCAGGAGTCGCCGTGTACCTGTCGTTCGTCACGGGGTCGCCGATTCGTCCACCGGTGGTCCCGCCGGAGGTCGGCCCGGGCCGCGGGTCGACGCGACCGCCGTATCCAGACGGAGAATCAACCCTTGTGATGGACCGAAGCATACACCTATCAACAGTCCATTCAATCCGATGATGCATTCGAGACGCGTGGTTTTGGGTGGGATTTCAGCCATCCTCGCTGGCTGCGTGGACACGCCCTCCGACGGCCCCCGAGGATCACCAACGGAGACGGATGGACCGTCTACGGACGGGAGTACTGAAGTACCACCAGGCGAATGCGACCCGCCGACCCCCACGCCGACCCAAGACCTCTGGGTCGCGAACCTCTCGTCGACGACGGTAACCGCGACCGTAACGGTAACCGAAGACGGGACCGACGCCACGGACGGCGAACCGGTATTCGAGGAAACCATTACTGTAGAACCGAGAGAGCGCTGGGGACATTTCGACGTCTTCCCGAAGGCGGGGACGTACGTCGTCCGTGTGGAGCTAGACGACGGGACGACGGTCTCGGAGACCGTCGACGCGTACCCGGACGACCGGCGGTCGCTGGTGGAGGTGACCATCCGCGACGATATCGACGTTGGAACCCTCCTCGTCGTCCCCGAACCCACGCCAACCCCCTGTGACGCCGCCCGGTAGTGGCGTCGGATCCACCGCAGCCTCTCGCGTCTCCATTCTTCCACCTCCAGGACCGCACCGGCGACCGCGGCGTCGTGAAGTACCTGCGCGGCGACGTGGCGAGCGACGTCGTCGACACCTACACCCACAACTGGGGCGACCGGGTCCGGGAGGTGTACGAGGCGAACGTCTACTCGCTGCTGTGAGGTGCGGGTGCGACGCGGCTCGTCCCCGAGCCGTTTGACCCCGACCGCGTAAACAGTGTGTCGCTATACGATACGCCTGCGTCAGACAGGCGTCGCTTCGGCGACAGGACTGTCGCGCGTCGGGGGAGCGTGACGACCGGTACGACGCCGGACCGTCGTCGGAGTCGGAACAGTCCGGGCGTCAGTTGAACATCTCGCCGAGGTCGTCGCGCCACGCCTCTATGTCCTCGACCGTCTCCCGCAGGTCCGCGACCTCGTCGGCGAGCGCCGACAGCTCCCCGGCGAGGTCGGCCTCCACGGCCTCGACGTCGTCGGCGAGGTCCGCCTCGACGCCCTCGACGGTCTCCCCGAGGTCGGATTCGAGGGCGTCGAGCTCGTCGCGGAGGTCGGCCTCGGTGGCGTCGACGCGGTCGGCGAGGTTCGACTCGACGGTGTCGACGCGCTCGGTGAGGTCGCCTTCGACGGCGTCGACGTCCTCCGCCACGGCGTCGACGCGGGCTTCGAGATCGGACTCGGCGTCCGCGAGGTCGTCGGCCACGTCCTCGACGGACTCGCGCACCTCGGCCACGTCGTCGGCGACCCCCTCGACCTCGCTCTCCACGTCGTCGAGCGAGTCGTCGAGGTCCGCCACGTCGTCTTCGACCCCCGAGACGGTTTCCCGGAGGTCTGCGAGGTCCTCGCCGACGGCGTCCACCTCGGCCTCCATGTTGCCGAGTATCTCGTCGGCGGTGCCCTGTTCGTCGATGAACTCCTCTAGGGCGTCCGTGTAGGCCGACAGGTCGTCGACCCGGGCCTGGAGGTCGCTGATGCGGACATCCGTGCTCCGGGAGGGGTGCAGTCCGAGCTCCTCGCGAAGCACCTCGAGCTCGCCCTCGGGGACGTCGCCGGTGCGTATCTCCTCGGCGAGCGCGGTGGCCACGCTCTCGACGCCCGTCGCCGTGGCGGCTGCGTCCGTCCCGGCCGCCGCGGCAGCATCGGCGTCGTCGGCCGCTCCGGCGTCGTCAGTCGTTCCGGGGTCGGCGTCCGCTCCTGTGTCGCCGGACGCGGCCGGAGCGTCGTCCGTGGTCCCGCCGGTCGCCTCGTCCGCCGAGGCGTCGACTGCCTGTGCGTCGTCCTCTGCTGAGGCGTCGTCCGCCGAAGCGCCGGCCGCCGGGGCGTCGTCCAGCGAGAGCCCCCCGTCGTCGGTCGGAGCCTCGTCAGCCGTCTCCCCGCCCGCCGCATCGGCGTCAGCAGCGGCCGAGTCGGTCGCGTCGTCGGTCCCCTCGCCCCCGAGGTCGAGGCCGCCGTCGTCCGCTTCCTCGGCGGCGGTACCGTCGTCGGCCGCGCTCGCGTCGACCGCCGCGTCGCTGTCCGCGGCGTCCCCGGACGAGGTCCCGTCGCCGCCGAGGTCCAGGCCGTCGCCATCGGCCGCGTCGTCGACTGTCGCTCCGTCGTCCTCGGCGACGTCCGCTGTTTCGTCGGGGGCGTCGTCGCCGAGGTCGAGGCCGTCGTCCGTCGCGTCCTCGGTCTCGTCGTCCTCGCCACCGAGGTCGAGCCCACCGTCGTCGGCCGGTGCCTCGTCCCCGGCGTCGTCGCCGAGGTCCAGGCTGCCGTCGTCCTCGTGGTCCACCTCGGCGTCGCCGGTCGCCGCATCGTCGGCTGGGGTCGCGTCGTCGGCTGCGTCGTCCTCGGTCACGTCGTCCTCGCCCCCGAGGTCCAGACCGCCGTCGTCGGCCGGAGGCTCGTCGGCCGCCGCGTCGTCGGGCGGTGTCGTCTCGGCGTCCGGCGTCGCGTCGGCGGGTCCGTCGCCCGTCGCCCCGTCGTCGCCACCCAGGTCGAGGCCGTCGTCCGCCCCGTCCGCGGGGGTCGCGTCGGCGTCCGCCGTCGCCGCGCCGGCGGTCGTCGCGTCGCCCGCCGTCTCGTCGTCCGCCGTCGCATCGTCGCTGCCGAGGTCCAGGCCGCCGTCGTCTGCTCCGTCGGCCACCGATTCCGCGCCAGCAGTCGCCGCGTCGTCAGTCGCTTCCTCGTCTGCGGCGTCGCCGAGGTCCAGACCGCCGTCGTCGGTCGGAGGCTGGTCGGCCGCACCGCCGCCGGGCTCCGTCGCCCCGGCGTCCCCCGCCCCGGCGTCGAC
>CAZPIG010000046.1:0-13984 GCA_964586205.1 uncultured Halobacteriales archaeon | reverse complement strand
GAACGAGCCGTCGGTCTCGACGTGGAACACGAAGGCGTTCTCGACGTCGTGGACCGCCAGCTCCTTGCCGGGGTAGCGCTTGGTGACGTCGTGGTCGAACGCCTCCGTCGGGACGATGTCGCCCTCGGCGGGCGTCTCGCCGTCGACTGGCTCGGCGTGCTCGGGGGCGCGCTCCTCGATGACCCCGCGCAGCACGTGGGGCTCTTCCTCGGCGAACTCGTCGCGGTCGCCGAGGACCTCCACCCACTGCAGGTGGCGGTAGCCGACCGAGACGCCGCCCTGGTGCTTGGCGTGGCTGCGGCCCGTGTCGAGGACGGCCTCGGCCTCGAGCTCGATGCGCTGGTCGTCCTTCAGGTCGATGATGGGGACGTTCTCGTCGGCCGGCTGGACGCGCGGGTGGTCCGTGACGATGTCGCCGGAGTAGGCGGTCCCCGGCCCGGAGACGTCGAGGCCGAGGGTCACTACGTCGCCCTCCTCGAACTCCTCTAGGGGCGTCGTCAGCGGGACCAGCCCGAGGCGCAGCCCTATCATCTCGTCGAACATCACGGAGGAGTTCTCGAAGACGCGGACGTCCTCGACGGCGAGCGTCGGCACGTCCGCTATCATCGCCCGGCGGACGCCGTTGGCGAACGCCGGCGTCGCTCCCCGCACCAGGAATCTGGCGCTCCGGTCGTCGCGCTCGATGAACTCGACGTCGAAGTCGGTGGCCATGGTCACCCGCTCTTGCCCTTGGGTCCCCGGGTCCCGTCGTGCGGGATGGGGGTCACGTCCTCGATGCGCCCTATCTCCAAGCCGGCCCGCGCGAGCGCCCGGATGGTCGCCTGCGCGCCGGGGCCGGGGCTCTTCTGGAGGTGGCCACCGGGGCCGCGCACGCGGACGTGCACGCCCTCGATGCCGGCCGCCTGGACCTGCTCTGCGACCTCCTCGGCCATCTGCATCGCGGCGTACGGCGAGGACTCGTCGCGGTTCTGCTTGACGACCGCGCCGCCGCTGGACTTCGCGATGGTCTCCGCGCCGGTCGTGTCGGTCACCGTGATGATGGTGTTGTTGAACGACGCGTGGACGTGGGCGATGCCCCATCGGTTCCCGCCGCTCTCGCTGTCACTCATTGCTGGCCCTCCGCCCGCTCGGGGTGTAGCTCGTCGGCCAGCGGGCTAGCCGGGTCGTAGCGTATCTCGGACTCCTCGCTCACGTCGACCTTGTAGCCCGGCCGGGAGACCCGGCGGTCGCCCACGCGGACGTGCCCGTGGGAGATGAACTGCCGGGCCTGGCTCGGCGTGTGCGCCAGCCCGTTCCGGTAGACGAGGGTCTGGAGGCGGCGTTCGAGGAGGTCCGTCACCGACAGCGACAGCACGTCGTCGAGGCCGTCCTCGCTGCCCAGCAGGCCGATGCGCCGTAGCCGGGCGATGAACTCCCCGCCCTCCTGGGCGGCGGCGTCGGGGTCGCCCTGCGCGCGGCCGAGTAGCTGGCGGGCCTCGCGGCGGAACTTCCGTAGCTGGCTCTGGGCGCGCCAGAGCTCCTGCTTGTTCTTCAGGCCGTACCGGCCGACGAGGTCGTGCTCCTCGGCGATGCGGCCGCCCTGGAACGGGTGGTTCGGCGTCTCGTAGAGCTTCGTTCGCGGCATCAGACCTCACTCTCCTCCTCTTCGGCTTCCTCCTCTTCCATCTCCTCCTTGATGGCCTCGACGTTGACGCCGACCGTCCCCTCGGTGCGGCCCGTCGAGCGGGTGCGCTGGCCGCGGACCTTCTGGCCGCGGTCGTGGCGCACGCCCTTGTAGGAGCGTATCTTCTTCATCCGGTTGATGTCCTGTCGGCGCGTCATCGACAGGTCGTTGCCGACCTCGTGGGTGGTCTCGCCGGAGTAGTAGTCGTTGCGGTGGTTGGTCATCCAGTCGGGGGCGACCGATTCGAGGTTCTCGACCGTCTCGACGATGCGGTCTATCTCGTCGTCCTCGAGTCGCCCGAGCGTCGCCGAGCGCTCGACCGCCGCCTCGCGGGCGATGAAGCGCGCGGCGCGCCGTCCGACGCCGTTCATGTCGGTCAGCGACCGCTCGACGGACTTCGTGCCGTCGAGGTCGGTCTGGCCGATCCGGACGAAGTATCGAATGTCCTCGTCGGCCTCGTCGTCCTGTGGTTCGTCCGTGCTCATGTGTTGGGTGTGTCGAGCGTCGTGGCGGGGATTCGAACCCCGGAGGCTTTACGCCACAGAGTTAGCAACCCTGCGCCTTGGGCCAGGCTTGGCTACCACGACACGTCGGTACTGTCGCCCTCGCGGACTCGGGGACGTGCTCGCTCCGCGTCGGAACGTGCCCCCTGCAGGCGTGCGTCGAATACTACACCGGTTGGGCTATTTAAACGCAACGGAACGGTGGTGGCGTCGCTCGGAGATTCCACCCGTCGTCGTTCACGAGGTTTTTATCCGGACCACCCCCATCCCCGACCCATGCCAGGGAAGATACTCGACAACGTCACCGTCCTCGACCTCTCGACGTTCGTCACGGGCGGCTTCTGCACCCTGATGCTCGCCAACCAGGGGGCCGACGTCGTCAAGGTCGAGCGCCCCGACGGCGGCGACCCGCTCCGGGCGGCCGGCCCGCCGTTCGTCGACGGCGAGTCGCCGTACTTCTGGACCGTCAACTACGACAAGCGCTCGGTGACGCTGGACCTCTCGACCGACGCTGGCCGGGAAGCCCTGCACGCGCTGGCCGCGGAATCGGACGTGGTCGTCCAGAACTTCCGGCCGGGCACCGCCGAGAACCTCGGGGTCGACTACGGGACGCTCCGCGAGCACGCGCCCGACGTCGTCTACTGCGACATCTCGGCGTTCGGCGCGACCGGACCGTGGCGCGACCGCCCCGGCTACGACATGCTGGTCCAGGCGCTCTCGGGCATCATGCACGTCACGGGCGAGGAGGGCGGCCCGCCGGTGAAGGTGGGGCTGCCGATAACGGACCTCGCGGCGGCGATGTGGGCGGCGTTCGGCGTGGTGGGCGCGCTGTACCGCCGCGAGCGGACCGGCGAGGGTGACTACGTCGAGTTGGGGATGCTCGACGCCGTCCTGCCGTGGCTCACCAAGCAGGCCGGGCGAGTGTTCGCGGGCGAGGAGACCGAGCGCCTCGGCACCCGCGACCCGGTGCTGGCTCCCTACCGCGTCTTCGAGACCGCCGAGGGTCGCCTCGCGGTGGCCTGCCTGAACGACCGCGTCTGGCTGCGGCTCTGCGAGGCCATCGACCGGCCGGACCTCGCCGACGACGAGCGCTTCGCCACCAACGCGGACCGCGTCGAGAACGCCGACGTCCTCGCCGACGAGCTAGCGGCCGTCTTCGTCGAGCACACGGCCGCGGAGTGGACGGAGCTACTCGCCGCGGCGAACGTCCCCGCCGGGCCGGTCCAGTCGGTCCGGGCGGCGCTGGAGAACGAGCAGACCGAGGCCCGCGGAAGCGTGGGGACGGTCGGCGAGGGCGACCGCGAGGTGCCGGTCGTCGAGCACCCGCTGCGCTACTCCGGTGCCGACAGCGGCTTCGACGCACCGCCGCCGGACGCCGGCGAGCACACCCGCGCGGTGTTCGCGGAGGCGGGCCTCGACGACGAGACTGTCGCGGACCTCGCCGACCGCGGGGCGTTCGGCGCGGACTCGTCCGGCGAAGGGGAGTCGTCCGACGGAGGGGAGTCATCCGAAGGAGGAGAATCGTCCGACTGAGCCCCCCACGGCTCAAAGCGCGCTTTAACCATCCAGTGTTCCTTTCAAACACGTCCGTGTAGATTCGGGTATGCAGCGCCGACAGGTCCTCCGCGCCGGCGTCGCGCTCTCGCTGCCCGCCGTCGCCGGCTGTAACCGTGGCCCGGACACGCCCTCCGTGGCTGACGAATCACCCGCCCCGACCGACGCACGACCGACCGACCGGTCCGGGGTCGCCGCCCCCGCCCGTCGCTGGCGGGCGACCCTCGAGACGCCGCCTGCCGACGGCCCGATGCTCGCCGACGGGACGGTCGTCGCCGTCGTCCGACTGCCCGGCGACGACCCGACGCCCGACCGGGACGCGTACGCGGAACTCCTCGGGTTCGACGCCGCCCGCGGCACGGCGTCGTGGTCGTTCGTGGCCGGCGACGACGGGGCGGAGAGCTGGCACCTCGGCAACACCGTGGTGACAGCGTGGCACTCGGGGACGGTCGGGCTCGGGCCCGACGGCACCGACCGCTGGCGGCGGTCCGACGGGACGTTCCACGCCCTGTCCGACCACGGTAACGCCTACCTCTCGACCGACGAGGGCGTCGTGGCCGTCGACCCGGCCGACGGGACCGAGCGCTGGCGGGTCATCGCCGCGGAGGGGCTCGTCCCGGCGGCTACCGACGGGGACGCCCTGTACGTCCGCGGCTTCGCGAACGCCGGCGACCCGCGGCGTGGCCTCCACGCCGTCGCTGCGGACGACGGAACCCTCCGGTGGACCACGCCGGTCGGCCCCCGGCGCAACCACGCAGTCCTCCACGCCGGCGGCACGCTGGTCGCCGGCGGCTACCCGAGGCCGATATCGATAGACGCCGGGGCCCAGTACCCCGACCGGCCGACCGTCGAAGGAGTCGCCGCCGACGACGGGACCGTCCGGTGGCAGTTCACGCCGGACGCGGACCTCGCGACGCCCCGCCGCGCCGCCGACGGCACCGTCCTCCTGAAGACGTGGACGTACGTCCAGCCGAACGGCGGACCGGACGTCCGGACCAGCACGCTCCACGCGTTGGACCTCGCCGACGGGACCGAACGCTGGCGCGTCGAGGAGACGGCGACCCGTCCACCCCTCGGCCAGGAGCGGTTCGAGTCGGTATCGGTCGCCACGGAGGTCGTGGGGGACGGCGCGGCCTACGTCCGGCTGGCCGACGGCACGGTGACGGCTCGCGACCTCGCCGACGGCCGCGAGCGCTGGCGGTTCGACCCCCGCGAGGCGAGCCGGGAACCCCCCGAGGGGAGTCGGGAATCTCCCGAGGCGAGCCGGGAGTCCGACGCCGCCGTGGCGGACCACCAGCCGGACCTCGAGTTCGACGGCGGCGACCTCCTGGTCACCTACGCCGACCGCCTCGCGGCGCTCGACCCCGAAACGGGGGCGCGCCGGTGGGAGTACGCGGCCGGCGAGCCGCTGACGCGGTTCTGGACCGTCGCCGACGACGCCGTCGTCCTGACGACGGAGACCTCGGTGCAGGTCGTCGAGCGGGTCTGACGCCCCTCCGCCGACTGTCGACCGGAACTGAACCATCGACCGGAGCCGAACCGCCGACCGAAACCAGACCGCCGACGGAAACCGAACCGTCGCCACTACACCTGGTCCCAGTAGTCGGGCTCGTTGCCCTCCGTCCACTTGATGGAGCAGCCCCGGGAGGGCTCCTCCTCGACCGCGACCTCCTCGCCGGCGAGGACGCTCTCGATGGCCTCGCGGATCACGATGCGCGACGGCTCGTCGTCGGGGTTCGGCGCGTCGTCCAGCCGGCCGTGGTACGCCAGCCGGAAGGTACCGCCGTCGTCGGCGAACAGGAACGGGTCCGGCGTGCAGACCGCGCCGTATGCCGCCGCGACCGCCTGGGACTCGTCGCGGAGGTAGGCGTCGTAGGCGATGCGGCCGGACTCGACGTACTCCTGCATCTTCTCGAAGGAGTCCTCGGGGTACTCCGCCTCGTCGTTGGGGTTGATGCCGACGACCGCCACGTCGTCGTGCTCGGCCGCCAGTTCGTTCAGCAGCTCCTCCTTCGCCTGGGCGTACGGGCAGTGGTTGCACGTGAACACGACCAGCAGCGCCTCGCTGTCGGCGAAGTCCGAGGGCGAGTAGGTGTCGCCGTCGGTGCCCGGTAGCTCGAAGTCGGGAGCCTCGTCGCCGCGAGCCAGTACCGTCTCGGATTCCATCTCGACCATGGGGGACGGTTGGTGCGTCGCGGGTAAAGTGATTGCGACCTGGCGGGGCTCCGTCCGCCAAGGGTGGTCTCGGTCCGCCGAAGCTGGAAAGCCGGCGTCCGCGAAGCTGCGAAGCCGATCCACCGAAGTTGCGAACCCGGCATCCGCCGAAGCCGATTTCCGACGACCCCACCTACACTACCGCATGCACACCGGCGACGACATCGCGAGCCACGTCGAGGGCGTCGTCCACGAGGAGACCCAGGCCCACGAGACCGGCTTCGACCTGACCGCCGCGGACCTCCGCAGGCTGTCGACGCCCGGCCACGTCGACTTCGGCGGCGACGAGCTAGCCGACGCCGAGACCCGGCCCGTCGAGACGCTGAAGCGGAATCCCGGCGACGACTACGGCTGGTGGCACCTCGCGCGCGGGACGTACCTGCTCGTCCACAACGAGTCGCTGGCGCTGCCCGACGGCGAGCGCCTCCAGCTACAGCCCCGCGACGTGCTGCTCGCCCGCGGCGCGACCCACCCGACGCTTTCCGTGCGCGAGCTTTCGGCCGTTCCCCTGCAGGTCGGTGGCGCGGGCATCCGCATCAAGGAGAACGCCCGCGTCTCGACGCTGGTGGGTCCCGAGGAGTAGGGGTGTCAACGTTAGCGGTGGCTGCCTCCAGAGTCCACCGTCGGGCGGGACTGAAAGGGGCCGGTCGCTGGACTCCCGGGCCTCGCTGCGCTCCTCGATTCGGTCGCTTCGCTCCCTCATCTGCGGTGCTTGCGTCGTCCGGGTTCGTCCAGCGACCGGGGGCTTTCGAGGCCTCTGAAGGGTCGAGACGTGACTCACAGGGCCCGAAAGCCCCGACGCGCTCGGCTCGGGGGCACCGTCGGAGCAAGCTCCGACGAGCCCGCGCTCACTTCGTTCGCGCGGACACCGGCAGACTCGCTTCGCTCGTCTGCCGAGGTCTCGTTCGCTCGCTCCGCTCGCTCACGAGACCCTCGCTGCGCGCTTCGGGCGCTTCGCGCCCTGCAGTGTCTGCGGCGCGCACGGGCGCGCGCCGCACGGCTTGCGAGGCCCTGCGGGTCTCGCTCTGCTTGCGTCGGCCGCCGTCGCCGAGCGCACCGTCGGAGCAAGCTCCGACGAGCCTGCGCTCGCTTCGCTCGCGCAGACGCCGCCCCTTTCAGTCCCGCCCGACGGTGGTTCGACGCACTGGTCGGAGCTAACGTTGACACCCCTCCCGAGGAGTGACCCCGGTCGCGCGACCGTTCAGTCCTCGCCGCCGAGCCGGGCCCCGCAGTCCGGGCACTCGTCGTACCGGACCGCGAGGCTGGCCTCGTGGACCGAGCGCATCGCCTCGACCGTCCGCTCCTCGACCGCCCCCTCGTCGTCCAGCGACAGCGAGGTACCCTCCACTTCGAGGAGGAACCGCGCGACCTCCGTCGCCTCGTAGAGGACGTCGTCGACCTCCTCGGCCGCGAGGAAGCCGCTGGACGCGCCGTAGAGGAACGTCGCCGCAGCCCGGCGGACCCGGTCCTCGAACGACCGCTTGGCCCCGTACACCTCCTGGCGGGTGTAGGGCTCGGTCACGAACGGGACCATCTCTGGGAGGTGCTTGCCCACCTTCGTCGTCGGGACGCCGGTCCCGGTCCGGAAGTCGGCACAGAGGCGGGCGACGGCCCACTCCCGCGCCGTGAAGTCGACGTAGCCGTCGAGGAGGTCGTTCACGCGGTCGTACTCGACGCCGTCCAGCTTTCGGAAGGGACCCGAATCCGGGGTGTCGGCGTCGTCTGCGTCGGGGACGGGAGTGTTGGCGTCGGCGGTGTCGGCGTCGGGGGCGTCAGCGGAGCCGTCGTCGGAGGCTTCGGTATCGACGCCGGCGGAATCGGAGTCAGTCTCGGAATCGGCGTCGCTGCCGCCGGCGTCGCTGCTGTCCGCGTCGAGGTCGTCGCCCCGGCGGTCGGGGTAGCCGCCGCGGCGGTCGGGGTCGTTGCCCTCGTGGTCGCGGCCGCGGCTCTCCGGGTCGTCGGCGTCGCGCCGGTGGCTATCGCGGTCGGTCCCGTCGCTGTCGCTTCGAGAAGCGGTCGTGCTCTGGTCGGGCATGCTGGGTTCCTGCGGTCGCCCGCGTTCGAACCTGCGGGGCGAGGACGATAACGGTTGCCCAAAATCGCAAGACAGCGATGGGTTTCCCGGTCGAGTCGGGTCCCGAAGCGCGACTTCCTCGACCGACCCTTACGCCACGTTCGCCTCGGGCGTCACGTCCCCGTCGAAGCGCTCGCGCCGGAACGGCCCGAGGTTCACCAGCGACGTCTCCCCGGAGAGCACGAGGTCCGCCACCACCTGCCCGGTCGCCGGCGAGTGCTGGAAGCCGTGGCCCGAGAAGCCCGCCGCCACGACCAGCCCCGGAGCCACCTCCTCGACGACGGGGTTGTGGTCCGGCGTGACGGCGTACAGCCCGGCCCACCCCCGCCGGAGGCGCGTCTCGGGACCGAAGTAGTCCGCGTACGCGCCCGCGCGCTCGACGGCCTCGGCGGCCCAGTCGATGCCCATCGACCCGTCGTACGCGTCGGGGTCCACGGCCGGGTCCGGGCCGCCGAAGGTCCCGCCGACGAGCGCGCGGCCGTCCCGCTCCGGCCGGAAGTGCGAGGACGTGTCGATGTCGATGGTCAGCGGGACGGTCTCCGGGACGGGTGGGTCCGGGTCCACGACGGCCATCTGGCGGCGACGCGGCTCGATGGGCAGGTCGACGCCCGCCGTCGCCGCGACCCGCGCCGTCCACGCGCCGGCCGCGAGGACGACGTGGTCGGCGTCAAGCCGGTCGCCGTCGGCGCGGACGCCGACGACCGGTCCCGCACCGCCGTCCGGACCGCCACTCTCACGCCGACCCCCACCCGCATCGGCCCGCAGGACCTCGCTCACGGGCGTGTTCGTCCGTATCTCCGCGCCGGCGTCCGCGGCCGCCCGCGCGAAGCCGTCGAGCGCGAGGTGGGGGTCGGCGAAGCCGTCGGTCGGCGAGTACGTCGCGCCGACGAACGGACCGGGGTCCAGCCCGGGGCAGTGCTCGCGGGCGTCCGCTGGCGCGAGGAACTCGCTCGGCACCCCGCGGTCGTTCTGGAGCGCCACGTCCTCGCGGAAGCGCTCGGCGGTCGCCTCCTCGCGGGTCAGAAGCAGGTAGCCCACCCGCCGGTGGGCGACGTCGACGCCGAACTCCTCCTCGAAGTCCTCCCAGACGGCCATGCTGGCGAGCGAGAGGGCGACGTTCTCGGGCGTCGAGAACTGCGCGCGGATGCCCCCGATGGAGCGCTCGGTGCTGCCGGCCCCGAGGCTGGCGCGCTCGCAGACGGTCACGTCGGCCCCGCGCTCGGCGAGGTAGTAGGCGCTCGCGAGGCCGACGATGCCGCCGCCCACGACGACCACGTCCATGTCGAATCGGATTGGTTCGGGGTCGTGAAAAGGTTCGTGGGTGGACCGCGGTGTCCGCGGGCCTACTCCGACCCGCTCAGCAGGTGCCGACCGGACAGCTCTCGGCACATCCCCGGACCTCGTAGGACCCGTCGCAGTCGATGTCGCACTCCTCGTAGAATATCTGTTCGCTCGTGTCGTCGTCGTCGACGTCCTTGCAGCCACACTGGTCGCTCGTGCACTTGCAGTCACAGTCGGTCGTCTCGAACGGGCCGTCGGTCTCGGGGTCGAACACCCGCCACCCGTCACCGAGGTCCAGCAGTGCGTACGCGTGGCCGGTCCCGGGCCGCACCGTCACCTCGAGGTCGCCGGCCGCGACCCGCGTCGTCGACACTACCTCGTCGGGCACGTCCGCCGTCCGCCCGGCGAGGTAGGTCGCGCCCTCGGCGTCGCTCGTCGACGGGGCAGTCGCCAGCTCCGCGACGGCTCCACGGTCCAGCAGCCCCTCGTCGGCCAGCATCGCCAGCAGGTCCCCCGCGTGGTCCTCGAAGTGCCGCTCGGCTTGCGAGCGGGTGACCGGCCGCTCGGTGCGCCTGGCTACCGCGTGGCCCGCCGTCCCGAGCCCGCCGAGGCCGACGGCGACGGCCGCACCGGCTGTTCGCTGTAACAGTTCTCGCCGCTCGAACTCGAGTCGGTCCGTCATGGGTACCCCGTACGTGCATTATGTTCTAATCCATAAAAGCGTGTAATCTAGCATGATAGCCCTCGTCCCGTGGAGGACACTAATCGGGCACGGACGGCAGGGCCGGCAACGTCGGCGTCGGACCGCGGGCGAGAAGACGACCGTCTACCCCTGCTCGAACTCGACGCCCTTGCCGCCGCGCGGGTGCTCCCAGTGGGTGTCCGCGACGACGGCGCAGGTGCCGCACTCGATACAGGGCTGGGTGTCGAGGCTGACGACGCGCTCCTCGCCGCCGTTGGTGACGACGGTCTCCTCGCGGTAGCAGCCGCCGCCGAAGCCCTCCGCGCTGACCGGACAGGCCGTCACGGCCGTGCCGCTGGCCTCGACGGAGTTGTCTTCCAGGACGATGTGGGGGTTGCCCACGTCCGTGTCGTAGGTCAGGTCGCCGATGCGGTCGACGAGCGGCTTGGGCTCGACGTCGTTGTCGGCGTCGACCCGCTCGCCGAGCTGCTCGGCGATGACCGTCGGCAGCGTCACGTACGGCGTCCGGGTGTCGGGCACCATCATCGACAGCGTCGGGGAGCTGTACAGCCGCTGGAGCAGCCCGCCGCCCAGCACGCTGACGGCCGCCTTGCCGAGGACGGAGCTGACGAGCGAGTCGGTCAGCCCCGCGACGGCGGCGTTCTCGCCGACGGCCGCGGTCGCGGTGTACCGCTTCGGCCGGAGCTTCTTCATCACGCCCTCCCGCTTGAGCAGCTGCTCGTAGCGGTCGCCCGCCGAGCCGGGGTCGCCGCGCGCCTGGGCCTCGGCGAAGGCGTCGCCGACGAGCGCGCCCGCGGTGACGGCGTGGTTCATCCCCTTGATGATGGGCCCCTGGGCCTGCATCTGCCCGGCGGCGTCGCCGACGAGCACGAGGCGGTCCCGGTGGGGCGAGGGGTGGGCCACCTTCTTCGAGTCCGGCACCAGCTTGGCGCTGTACTCGACCTCGTCGTAGGTCTCGCTATCGAGCCACTGGGCCATCAGCGGGTGGGTCAGGAGGTTGTCGAGCAGCTCGTGCGGCTCGAGGCCGTGCTCGGAGAGGCTGTCGAGGTGGAACACCGTCCCCAGCGACAGCGAGTCCTCGTTGGTGTAGAGGAAGCCGCCACCGCGGGCCCCGTCGAAGAGGTCGCCGGAGAACAGGTGGGCCGCGCCGTCGTCGGCCCCCGCGAGGCCGAAGCGGTCCTCGATGATGTCTTCGGGGACGTCGACGACCGCCTTGACGCCCTGGAACCACTCGTCGGGCTCGTCCCAGTCCATCAGGCCGGCGTCGCGTGCCAGCTCGCTGTTGACGCCGTCGGCCGCGACCACGAGGTCGGCCCGGATGGGGTCTAGCTCGTCGCAGGTCACGCCGACTATCTCGCCGTTCTCCCGCAGCAGGCCGTTGACGCGGACCTCCGTCAGCAGCCCACCGCCGGTTTCGGCGGTCATCTCGTGGACGCGCTCGGCGAGCCACGAATCCATCCGCCGGCGCAGCACCGAGTCCGACCACGCGGTGTCGTGGTCGTGCAGCGGCGTGATGTCGAAGGTCTTGACCTTGTCGCCGGCGACGTTGTGGAGCTTGTACTCGTGGACCGGTCGCTCGGCGGCCTCGGCCCGGAAGTCCGGGAACAAGTCGTCTATCGTGTACGGCGCGGACTCCTCGGCGTATATCAGCCCGCCCGTGACGTTCTTCGACCCGGCCTCGACGCCGCGCTCTAGGACGAGCGTCTCGACGTCGTGGCGGGCGAGCGACGCCGCCGCCGCCGCGCCGCCGGGGCCGGCCCCGACGACGACCGCCTCGTAGTGTTCGTGGTCGTCAGTCATCGCTTGCACCTCCGTCGGCGAGCGCCTGCACGTCCAGCTCGCCGGTCTCGACCGCCTCCGTCAGCCGCGGCAGGACCTCGAAGAGGTCGCCCTCGACGAAGTAGTCGCTGAAGTCCCGGATGTCGGCCTCCGGGTCCGTGTTGATGGAGATTATCGTGTCGGACTCGTCCATCCCGACCTTGTGCTGTATCGCGCCGCTGATGCCCGCCGCGACGTATATCTCGGGCTCGACCACCTGGCCCGTCTCGCCTATCTGGCGCTCCTCGGCCGTGTACTGCTCGACGTGACCGTCGAACTGGTAGGAGGAGGTGACGATGCCCCGCGAGATGCCCAGCGCGGCGTCGTCGAAGGCGTCGACGAGGTCGAGGCCGAGCTCGATGCCCCGGGTCGGGTCGTCGCCGATGCCGCGGCCCAGCGCCACGACGACGTCGTGGCCCGTCAGGTCGACGCCGGAGTCCAGCTGGTCGAACTCCGCTATCTCGACGCCGAACCAGTCCTCGTCGAGGTCGGCGTCGTGGGCGACCAGCTCGCCCTCGCGGCTCGGGTCCGGCTCGGGCACGTCGAAGCTGCCGGGGATGACCGAGCAGCCCTGCGGGTGGAACTCCCGGCTGGGGTTGTCCAGACAGAGGATGGTCGAGTACTCGAACCCCGAGAAGTCCGGGCGCTTCATGTGGAGCACGCGCTCGAACTCGACCTTCTCGCCGGGCTCGCCGGTCTTGACGGGGTTGGATATCAGCTCGTTCTCGATGAACAGCCCCGAGCAGTCGCTGGCGAGCCCGCTGTCGAGCTCGGCCTGGACCTGCGCGGAGAGGTCGCGGCCGTTGTTCGTCGCCGGGAACAGGACGTACCGCGGCTTGTCGTAGTCCTTCCAGTCGTAGGCGTCCGACCGCGCCATGTCGGCCATCACCTCGGTGTACGGCCGG
Organism: uncultured Halobacteriales archaeon; assembly: GCA_964586205.1. Classification (GTDB taxonomy): domain Archaea; phylum Halobacteriota; class Halobacteria; order Halobacteriales; family CAZPIG01; genus CAZPIG01. The sequence continues at coordinate 1,269 of CAZPIG010000046.1, read as the reverse complement.
TGGAGGAACCGCGAGAGCCGCTCGTCCTCCTGGTAGACGGCCACGTCGGCACCGAGCTCGATGGTCTGCTCGGCGAGGTCGGTCACGTCGTCGCCGACGAGGACGGCGACCACGCGCTCGTCGTCGCCGTAGTCCTCGGCGTACTGGTCCATCAGCTCCCGGGCCTTGCCCAGCATCTCCTTGCTGACGTCCAGTAGCTCGCCCCGCTGGGTCTCGCAGTAGACCCACGTGTCGCGGTAGACGCCGTCGTCCAGCGCGCGGACGTGGCGCTTGTCCGCCGTGGGTCGGGAGAGTGGGTCCTCGTCCTCCTCGTCTGCTTCGGTCTCCTCGTCGCCACCGGATTCCTCGTCGTCTGCGTCGGCCTCGTCGTCCTCGTCTGCCCCCGCTTCCTCCTCGTCGCCGTCGTCCGAGGTAGCCTCCGCTTCGTCCGAGGCGGCGTCGTCGCCAGCCGCCTCGCCGCCCACGTCGTCAAGCCGGCGCTCGATGGCCTCCTTGGCGGTCTTGCGGTCCTTGCCCTCGCGCTCGGCGTCCAGAATCGCGTCGAGCGCGTCGGCGTCGTCGACGGATTCGAGTTCGTCCTTCAACTCGGCTACCGTGAAGTCGCTCGGGTCGACGTCCGTCATGGTCAGTCACCCGCCGCGTACGGCGCGAGTTCGTCCACGAGCTCGCCCATGCCCTCCTCGTCGTCGGGTGATATCACCGTCGCCTCCCGCTCGGAGGGGGCCTTCGGGATGGGGTCGACCGACGAGACGATGGTCGGCGAGCCGTCCAGCCCGATGTAGTCCGGGTCGAGGTTCAGGTCCTCGTGGTTCCACGTGGTCAGGTGCGCCTCGTGGTCGGCAGCCCGCTCCTCGGTGGCGGCCCGCAGCTCCTTGCGCTTCAGCCGGTGGGCGGCCTTCCGGTAGGACGCCTCGAACTCGGGGTCGGTCACGACGACCGCGGGCATCGGGGCCTCGACCGTCTCTATCTCGTCGACGTCGCCCTCGACCAGCCGCTTTGCGCGGAGGCGCTCTTCCTCCTCGTCGACCTCCAGGGCGACGACGTGGGTGACGATGGGGTACTCCAGGGCCCACGCGGTCTGGGGACCCGTCTGGCCCGTCTCGCCGTCGGCCGTCTTGAAGCCCGCGAACACGAGATCGGGCCCGCCGGTCTCCTCGCCCAGCTTCTCGAGTCCGGTGCTGAGGGTGATGGCGGTCGCCCACGTGTCGGCGGCGGCCATCTCGCGGTCCGAGAGGAGGTAGAGGTCGTCGGCGTACACCGACTCCATGG
>CAZPIG010000045.1:0-14082 GCA_964586205.1 uncultured Halobacteriales archaeon | reverse complement strand
ACCACACTGAACTCACCGGGAGACGCCTCGATTCAGCGACGTCGTGAAACCGACCTGCCAAACAGCCTTTTCGGGGCCTGATAGCTAGTGCGACCATGGCGGCTCCGTTCTCACGCCGGAGCGTGTTGCGGAGCAGTGGGCTAGCCGCGACGACGGCGCTGACTGGGTGCCTCTGGGACAACCCCGAGACCGCCCCGGGACACGTCTACGTCGAGAACTCGGCAGAGGAGGCGCGGCGAGTCGCGCTGGTGATAGCCGAGCGAACGGAAGACCCCGAGGTCCGGGCCTGGTACGGAGTCCCCTCCGACCACGCCCTCGCGTTCGAGGACGTGTTGGAGCCGGACCGGACGCACGTCCTTCGTGCTGCCCTCCCCGGGTCGCCGCCCGCGGACCGCGTCTCGGCCACCATCGACCCGTGTCCGGAGGGCCAGGAGGGCGAGCGGGTCGTCACCGTCGACGTGCAGCCCGACGGGCTGGGCGTCGTCCTCCGCGACTGCCAGGAGTCCTACACGCAGCGGGAACTGGAGTACGTCGCGGCGTCGGAGCACCGGCTCGAATCCCTCGACGGGGGGCTGACACCCACGCCGGGGGCGGCGGTGGACTCCCGAGAGCCGTACCGGTAGTCTCGTGAGATGGCGACCGAGCGCTGCCACCGGATGCGAGCGCCCGGGCCCGGTAACACTCGCGCCAGCACGGACTCAAGTCGCTCCAGCCCCTACGCCGAGGCGATGACGGACCCGACACCCACGCCCGGTATCCACCACGTGACGTGTATCGCAGGCGACCCCCAGGGGAACCTCGACTTCTGGGTCGAGACGCTGGGCCTCCGGCTCGTCAAGCGCTCCATCAACCAGGACGACCCCGGCACGTACCACTTCTTCTTCGCGGACGCCGAGGGGACTCCCGGGACGAGCATGACCTTCTTCCCGTGGGAGGACCCCCCGCAGGGGAAGGTCGGCACCGGCCAGGTCGCCCGGACCGCGTTCCGCGTCCCCGAGGGGAGCCTCGACTTCTGGGAGGACCGGTTCGACCAGTACGGTGTGGACTACGACGACCGCGTGGAGCGATTTGGAGAGACAGTCCTCCCATTCCGCGACCCCGACGGGCTGCCGGTCGAGCTAGTCGCGGTCGAGATTCCGGACGACGACCCCACCGTGCCGTGGACGGAGTGGGTCCCCGAGGAGGCCACCATCCGGGGGTTCCACTCGGTGACGCTCTGGCTGGCGGACCCCGAGCCCACCGAGGACCTGCTCCGGACGATGGGCTTCGAGGAGGTCGGCACCGAGCAGACGCCCGGTGACGCGCCGGGCGACGAGCGGACCCGCTTCGCCGCGACCGGGTCCGTCGGCAAGTACGTCGACGTCCTCCCGACCATCGAGAGCGGCCGCCAGGGTCGGGGCACGGTCCACCACGTCGCCTTCCAGACGCCGACCGACGACGACCAGGCGGCGATGCGGAGTGCGGTCCGGTCGATGGGCCTGAACCCGACCCAGCAGATAGACCGCCACTGGTTCCGGTCGGTCTACGTCCGGGAGTTCGGCGGCGTGCTGTTCGAGCTCGCCACGACCGGCCCCGGCTACGACAGCGACGAGCCCCTCTCGGACCTCGGCGGTCGGCTCGTGCTGCCGGGGCAGTTCGAGGACCGGCGCGAGGAGATAGAGGCCGGGCTGTCGGACGTGACGGTCCCGCGACCCGGGACGGCCGAGGCGGACGACTGAGGTCGGGGCGAGCGGATCCGGCGGCGTGCACCCCGGCGGAGCCACACGTTCGCCACCACACCCGCCGACATCACCAGTTCGTGCCCAGCCCACCGGCCGCACGTCTTAAGCCCCTCCGGGTGAAACTGACGCGGCAGTCGAAGAGCCATGCAGCGCCACCGACAGAGGGCCCCGACGACCGGTCCCGTCTCGCAGTACGACCGGCTCCGGGGTCGCTACTACGTCTACCACGACCCGGACAGCCACGCCACCCTCGCCTCGACCGTCGCCCACGCGCTCGCCGACGTGGCCGGCGTCGAGGTCACCGACGGCGAGTTCTCGCTGTACGACAGCGTCGACCCCGACGCCCTGGAGCGCCTGTTCGCCGACCGCCAGGACGGCACCGCCCGCTCGGGCGGCCACGTCGCGTTCTCCGCGCTGGGCCACGACGTCGTCGTCTACAGCAGCGGCGACTGCGTCATCTACCCGCCGCGCGAGGGCGCACGGCCGCGGACCGCCGGTGCCTGACGCGGTCTCGGGTCGTCGGCCGTCCGACTCCGGTCGCCCGTCACGCCTCGACGAACGGCAGTATCACGCCTCGACGAACGGCAGTATCACGCCTCAACGAACGCCAGGAGCTCCTCCGCGACGGCGTCGGGCCGCTCGCGGTGGAGGAAGTGGCCCGCGTCGTCGAGGACGCGGGTCCGGCTCGGGGCCGCGATGGCTTCGTCCGCGCCGTCGAACAGCCCCGCGCCGATGCAGCCGTCGTCCGCGCCCGCGAGGACGAGCGTGGGGGTCCCGATGGGCGGCGGGCCGTCGCCGTCCGTCTCGTCGCCGCTCGCACCGACGAGCGAGCCGACCAGCCCCCGGCCGAACTGGCGGTAGTAGGCCAGCGCCGCCGGGACGGTGCCCGGCGACCGGAACGTCGCCCGCACCGATGCGACCCGCTCGTCTGGGTAGTCCCAGCCGGGGCTCCAGCGCCGCCAGAGCCGCTCGACCAGCGCGAACTCTCGCGCGCGGAGCGCCCGCTCGGAGAGCCACGGGAGCTGGAAGAAGCCGACGTACCAGCTTCGCAGCCACTGCCGCGGCGACCGCAGCATCCGGCCGGCGAACGCGGGCGGCACCGCCATGGCGACGACGTGGGAGAAGCGGTCCGGAGCCACGCGGCCCACGGCGTAGCCGGCGACAGCGCCCCAGTCGTGACCGACGAGTATCGGGTCGGCGGTCCGGCCTCCGGTGTCGTCGCCGTTCCAATCCCCGTCTCTGCTATCTCCCCCGAGGTGGTCGAACTCCGCCGCGAGCGCGTCCGCGAGGGCCACGGCGTCGCACGCGAGCGCGCCCGGGGAGTAGTCACCGTCCGGGGCAGTGTCCGTGGGCCCGTAGCCCCGCACGTACGGGGCGACGGCGGTGAAGCCGGCCGCCGCGAGGCGCTCCAGGAGGGGGTCGAACGTGCCCGGGTCGTCGGGGAAGCCGTGGAGACAGAGCGCGAGGCGGTCGCCGTCGCCGCGGTACCGGCACGCGAACGTCAGGCCGTTCGCCACTACGTTGACCGTGTCCGGCGGTTCGGTTCCGTCCGAGTCGAGTCCCAAAGCGTCGGTCCTCGGGTCCCCGAAGTCTGCTCCCGTGCCGCTCATGGGCCGGGCGTGGGGTGCTCGCGCCATAAGTCCGCTGTCGACACCGATTAGGTGGGCCGCGGAGTAGCCACGCCCATGACCGCAATCGGCTTCCTGTCGGTCGCACCCGTGACCGAGGGCAGCATGTCCGGCGAGGTGGCGAAGGCCGTGGCCGCGCTGGAGGAGTTCGACGTGGGCTACGAGACGACGCCGATGGGCACCATCGTCGAGGCCGACGACGCGGCGACGGTGTTCGCGGCGGCGCAGGCGGCCCACGAGGCCGTCGACGGCGACCGCGTGAGCACCTTCCTGAAGATAGACGACAAGCGGGCCGTCGAACAGTCGGCCCGGGAGAAGGTCGAGAGCGTCGAGCGGGAGTTGGGTCACGAGGCGCGGCGGGAGCGGGAGGAGTGAGAACGCGAATCCGGTACCGCAGTCCTACTCGGTCAACTCCACCGTCGTCGTCCGCTCCCACGTCTCTTCGTCCATCACCACGACCTCGCTGCCGGCGAAGACGTACATGTAGTCGCCGACGTAGATGGCCCGCGTCGCCGGCGCGTCCGTGCTGATGGCCGTCTCCAGGGTCAGGCCGTCCTCGTAGCCGAAGACGTAGCCGCCGCTACTCCCGGGCAGGAAGAACACGCCGTGGCGCTGGTCCAGCAGGAAGGCGTGGTGGCTCTGCGAGATGGCCGACCAGCGGTCCTCGAGGCGGTAGTCGTCCGCGACGACGGGGTCGGTCGGGTCGGACACGTCGAAGACGACGGCCTTGACCTGCCCGTCCTCCTCGCCGATGCCGAGCACGCGGTCGCCCGGGAGGGGGTGGAGGTACGACGAGAAGCCCGGCAGCTTCAGCTCGCCCCGGACCACGGGGTCGGAGGGATTCGAGAGGTCCACGACGTGGAACGGGTCGATGCGCCGGAAGGTGACGACGTAGGCGGTGTCGCCGACGTAGCGGACCGAGTAGATGCGCTCGTTCAGGCCCATCCCGGTCACCGAGCCCGTCCGCTCGAGGTCCTCGTCGAGCACGTAGAGGTCGTTCTCGCTCTCGACGCCGGGGGCCTCGACGGTCGTCGCAATGCGGAGGCGGCCCTCGTGGGCGTCCAGCGAGAACTGGTTCAGCGGGACGCCCGGCACCGTCCCGGTGGCCGTCACCGAGAGGTCCGGGCTCCCGTCGGCGTCCGCGTAGGACACCTCGACGACGCCCGTCGTGGTGAACGCGCGCTTGTTGGCCTCGGCGTAGTCGGTCCACGCGTTGCTTAGCTGCTGGCGCACCGTCGCGCGCTCGTCCTCCGACAGTCCCGAGAGCCACTCCTGGATTATGACCCGGAGCTCGGTCTGGCGGGCCGCCGCGGAGAGATTGTACGTCCGGAGCTCCCGGAGGCGGCGGACGGTGGCGGCGTCCATGCGGTCGCCCTGGGAGGCGAGCACGACGTCTATCAGGGCCTTCGAGGTGTCGGCCTGCTGCGTGTAGGTCACGTACAGCGCGTCGCCCGCGGCGTACACGACCGACCGGCCGGCCGTGCCGACGAAGCCCACCGAGTCCAGCACGTCGCCGGTGTCCGGCGCGATGGCGTGGGTCGTGTAGGTCACGTCCACGTTCACGGGCTGGCGCGGGTGGTAGACGGCGGTGCAGGGGACGGGCGCGCCCGCGCCGAGCGGCGTCAGCGGGCACGGCTCCGTCGCGGCGACGTCGGTGCTGGTCACGAGGTAGAGCCGGCCGTCCACGAGGCGGGCCGCCTCGACGGCCCCCTCGATGGGCTTCGACCAGACCTCCTCGGGCTTGTCGGGGTCGGTCACGTCGTAGCCGGTCAGCGACTGCGCGCCGAGGACGACCAGCGTGTCGCCGACGAGCAGCATCCGGCCGCCCTGGTCGACGGTACCGATCTGCTCCGGCGCGGCGGGCGAATCGACCGACAGGACGTGGGTCGTGCCCGACGGGCGGTCGCGCTCGGGGCGGGCCGGCTCGACGTACCGGGGTCCTTGCGGCGAGTAGAACGCGGTCTCGCCGTCGGTCTTCACGAGGTCCGGCTCGTCGATACCCTGCTCGCGGACGTTCGTCGTCGAGAAGCGGGTGTCGTCGCTCTGTTCGGTGTCGAGGCTCACGGTTTCAGCGTCGGCCGACCGGGTCGCCTCCGGAGCGGCGGTCGCCTGCGGTGCGTCGGTCGCCGCGTCGCCCGCGAACGCGACCCTCTCGCGCGGCGCGGGGCCGAACAGGGGCGTCGGGGCCCCGGTCGCGGCGGCGCGGCCGCGCTGGACGTAGGCGGCGAACTCGGAGGCGTTCGCGAAGGTGGCGACGCCGGTCGCGTTGCCGTCGATGCCGGCGTCCAGTGGCGCGTCCGGCAGGTCGGCGGTGGGCGGTGCGAGGAGCGTGGTCGCGCCGGCCCCGAGCGCGCTGCCGACCAGCAGCGCGGCGAGCGCGACGGCGGCCGTCTGGGCGTGGTCCATGGTCGTTCGTCGGACGATGGACGGAGCGGGGCTAATAGATTGCTTAGAGTGAAAGGGGCGTTTGAGCCATCTGGATGGAACACCGGCCCGTGGATAGCGAGCGCACTCCCACGAACCCACAACCAAACCGTTTACCGCCAGCCCACCGACCCCACACCCATGGAGAGCATCAACCGGACGGCCATCGAGCTGGTCGACGAGGCCATCGACTTCGCCGAGGAGCTCCACGTGGGGGCCTACGAACTCGACGACGAGGCCACCGTCCTCGACTTCGGCGTCGAGTTCGACGCGGGCATCGAGGCGGGCCTGCTCCTCGCCGAGATACAGACCGGGGGCCTCGCGACGGTCTCCAGCCGCGTGGACGGGGTTGCGGGCGCGCCGCTGCCCGTCGTCGACCTCTCGACCGACCACCCCGCCGTGGCGCTGCTCTGCTCGGGGATGGCGGGCTGGGAGCTGTCGGTCGACGGCTTCGAGGGACTGGCCAGCGGCCCCGCGCGGGCGCTCGTGGGCGACGAGCCCATCTTCGACCGCGTCGGCTACCACGACGCCTTCGACCTGACCGTCGCGGCCGTCGAGGCCACCGAACTGCCCGACGAGTCGGTCGCGGCCCACGTCGCGGAGCGGACGGGGGTCCCCGAGAGCGGCGTCCACCTCGCGGCCTACCGGACCGCGAGCATCGTCGGCAGCGTCACGGCGGCCGCCCGCGCGGCCGAGATGGCCGTCTACCGCCTCTCGGAACTCGGCTACGACCCGCGGGACGTCCTGACCGCCAGTGGCGTCGCACCGGTGGCCCCCGTCGCCGGCGACGAGGCGACGGCCATCGGCCGGACGACCGACGCCGTCGCCTACGGCGGTCGGGCGCACCTCACGGTCGCCGAGCCGTTCGACCGCTTCGACGAGGTGCCGTCGTCGGCCGGCGACGAGTACGACGCGCCCTTCGAGACGGTTCTCGAGGACGTCGACTGGGACGCCGACGCCCTCGACCCGGGCACGTGGGGGCCGGCACAGGTCACCGCGAACGTCGTCGGCGGGGAGACCGAGGTCCACGGGACGGTCCACGCGGCCCCGCTGGCCGAGAGCTTCGGACTGTGACGACCGCGCGCTTCAAGCCAGTGCCGCCCGCGCCGGACGACCTCGCGGCGGTCGCGGCGGCCCGCGAGGCCGTCCCGCTGGTGCCCGGCACGGAGATCGACTGCTGCGGCCGCATCCAGTCGGCGCTGGGGCTGGCCGCCCGCGACGACGCCCGGACGTGGCTGACGTTCCTGCGCGCGCTCGGGCTGGTCCGCGAGACGGACGCGGGCTTCGTGCGGGTGCGCGAAGGCGATGCTGGCGACGGGGACGCCCTGGCCGCCGCGTTCCGCGAGCGCGTCTTCGGGGCGCGCGAGGTGCTGGCGGCGCTCGACGACGCCGACGGGCCGCTGTCCGCCGACGGGGCGTTCGAGCGCGTCCGCGGGATGGTCCCGGAGTGGGAGCGCCGCCGCGACCCCGCGGGCTGGGAGGACCGCTGGCGCGAGCGCGTCCGGCGGCTGCTGGCGTGGGCGGCCCTGCTGGGGCTGGCCGAGCGCATCGACGGCGGGTACCGGGCGAGCGGCGACGCGACGTAGCCGCGATGGACGTGGTGTGAAGGGTGGAACGTCGCACGAAGGGACGTGGACGCCGTGCGAAGAGTGGACGCCGTGCGAAGGGTCAGCTTGGCGTTCTATCGGACAACGCTTAACCGCGTGGCCGTGTTCCCCCACGGTGATGGACCCCGGTTCACTCACCGACGACCAGCTACGTGTCCTGGCGGACTCCCGCAACCGGGCCGTGCTGACCGTCCTCGAGGGCGCGGGGCGACCCCTTCCCGTGACGGAGCTGGCCGAGCGGCTCGTGGCCCGCGAGGTGACTGTGGTCGAAACGGCCGAGTACGAGGAGAAGCTGGACCACGCGCTCGTCGCGCTGCACCACGACCGCCTCCCGCGGCTGGCGAACGCCGGCCTCGTCGAGTACGACGACGAGGCGACGGTCGTCGCGCGCCCCGAGTCGACGGCCCCCACCGTGGAGTGGCTGGAGACGCTCGACGGGCTCGGACCACACCTCGGGACGGAGCCGGACGGCGAGGCCGAGCCCGACGATACCCTCGTCGGGGTACTCGAAGGCCGGGAGGCGATACTCCGGCACGGCCGCCGGCTCGCCGACGAGGCCGACGAGGAGCTGTTCTGTATGTACGTCAGCACCGACCTCCTGGAGGAGGAGTGCATCCGCCGCGGCCGGGCCGCCATCGACCGCGGCGTGGAGATGTGCGTGGGCTCGCGGAACCCGGAGGTCCGCGACCTCACCCGGACCCGCCTGCCCGGAGCGACCGTCTGGGAGCCGCAACTCGACTGGACGAACACCGGGACGGATTCGCGGGTCGGCCGCCTCGTCCTCGCCGACCGGCGGACGGTCATGCTCGCCGTCGTCGACGAATCGACGCCGGCCGACGCCCCCGGGGAGACGGCCGTCGTCGGCGAGGGCGAGGACCACCCACTGGTCGTCCTCGTCCGCGAGCTGCTGGGCTCGCGCCTCGACCACCTCGACCGCCAGAGCGAGGACTTCCGCCGCGAGCTACCCACCTGACCGATGACCCACGACAGCACGGACGACGGTAGCGGGAACGGGCTCTCGAAGCGGGCCACGGACGTCACGTACACCATCGACGAGGGCGAGCGGCCGAGCGTGGCCGTCGTGCTGGCCGTGGCGTCGCTGACGAACACGCCGGTGCTCGAGCTCGACCCGCTGTACGACGTGGTCGACCCCGAGCACCTCGACACCGTGGTCTCGGACGCCGACGGCGGCTTCGAGGCGGGGCCGGTGACGTTCGACTTCGGCGGGTGCCGGGTCAGCGTGACGGGCGACGAGGTGCGCGTCCGGGAGCGCGACAGTGACGGCGGGTGAGGTGGCGACGGCGCGCGACCGGGCCCGTTCGAGGACCTTTTGTCCGCCACCCACCTACCACCGCCCGATGACCGCCCCCGTCGACGCCGTCCTCTTCGACCTCGACGACACCCTCTGCTCGTACCGGCGCTCCAGCGCCGAGCTACTGGCGGTCGCGTTCGACGCCGCCGGCGTCGAGCCCTTCTTCGACGCCGCCGACTACCACGAGACCTACGACGACCTGCTCGGGACCGACGAGATGGACGCGATGGCCGACTTCCGGACGGCCTGCTTCGTCAGCCTCGCCGAGGAGGCGGGCCGGGACCCGGCGGTCGCCCGGGAGGTGGCCGCGGCCTACGCCGCCGAGCGCGACCAGAGCGCCGTCGAGCCGGCTTCCGGCCTCCGCGCGACGCTCGACGCGCTCGCCGCGGACCACCGCCTCGGGCTGGTCACCAACGGCCCGCGGGACATGCAGCGCGAGAAGCTGTCCGCCGTCGGCCTCGACGACCACTTCGAGACGGCGGTGTTCGCGGGCGACGGCGCGCCGGCCAAGCCCGACCCGGAGCCGTTCCACCGGGCGCTCGACGACCTCGGGGTGTCGCCGGAGCGGGCGGTCCACGTCGGCAACTCCCTGCGCACCGACGTCGCGGGCGCGCGGGCGGCCGGGCTGCGGGCGGCGTGGATTCCGGACGGTGACGGGGCTGTCGGGGAGGACTTCCCACCCGACCCCGAACCGGACTACCACCTCGACGGTTTCGACGCGCTCGCCGCCCCGCCGTGGAGGTAGCCAGGTCCTTCGACGGTAGTCGCGGGCGACCTCGGCGAACGTGTCGGATGGGTGTGGCCAGCGTAGGGGGAGTAATTCGCTCGACGGTGTCCGCCCGGTAGCAACCTAGCCCCGATAGATTGACCTAGGTAGATGACGTGGACCGCATGGCCCTCGTGCCATCGGCCTAGTCAATCAAAGACCCTGCGCTCTATGAGACACCGCCAATCTCTGATGAAGGATTTCTGTGAAGTCATTCCTGACAGATCTCCCGACGGCTTCGATCATCGAACCGCCTCTAGTAAAAGCCCGACACAGAATGCAATATAATTAGTGCCGTAAATTTTTTTATGTTGTTATATAGTGGGAATACTATTGAAGTGGCAGCGCGAACGACACTTTCGTATGGGAGAATACTACCACACCCTATTCAGTGGAGGCGACAGGTGCACCGATAATAGACGGATGTACGTCATGTTGTACCCCAACTCGGTATCGGTGAACGATAACTACGTGAAGGATTCGTCGTCGGCGATAAATCAGGCACTGCAGAGCGCAGGGGACCAACTCGTCAGCCACGGCGCGACCAATTTCTACCAGATTGAACGATTCCACGCTGAGACGTACAACTACCCTGTATAGACGTGTATGACAACACTGTCGCTATCGATGGGCAGTTCAGGGAGTACCTGAGATCGACCAAGACGGTGGACCAAGTGGACTGTGTGCATCCAGAATTCAATGATACCAAAACCTGGAACGGCACGGGTGACGACCTGTACTCGATCTATGGAGTCCACTTACTGATCCATGACAACGGCTGCAGTACAGGTATGGCCAGTGCAGAGAGCTCTATCATCGACGATAGCGACTTCGACGATAGCGAGACGTGTGCGGAAGCGGAGCACGCCTTCGATACCGGTCTCATCGCATGGTCCCCAGGTTCCTGTAACGACACCGGTCAAGCGAAGAACTCTGCAATCCAGGAGCCGCTGCACCAATTCATCCTCGCGCTCCAGAAGGATGTGAAACCGATGCTGGGGGACGACGATGGGGATTCGGAAGACGGCTTGGACTTTTTCGACGAGCACTCACTCGGAATAGTCAATGGCAGCGGGGAGGTTTCCCCAATGTTGACCTACCACGACAGCGAGTTCTTCAATGCCGGGTCCTGCAAAAGCGACCAGGACCTAGCAAGTGCCTACACACAAAGCTTGACCAACTGTACGAAAAACGCCGTGGAGTTCATAGCCAGAGATTCTGACTGCAACTCACAACCGTCCTCTATCTGTTAAGGAGTGATAATATGCACTACGAGATCAATCGGCGTGACCTGCTGAGGATGACGACAGGAGTGGCCACTGCGCCGGGGGTGGCGAATGCTGTCAACACCGAGGAACTCGATGGCGATCCCGTTCGCCTGATAGAGATGGGTATCGAGTACGAACTGGAAGGTGAAGGGCCCTTCTGGGGTACTCACGTCGGTGGTGACCCCAAGTATTTCCTCGACGAGGACCGAGTTGTGATTCCTCCCTCGCTGCCGGACGAGGTGGAGCGGAGATTCGTCAAGGAAGACGGACTCGTGGGCGCACAGGACGTTCACACGCTACCGGTTCGGTTATCCGGTGCGGGGCCGGCTAGGAAGCTGACCACACGACTGGTCAATTCTCGAAGACCCGTCGAGCGGGTGCAGTTGAACCATCGTCACAGCCCTCCCGAGGTCGAGATTCGGGACCGCCCTGGGAACGTAACGGCGATAGTCGAAGGAGAGCGACATCTGGTTCGACCGGGCGACGAGCTGTCGGTCCAACTACCCACGGAAACAGTCGAGGCCCTAGTGAGGATCGAGACCGACGAGACCCTAGACGTAAGCGGCGTTCCGGATCACCGAGTGAGTAACGCGGTCGAGTTCGACCATAGAACTGTCGGGGCCACACCGACCGTAACTGTAAAGGATCAAGGCAAACTTGAGGTCTTCAAAATCAACGAGATCGTATAGGTGACCAAACATGCAACGTCGCCGATTCCTCGCCACCCTGGCCACGAGCACCTCCTGGCGGGCTGCTCCGACGACAGTGGTCCGACACCCGCCGGAAGCGGGACGCCGCCAGGTAGCGACGAACCACCGCCGACCACCGGCACACCCCGACCGACCCGGACCGAGGACGCGACGCCGGAGGGGACGACGACGCCCGACGAGACGGCGACGCCGAGGCGCGTCGGAAGCGGCGAGACGCTGCTCGACGTCGGCGAGTGGTACGACCGGGGTGTCGTCCGGTTCGTCGTCTCGAAGGTGACGCTGACCACGACCGTCCGGCTCGACGATAGCGACGAGTCCTTCGAGATGCCCGACGGGGACCAACTGGCGCTAGCGACTGTCGGCGTCGAGAACACGGGCGACACCCGCACGAGCGTGCTCGGGTACCGCTTCGCGTTCATTGACGGCCGTCGCCGGGTCTACGGGTCGCGGCAGACGTTCGACCACCCGGACCTCGGAACTGTGTACAGCGCCGAACTTCGACAGGTCCGCCACGACGACCAGTACCTCGCCGATGGCTACGTCCTCGACGCCGGCGAACGGGGCACGATGTGGTCCGTGGACATCCTCCCGCGGACGGTCGCCCGGAGCGAGGTCGTGGTCGGGTACGGACCCGACGGTGCCGACGGGACGCTGCCGGTCCGGTGGGGACCCTCGACCTGACGGTCGCGGTCGCCGGGTCCGCGACGTGTCCAGCGAAGCGGTGGCTGCCCACGCGACCGGCCGCGCCGGCGTCTCCCGGGAACGGCGTCCACTTCGTGGGCCTGCCCTAGGGAAGCCACGACTCCCTACGACCCCCCGGCGACGAGTCGCGGGCCGGAGTCGGGGGCCGATTGGGGCGGTGGCTGGGTCACGGCCGGTGCTGTGGCGGCGAGGTTCGTAAGCGTTGGCGTGGTCGGGGTGTCCGCGACGAGGTGACGGTCCCGACCGTGGGCTCGGTCCCGCTCCGACGCTACTGCTCGCGGTCCTCCGAGTCCGTCGCCCGTTGCCCGTCGCTGGAAGCACCGTCGCAGCCGTCACAATCGCCACCGCCGTCCGCCGATGGTTGGTCGAGCGAGTCGCCTTCCAGGCCGCCCCCGAGCAGCCGCAAGCGCCGGGCCGTCTCGGTGCCGACCAGCCGCTTCGCCTCCTCGAACGTCAGGCGGCCGTCGTAGTAGCGCTCGGCGACGAGGACGCGGAACGTCTCGCTCTCGGTCACCCGGTGGAGGTACCCGCGTACCGCCGCGACGAGCAGGTCGCGCCGGTCCCTGTCGAACGCCTCCGCGACCGCGTCGAGGCGCTCGACGAGCTCCGCTGGGCACTGGAACTGCAGCCGCCGCGAATCGCCACCGGTAGCCATACCATGCGGACATTACGTACAGGATAGAAAACAGTTTCGACGGTTCAACCAATTCCGATGGTTCGAGATGGGACAGAATCGGCGGTCCGTCGGGCGAGGCTTGACCCGACGACGCCCCGAATCGCCTCCGTTCGGGGTCCTATCCGCTATTGTGCGGGGCCCTAGCCGCTATCGTCCGGGACCCTACTCCCGCTCGACACGTCCGTCACGGTCCCGACTCCCTTCGACCGCCCCTCGCGGAAGACGAAGCGCTGGCCCTCCTCGACGAGGTACGGCCGGAACTTGAACCGCACCGTCGCCGTCCCGGTGTCGCCGGGCAGCAGGTGGCCGCCATCGGGGTAGAACGCGGCGGCCTCGCTGACCGTCTCCAGGTGGACGACGGGCTCGTACCCCTCGCCGATGCGGGTCGGGTGGTTCAGCACCATCACCTCGGCCTCGAACTCCCGGACGGGCTCGGGGTCGGCCGTCCGTGGCAGCAGCACCATCCCGCGCTCGACGGCGGCCTCCTCGACGCCCTTCAGCGCGATGCCGACGATGCGGCCAGCCCGCGCCCGGTCGACGCGGTGGTAGTGCATCTCGATGGACCGGACCTCGACCGCCCGGAAGCCGCCGTCGGCGAGCGGCCCGAGCAGTAGCTCGTCGCCGGCCTCTACCGCGCCGGACTTGACCGTCCCCGACGCCACCGCGCCGACGCCGGTCACCTTGTACGTCCGGTCGATGTACATCCGGAACGCGCCGTCGTCGCCCGCCGTCTTCGGCAGCCGGCGGAGTAGCTCGTCGAGCGTGTCCAGCCCCGCCGTCGTGACCGCGCTGGTGGTGAGCACGGGGACGACCGTCTCGTCTATCTCCTCGACGGCGGCGTCCACGCCGTGGCGCTCGACCCGGAGCGGCGTCCGGTCGACCTCCCGGAGCAGGCGCTCGACCTCGCGCTCGACCTCGGCGACGCGCTCCTCGCCGACGAGGTCGGTCTTCGTGACGACCACCATCGTGGGCAGGTCCGTGGCCAGCAGGACGCCGAGGTGCTCGCGGGTGGTCTTCGTCGGCCCGTCGTCCGCGGCGACGGTCAGCAGCCCGTAGTCGAGCTTCTGGCCGACGAGGCCGCGGATGGTCGTCCGCAACCACGGCTCGTGGCCGACCGTGTCCACGAACGAGACGAGGCGGTCGGCCTCCTCGACCACGCGCGCGCGGTCGGACTTGCGGTGGGGGTTGTCCATCCGGACCGCGCCGTCGCCGTCGAAGCCGTAGACCGCGTAGGAGAGGTCCGCCGAGAGGCCGCGCTCGACCTCGTG
>CAZPIG010000044.1:0-14162 GCA_964586205.1 uncultured Halobacteriales archaeon | reverse complement strand
GACCACCCGCCCGTCGCCATACCGGACCAGCACCTCGCTCGCACCGTCGCCGTCGAGGTCCGCGAGCGTCACCGTCGTCCAGATGGGGACGTCGCGCTCGTAGGTCGCCAGCGTCCGGCCGCTGTCCGGCGCGAGGACGGCGACGGTACCGTCGTTCGCGACGGCGACCACCTCGCCGTCGCCGTCGCCGTCCACGTCCCCGAACACCGGCGGCGGGGTGGGGCTGTTCTCCTCGCTCGCGACGACCGGGGCCGTCCACTCGCGGGTCCCGGTTGCCGCGTCCAGCGCGAGCGCGCGCCCGCCGCTGCCGCCGGCGTACACCTCGGCGGTGCCGTCGCCGTCGCCGTCGGCGACCGCGCCGGCCGTGGGGATGCCCTCGACCGGCCGCCGCCACGCGACACTGCCGTCCGCCGCGTCCAGCGCGAGCACCTCGCGGGGGTCGGTCACGACGACCACGCGGCCGTCGCCGGTCGGCGCGACCGAGCGCCGCGGGCCGCCGGCGTCGGCACTCCACTCGACGCCGCCCGTGGCGTTCAGGAGGACGGTCCGGTCCTCGCCGACGACCAGCACCTCGCGCGCGCCGTCGCCGTCGAGGTCGCCCACTGCCGGTTCGGCGAAGACGGTCGTCTCCAGGGCCCGCCGCCAGGCGACGGTCCCGTCGGGGCGGGCGACCGCGACCACGCCGTCGAAGTCGACGACGACTACCTCGGGGCCGGGGGCCGGCGTGACGTTCGCCACTCGCGGCGGCGCGTAGCCGAAGGTCGTGAGGTTCACCCGGAACTCCTCGCGGCCGGTCGCGGCGTCGTAGCTCACGAGGGCGCGCTCGGTGGTGGCGACCAGCGCCTCCGGGCGGCCGTCGCCGTCAAGGTCGGCGACTGCGGGCCCGGTGACGGCGTGGGTGGTGCAGTTCTCCGGGGCGACGCCCGCTCGCCACTGGACGGCACCGGTGTCGTGAGCCAGTCCGACGACGGCACAGGAGGTCGGCGTCATCTCGACGGTGCCGACGACGGCGCTGACGGGCGCGACCACCACGTCCGTGCCGACGGCGACTGGGTGGTGGTTGACCTCGTTGTCCCGCGGCGTGTCGCTGACCCACGTCTCCGCGAGGGTCCCGCCGGCGTCGCCCCCGACGAGTCCGTAGCCCGCGGCCGCCGCGACGAGGGCCGCGGCGACTACTGCGATGGCTACCGCCGTCCGCGCGTCCATTCGGGTCGTAGCTAGGAGACGGCGGGGAAACAGTTTACGTTGGCAGGTCGCTCCGCGGTCGGTGTCCGCGCGACGGGCGGCGCGTGGCGTCGGTGCCGCGCGGCGTCGTGGAGCGCGGCGTCGATGACGCCGCATCGCCGGGTGCCGCGCGGCGGGCGGCACGAGTGCGTCAGTGCCGCGCGGCGGCTCAGCTGATGGACGGGCCCTCGTCGGCCCCCTCGACCTGTTCGTTCCACTCGAGCTCGAACTCGACGCTCATCTCGCCGGGGCCCGACTGGGGCCCCTCGCGCTCGACCTTCACCTCGAAGGTGGGGCGCGCGGGCGGGTCGAGCGTCACGGAGTCCTGACCGGCTTCGAGGGTCATGGACTCGCCGCTCTCGAGCCTGTCGGCGACCGAGCGCAGGTACGTGGCGACGTCCTCGCGGCTCTGGACGGTCTCGGACTTCAGCAGGACCTCCTCTGGCATGGACGGTGCTACGGGGCGGGCGGGGTTAAGGGTGTCCGTAGCTGGACGGGCCACACACGTCCGGGTGAGTCGTTCACGCCTCCGCGAACCACTCCCGGCGGAAGCGCTCGACGAACTCCGCGAGGAAGGCGTGGCGCTCCTCCGCCAACTCCCGGCCAGCCTCGGTGTTCACGTCCTCGCACAGGTGCAGTAGCTTGTCCTCGAAGTGCGAGAGGGTGCCGCCCTCGGCGTCGACGAGGCCGTCGACGAGCCTCGTATCCCGATCCACGTCTCCATCCCGCTCCGGCATCCACGCAGGGTTCCCGCGTGCCCCCGCGAACGTGAAGGCCCGTGCGACCCCCACCGCGCCGATGGCGTCGAGGTTGTCGGCGTCCTGGAGCACCGCCGCCTCGACCGTCTCCGCAGCGTCGGAGTCGGGGCCGTAGTCGAAGCCGTAGTCCTCGTGGACGGCGACGCAGTGCTGGACGGCGGGAATCTTCTCCTCCGGGAAGCCCGCGTCCTCGAGGATTTCGCGAACCGCGTCGAGCGTCTCCTCGGGGTGGACGTACTCCTCGCCGCCCCGCACGCGGTGGAGGTCGTGGGTCAGCGCCGCCCCGCCGACCACCGCCGGGTCCGCGCCCTCGGCGTCGGCGAGGCGCGTCCCGAGCTCGAACACCCGCCACGCGTGGTGGACGCCGTGGCCGCTGGAGTCGGCGTCTAGCTCGGTGGCCATCCGTTCCGCGATAGCTCGAACTACCGCTGCATCGTCAGACGGTGCGGAGTCGTCAGAAGTCGGGGAGACCATGGCGGAAGCGTGGCGACGGACCCCCTTCATCGTTGTCACGGACGGAGTTGGACCGGGGACTGCTGCGACCTATCTTCCACATCCCAGGCAATTATAACCGCTTTCTCAAACCCCAATATCGTAGATATAATTTTATATTTTGTATGTCGAAAGAAATCAGCAGTACGTCGAGACGGACCGTGCTCGAAACGACAGGCACGGCACTCGCGTCCGCAGTCGGTGTCGCCGCCACTGGCGGCGTCGCGAGCGCCGCCGAGGACCCGGTGGTCGAGACGGGTGACGTCGAGGTGTTCGGGAACCGGGCACACCTCTTCGGAACGCTTCAGAGCTTCGGGGCCGGGGCCAGCTCGGCCGAGGTGTACTTCGAGTTCGAGCGCGCGAGGAACCCATCCCCGTTCGCACCCTTCGCTACGGACTCGCTGACTGTCGACCAGACGGGCGAATTCGGTATATTCACGGGTCCTCTCGAGGACGACACCACCTGGGACTACTGGGCGGTCGCGGAGACCCCCGACGGCGACCGCGACGAGGGGGCCGTGCGGAGCTTCTACATCCCGCCGCTGTTGTAGGGACTCGCGGGCTCGGCCCGTTCGGGCCGCGACGCTCGCGCGGATGCCGAGCTCGTTGACCCCGGTCGTGTCCGCGGCGTCGACCACGAACACCACGTTCTCCTGCGACAGCCCGCCGAGGACATTTATCTTGTGCCTGGACTAGTTATAAAATACCCGAACGAGTAGGCTTGCGGTGTTCATGACGATGCCCTCCCCGACCCGTCGCGGCCTCCTCGCCGGGGCGGTCGGCGCGGTCGCGGTCGCCGCTGGCTGCTCGGCGTTTCCGGGCTTCCGCCCGCCGGAGGTCGCCGGCGAGTGGCCCACCTACCAGCGCGACGCCCGGAACACCGGCGTCGAGCCGGCCGGCGAGGAGCCGCCGACGGACCTCTCCCCGGTCTGGACGCACCGGGTGGAGCGGCAGGACATCGCTGCCCCGGCAGTGGGGGAGTCGCTCGCGTTCGTCCCGACGACGGGCGGCCTCGATGCACTGGCCGTCGCCGACGGCGCAAAACGCTGGAGTGTCGAAGGTACGGGGGTCTCCGTCCAACCGACCCTAGCCGACAGTGTAGTTTACGTCGGAACCGACGAGGGAGTCACTGCCTTCCACGCGGCGAACGGGGCCGAGGCGTGGGAGCAGTCCGAGTCTCTCGCTCAGGTGTTCTCGACCCCGTCCGTGATAGACGGGACCGTCGTCGCGGGCGAACGCCGCCCCTTCACCTCTGCCGGTCGCGTCTTCGCCGTCGGCGACCGGAACTGGATGACAGAAACCACGCTAACGTTTGTCTGGAGCCCCACCGTCGCCGACGGCGTCGTCTACGCGGGGACGTGGGGCCAGTCGGGCATCCAGATCAGTAGCGAAGAGGAGGCACGCCGCCACGAGCTGGTCGCCCTCTCGCTGGCCGACGGCGGCGTGCAGTGGCGGTACGACGCCGTCCGCGACAGCGTCAGCGCTCCCGCCGTCGCCGACGGGCGGGTGTTCGTGACGACGTACGACCGGCGCATCCACGCGCTCGACGCCGCGACGGGGGCGGTGGTGTGGACGCGAGACCTCCCGGTCGTGGGAGCGAGCGCCCCCGTCGTCGGCGGCGGGACGGTCTACGTGGGCGCGCTGGACGACCGCGTCTACGCGCTCTCGGCGGCGGACGGGACGACGCGGTGGCGTGGAGCGGTCGGTGGGAGAGTTATTGACGGCGTGGCGGTGGCCGCGGCGGATGGGGATGCGGCTGGAGGCGGTGGCAGTGGCGGGTCCGCCGGAAACGGTGGTCCTGGAGAGTCGCCCCCGCCGGGCGTCGTCTACGCGCCCACCCGCGCGGGCACGCTGGACCTGTTCGACGCGACGACTGGCGAGTCCATCCAGACAGTCGACCTCGGAGCACCCGCGAGCACGCCGCCGTGCGTCCGGGGGCGGACGGTGCTGGTGGGGACTGACGACGGAGAGGCGGGTATCCAGCGGCTGCACGCGTTCGCGGCCTGAGCGTGGCCGGCGCGAGCACTGCTGCACGTCCGACCTCGACCGCCGTAGCAAGTCCGGCCCCGACCGCCACCTCATCCCATCCGCTCGTCCAGAATCAGCCGCGTCTTCGTGCTCACGACCTCCTCCATGTCGCGGGCGCGAGTTATCAGCTCGTTGACGCCGGTCGTGTCCGCGGCGTCGACCACGAGCACCACGTCCTCCTCGCCGCTGACCTGCCAGACGAAGTCCACGGCGTCCCACCCGGCCATCCGCTCGGAGACGGCGGTCGTGTCCACGTCCATCGCGACGCCGACCTCTATCATCGCCTTCACGTTCCCGGTCCGGGTCGCCACCGTGAAGCGCTCGATGACGCCCGCCTCGGTCATCCGCTCGACCCGGTTGCGCACCGTCCCCTCGGAGATGCCCACCCGCTCGGCTATCTCGGTGTAGGGCGTCCGCGCGTCGCGCCGCAGGATGGAGAGTATCTCCCGGTCCACGTCGTCCAGTTGGGCGGCCATCGAGGTGCGTCCGTACTGCCCCGCCGCACTTCATCGTTACGAAATTCGTAACGTCGCTTCGAAAGCAAGGTTTATGGACCCCTATTTCGTACGCGTTTCGTAATGCCGGACGCCTACCTCGCGGTCGAGGGCGGTCGCGTGGTGCCCGCCCGCGCCCGCGCGCCGGGTCGCGCCAGCGGGGAACTGGTATTCACGACGGCGTACACGGGCTACGAGGAGAGCCTCACCGACCCCTCCTACGAGGCCCAGGTGCTGACGTTCTCGTACCCGCTCGTCGGCAACTACGGCGTCCGAGAGGAGCGACTCGAATCGGACCGCGTCCACCCCGAGGCGGCCGTCGCCCGCGAGCTGACCGACGAGGTGGCCGACTGGCTGGCGAGCGAGGGCATCCCCGCGGTCGACCGCCTCGACACCCGCGCGCTCGTGACCGAGATTCGCGACGGCGGCGCGATGCAGTGCGGGGTGGCCGCCGGGCCCGACGCCACCCCCGAGGCCGCCCGCGCGGCGCTGGAGCGGTGTCGCCCGGTCGGCGACCGCGACGCCATCGGCGAGCGGGTCAGCGTCGACGCGCCCGAGGTTCACGGAGATGGGAACGGTCTGACGGTCGCCCTCGTGGACTGCGGCGTCAAGCGCTCCATCGTCGACGCGCTGGTCGAGCGCGGCGCGACGGTCCACGTCCTCCCGTACGACGTCTCCGTCGCCGCGGTCCGCGAGCGGGACCCGGACCTCCTGTTCGTCTCGAACGGCCCCGGCGACCCGGCGAACTTCGGGGCTGCGGAGGCGCTGGTGGACCGGCTGGTCGGCGACGTGCCGGTCGCGGGCATCTGCCTCGGCCAGCAGGTCGTCGCCCGCGCGCTGGGCGGGACGACGCGGAAGATGAAGTTCGGCCACCGCGGCGTGAACCAGCCCGTCCTCGACCGCGATTCGGGGCAGGTCGTCATGACCACGCAGAACCACGGCTACGCGGTCGACGACCCCGGCGCGCTCGACGTGACGCAGGTCAACGTCAACGACGACACGCCGGAGGGCCTGGAGAGCGATGAATTGGGAGTTCTGACGCGGCAGTACCACCCCGAGGCCCATCCGGGTCCGCACGACACCTTCGGCTTCTTCGACGACGTGCTGGCGATGACGGGGCGAAGAACGCCTGCCGTCGCTGCTGATTGAGTTCTCCGACCGGCCAATCCGACGACCGAGGTCTTGACGACACCTCCACCCTCAAGTGAGCAGTAGTTGTCGGACCGGGACGGTCACCGACCACGGCGTGGTGGAGATGGAGCGCCGTCTCTGAATAATATATTATTAGACTGTTTCGGTTCGAAGCTTTCTAAACTGTTCTCCGACTTCCCTGAAGCGACAACACCTCCATGAGCAGGCGACTCTACGTCTTCGTCGACGAGAGTGGCACCCACCATCGGGGGGAGTGCTACACTGTGGCCGGCTGTTGGTGTGTTTCGGAGCGGACGAACCCGGAGGCTGTTCTCTCCGCCACGAAGGACAGATTGATCGGCCACGCCAACGAGATGCGCCCGCAGGCCGGTCAGATGGGCGAGTTGAAAGGAGCGGCGCTGAAACCGACGGAGGTCAGTGCGTTGGTGGCGAATCTGCAAGACGTCTGTTTCGATGACACCACTATCACCCTCTCTCCCGTCCCCTGGTCGAGTGGCTGGCCGATCCGATTCTCGGTGTTCGACCTGAATCCCGACATCGCGAAACCGGTGGTGACGGACGTCACTGGGAACGAACTTCAGGCACCCCAGACGATTCAGGGTCTCGCACTGACGGCAGTTCTGAACCCGGTTTTCTTCGCCGAGCGCGTCGAATCCGAACTCGTCGACCGTATTCACGTCGTCCTCGACGCAACCGTCTGGAAGCGGTCCGCGAGACGGGTGCGGAACTCCATGGAGAACGCATCGAACTCTATCGGGCCGTTCTCCTTCTCGACGGTCGATAGCACGGCGATTCCGGGAATCCAGCTAGCGGACATCGCCGCGTACTCGTGGCGGCGGAATCTCCTCGCAGCGGACTGCGAGAACGCTATCAGGGCGCTCGCCGACCTGCGGTTTCCAAGGTTCGCTTGAACCGCGGATGCCGTCTGTCTCTCGACGGCCACCAGTAAATCCAACCAGGAAGCGGCGGGAGGCTCATACCCCTTCAGCGAGGGATCATCGTCTCCCGTGCCTCCTGCCCGTGTTCCACTACGTCCACGGTGGGCATTAAATGTTTCACTGCGTGACGGCTGCCGGACGTCGACGGCAACCCCGATAGTGCGTGCATCTACCGCCCGTCGTTTCGGTCAATCACCCGGGTACTACCGCCCCACGGTCGATTGCACACCAGCAGCCACGGGAGCAAACACGAACGCCAACCACGACGGCGGAAACTTTCATACCCACACGGAACACACCCCACGGGTATGGCCGACGATTGCATCTTCTGTCAGATAGTGGCGGGCGAGGTACCGAGCCGGACGGTCTACGAGGACGACGAGGTGGTCGCGTTCCTCGACGCGAACCCACTCGCGCGCGGCCACACCGTCGTCATCCCCAAAGCACACCACGAGCGCATCCAGGACGTGCCCGCCGACCTCGCCGGGCACCTCTTCTCCGTCATCCGCGAGGTCACGCCGGCCATCGAGCGCGCGGTCGGGGCCGACGCGAGCAACGTCGGCTTCAACGACGGCGAGGTGGCGGGCCAGGTCGTGCCGCACGTCCACGGCCACGTCGTCCCGCGGTTCGAGGGCGACAACGGCCGGTCGTTCCACGCCGTCGCGGCGGCGCAAGCGGACCTCTCCGACGACGAGCTAGACGAGATAGCGGACGACATCCGGAGCGAGCAGTAGCCGCGACGACCACGCACCGCGGGAGCGAGCGTATCCCCCCCTCCCCAGCGGAAGCGAGCGCACCCCACAGCGGGAGCGAGGCTCCAGCGTCCACGGCGAGCGGAACCACCTTGTACCCCGCCCACCACAGCCCCCCTATGAGCGACCGGACGGCGACGGTGCGGCGGGAGACCGCCGAGACGGCCGTCGAGGTGACCATCGCCGTCGACGGCGACGGAGAGGCGGAGGTCGACACTGGCGTCGGCTTCTTCGACCACATGCTGACCGCCTTCGCGGCCCACGGGCTGTTCGACCTGACCGTGGACTGCGACGGCGACCTCGAAGTGGACGAGCACCACGCCGTCGAGGACGTCGCCATCACCCTCGGGCAGGCGCTCGACGAGGCGCTCGGCGACCGCGCCGGCATCCGGCGGTTCGCGGACCGGCGGCTCCCGATGGACGAGGCCGTCGCCAGCGTGGTCGTCGACGTGAGCGGCCGGCCGCTGTTCCGCTTCGACGGCGACTTCTCGCAGGGCCGGGTCGGGGAGTTCACCGCGGTCCTCGCGCCGCACGTCCTGCGCAGCCTCGCGACCAACGCCGGCCTGACGCTGCACGCGGGCGTCGAGGGCGAGAACGCCCACCACGAGATAGAGGCGCTGTTCAAGGCGACGGCGCGGGCGCTGGACGACGCGACGCGCCTCGACGAGCGGCGGTCGGGTGCGCCGAGCACGAAGGGCGAGCTATAGTCGCGAAGCCCTCGCCGTGGGGTGCGGCCGGCCACCGACGGCTACCCGCCGAACCACTCGACGCGGTACTCGCAGCGCGGGCCACCCTCCGCCCGGCACGTGTCGCCGACCTCCTCGACCTCGACGACGCTGTCGGTGAACTCGTGGGCGACCCCCTTGAGGAGCCCCTGGTCCAGCTCACAGGGGTAGGGGTTCTCGCAGACCATCCGCCCCTCGCCGGAGCCCTCCTCGTGGAACTCGTAGGAGCCGATCGCCCCGCCGCGGTGGTTCTGGTGGTACGCGGCGTCGATGGAGTGCAACGCCTCCGTGACGCCGGAGATGTCCGGCGGGAACGCGACGTGCTGGGGTATCGACCGACCCATCGTCTGCATGCTGGCCGCGCCGTACTCGTCGCGCATGTCGTACAGCATCGCCAGCGCGGCCGCCAGCGGGTACCACTCCTCGGGCTGGACGTCCTCGACGCCGTAGTCCGCCAGCTTCCGCTCGGTCTGGCGGCCGAACATCGTCGACACCGACTGGCCCGCCGCGAGGTAGGACGTCGGACTCCGGCCGATGACCTCCGCACCCTCGAGGGACCCCTCGAACCCGGTGCGGTCGATGACGCCCGACAGGTCCGGCTCCACCCCGGCGGCCGCCTTCTCCGCCCCGACGAGCCGCTTGAGTCGCGTTCCGACGCCGGATATTCGTTCGCTGATTGCCATGTCACCCGAGTGTTCTCTCAGTATTTTATGTTTTTCGGCCACTCATACCGGCGAGAGTAAGATTATGGTTCAGTTTCCGTTCGAACTGTGGTCGGAAGCCCGTAAGTTCCGCCCGCGTACCCCCACGGCTAAGGCCGCTCCCGGTCCAAGCGCCGCGTGATGTTCGACGAGATAATGGCGAAGTTCGAGGGGTCGCCCAGCCAGCAGGCCGTCATCCGCCTGCTCCTCGAACGGGGGTTCTCCGTCAACGACGAGGGTCGCGTCGTGTCCGGGGGCATCGAAATTCCCGACACGGGCATCGCCCGGGAGATAGACGTCGACCGGCGGGTAGTGGACTCGACGACGGACGCCATCCTCGCCGACGACGAGCTACGGCGCATCTTCCAGAACATCTCCTCCTTTCCGAGCCTGATGGACCTCGCGTCCGTACTGGACCTGACCGTGCTGACCGTCGAGGTGGCCGACGCCGACCAGCCCGGCATCGTCGCCGAGGTCACCGGCCGCATCGCCGACCGCGGCATCTCCATCCGCCAGACGATAAGCGAGGACCCCGAGTTCACGGACGAGCCCCGCCTCTACGTGGTCACCGACGAGGACCTCCCCGGCGACCTCATCACCGACCTCCAGGACCTGCCGTTCGTCCGGGCCATCGGGCTGCAGTAACGCCGTGATCTCGTGGTGCGGTCGGACCGTGGGCTGGCCCGACTCACTCCGTGGTCTCCACGTCGAGGCGCTCCTCTATGGCCGACAGCGACTCGGACTCCGATAGCTCCGCGATGCGCTCGCGGAAGTGCTCGCCACAGAGCCCGACCCGGACGCCGTCCGCGTCCGCGACGACGGCCGCCTCGTCGTCGCAGTAGTGGCAGCGCATACCCCTGTGTCCGTACCGCAGGGGGTTGAAGGCTGCGCTTTCGGGTCTGACGGGCGTCGGACGGTGGGGTGCCGACGAACGGGCACTACGGGCGGTCCCGCCGTACCTTTATACAGCAACGGGCGATAGGGAGGAGCGATGAGGTTCGTCCGGCGTCTCGGCGACGCCCCCGAGGAGCTAGACCGCGACGCCCTCGCCGAGTGCCTGTCCGGGTACCCGCTCTCGCTGGTCGTCCTGTACGGCTCGTGGAGCAGTGGAGACGCCACGCCGCTGAGCGACCTCGACGTGGCCGTCGCGTTCGAGAGGAGCGTGCCGGACGAGCGACGCCACGGGCTGCTGGACGAGATGACGGCGGCCATCACGCGCGAGACGGGCTTCGAGGCGGTGGACCTCGTGGACCTCGAACGGGTGTCGGCGTCGCTCGGGTACGAGGCCCTGTCGTCGGGGGAGCTGCTGCTGGGCGACGAGTCGGAGGCGACCGAGATGGAGTCCCGGCTGCTCCAGAAGAAGCTGGACTTCCAGCCCATCAAGGAGCGGTGGCAGGCGGCGCTCTCCGAGCGCATCGAGGAGGGCGAGTATGGTCGACGCTGACACGGTCCTGACGAGACTGGGGAAGCTGGAGGAGTATCTCCGTGGACTCGAAGCGAAGCAGGACTGCACCCTCGACGAGTACCGACGGGACAGGGACCGCCGCGATATCGTCGAACGCCGCTTCGAGAAGGCCGTTCAGGCGTCCATCGACGTGGCGTCACACGTCGTCGCCGAGGAGGGGTTCCGCGAGCCGCAGAACTACGGCGACCTCTTCGAGATATTGGCCGAGGAGGGTATCCTGACCTCGTCGACGGCCGACCGGATGGTCGAGATGGCGGGGTTCAGGAACGTACTCGCCCACGAGTACGCGAACATCGACGACGACCGCGTCTACGAGCACCTCCAGGACCTCGACCACTTCCGGGCGTTCGCGGCCGGGATACGGGCGCTCCTCGACGACCAGTGACGGCAAAGTCCCCCGCTACGACCGGAATCCGGATAGCCGACTCACAGCACCCCCTCGTCCGCCAGCACCGACTCCAGACCCGCCATCGTCTCCACGACCACGTCGCACGCCGGGCGCACGGCGGGCTTGGGCCGGAAGCCGACCGCCAGCCCCGCCGCCTCCAGCATGGGCAGGTCGTTGGCCCCGTCGCCGACGGCGACGGTCGCCGCCACGTCCACGCCGACCGTCTCCGCGAGGTCGGCGAGCGCGTCGTCCTTCGTGCCCTCGACGAGCGGCCCCGCAACAGCGCCGGTCAGGCACGGCTCGGCAGCGCCGGAATCGGCGTCCGTCTCGGCGAACGGCAGGCTGTTCGCGACGAGGTGGTCGACCGGCGCGTCCGCCGCCTCTAAGACCCGGCTGACGCAACGCTCGAACCCCCCGGTCAGGACGGCCGTGGCGACGCCAGCGTCCGACAGCGCCCGCAGCAGGTCGGCCGTGCCGGGCCGCAGCGCGACCTCCTCGTAGGCCGCGTGCACCTCCGACTCCGGGAGCGCCGAGAGCAGGTCGACCCGGCGGCGGAGGCTCTCGGCGTAGGCTAGCTCGCCGTTCATCGCCCGCTCGGTGACCTCGGCCACCTCGCCCGCGACGCCCGCGCGCTCGGCGAGCAGCACGACCATCTCGTCGTCGGTGAGCGTGCCGTCGAAGTCGAACGCGACGAGGCTCATGGGGCGTGGGTGCGGGCGGCGAGGGTATAGGGATTCGGTGTTCGGGCGGACGGGTCGGGTGTGGTTCGAGGCTCGTCCCAGTTCGGTGTTCGGGGCCGGTCCGAGGGTTCATATCGGAGCATGGGGCCAGGTGCTACTCGACCGGGCACCACGCGCCGACGGCTCGACCGTGGACACCGAACGCCCGGACACCACCGAGGGAACGCGCGACAGATGACACTCGTGGTCGCACAGGTCGCCGCGCGGACGAGTGCGGGCGTAGCGGCGCTGCTGTACCTGCTGCTACCGGGTATCGTCTTCGTCAAAGCGGTGATGATAGCCCGCCGCCGCGTCGCGGACCTGAGCCGCTTCGACCAACTCGGGTACGCGCTCGCCGGGGGCGTGGGGTCCCTGCTCGCCGTGGTCGTCGCGTGGCGGGCGGTCGGTGGCCCCGCACTCACCCTCGGAGCCGTCTCGGAACGCCCCGTCTCGACACTACTCGCCGGCGTCGTGGTCCAGAGCGCCGCGGCGGCGTCGATGGGCTACGGCTGGGGAGCCTACTTGCGTCGACTGTCCGGCGTCGAGCCGTCCCTGACCCTCGACGACCGCGCCGAGCCGTGGGAGTACACCAGCCGGAAGCTCCGCCGGATGGACGGAGTGACCGTGGTCCGAACGGACGGGACGGAGGTCCGTGGCGTCGTCTCCCGGTACGGTTCGGTGGCCGCCGACCTGGTCCTCGCGTCGCCGAAGGTCCGCGAGCGGGTCGACGGCGAGGTCCGCAACGAGTATCGACTGGGCAACGAGGCGTACCTCTCCGCCGACGACGTCGCGGAGATTCACTGGGCGGACGACCAATACGGGGTCGACGAGGCTCCACCAGGTGCACCACCGTCGGGCGGGTCGCAGCTACCGATGTCCGAAGCCGACACCCACGAACCGCCATCGTAGCGCGACGACTAGGAGATCTCCAGCACGCTCTCCGCAGTATACTCCTCGTAGTTGATGTGGACGTGCTCCAGGAGGTTCGAAACCGGCATGTGGTTGAACACGTCCTCGACGTGGCGTACACGGTCGAGCAGGACACCCGTTTCGGGACCGCTGGCCCCGTCGGTCGACGCGGAACCGCTGCTCTCGCCGGCCATCTCCTCGACCACCCGGCGACCGTCCTCGGTGAGCCGGTAGACGTACTGCGTTCCGTTCGTCGCCGGACGCTCCTCGACGTCGATCCAGCCCCGCTCCACCATGGATTCGAGGTCCGTCGCCAACTCCTCCGAGAACGGTCCGTAGTCGTAGCTGAAGTAGTCGTATCTGAGGCCCTCGGGGAGCGGCCGGCCGACGTCCTCCTGGACGAGGAACACCAGCTTCTGGAGCCGCGTGCTGCCCTCCACGACGCCGTCGTCCGCCGCGGCCAGCAGCGAGAGCGGGATGAGCTTCCTATCTGCCATCGTCTGTCCTCGCCGGTCGGGTCGGTTCTCGCTTGGGACGCAGTCCGGTATAAGGTTGTGCACCGGCGTCGAGTGGAGTCCGTTCGACCACGGCGAGGGTCTGGTAGGTCCGGGGCCATCACACCCGGTTCAATCCGCCGGCACGACACTCTCCTCGCTTCGCTCCCGGCGATGGGTTTCGACGATGTCCGCGAGGAGGGCTATCGAATCCGCGACGTCCAAACGCCCCGTGTTCAGACGCACGTCGTAGATAGAGCGGTCGTCGACGTCGAAGCCGTAGTAGCGCTCGGCCCGCTCGCGGACGCTCCGCTCGCGGTCCGCGATGCGGTCGCGGGCCTCCTCGACGGTCACCCCTTCGCGGTCGGCCACCCGTCGGGCGCGCACCGTCAGGGGAGCGTCCAGCCAGACGCGGACGTCCACGTCGTCGAGGCTACGCGACGAGTACCGGGACTCCAGCAGCACGTCGTCGAGGGCCTCGGCTTCCGCGACGATGCGGCGGTGGAACTCCCGGTCGAGTGGCTCGCGCTCTTCGGCCCGTCGGTTCAGGTCGTCGACCGAGATGCCACGCCGCTCGGCCAACTGTCTGAACCGCTCGCCGGCGTTCAGGTGGACGAGGCCGAGACGCTCCGCCACCGCCGCCGCAATCGTCGTCGTCCCGCTGCCTGGGGTGCCGGATATGGTGACTCTCATCGATGGATTCGATGGTACGAATCGTGTCGGACTGGTTCGCCCTGGTATTTCTGTTTACGGGGTAGCGCACGCGCGACGGTGGACCCCCGACGGCGTGGACAACACACGACCGTGTATAATTCCCGCCGACGCGGAGAACGCACAAACGTGTATATTCCAACCGTATTAGAAGTGCAGCAATACGTGACCGTGCAGAAAGCGTTTTACGCACCGGACGGTTTCCACGTTGC
>CAZPIG010000043.1:7732-14216 GCA_964586205.1 uncultured Halobacteriales archaeon | reverse complement strand
TCGAACACACTTATTTCCATCACGCGTCCCTCGGAGCCACCATGGACCCTACGTCCCCTCGCCGCTCCGCTTTCACCCGTCGGAACACGCCCAGCCGCCGGCAGGTACTCGCGACCGTGCTCGCCGGCGCGACCGCGGGCCTCGCCGGGTGCGGGAACCGCCTCGGCCTCGGCGACCCGGGCGAGAACGTCCCCTCCCCGACCGGGACGCCGACGACCGACGCGGCCACGCCGGCCGAGCTACCCGACGCGGTCGGGCTGGAGACCGTCGCCACCGGATTCGAGGCTCCCCTGGACCTCGCCGTCGCGCCCGACGCCGACCGCCGCTACGTGGCCGACCAGGTAGGTGCCATCTACGCCGTCGGGCCGGACGGCCGCGCCGACGAGCCAGCACTCGACCTGCGCGACGCCGTGGACTTCGGCGGCGAGAAGGGGCTGCTCGGGGTGGCGCTGCACCCGGAGTTCGCGTCGAACCGCCGGGCGTTCGTCCGGTACAGCGCGCCGCCGCGGTCGGGGACGCCCGACGGCTACAGCCACACCTTCGTGCTGGCCGAGTTCGCGGCCACCGACGACGGCAGCCGCTTGCGCCGCGACTCCGAGCGGACCATCCTCGAAATCCCGGAGCCCCAGGGCAACCACAACGCCGGCGACCTCGCGTTCGGCCCGGACGGCTACCTCTACGTCGCGGTCGGCGACGGCGGGGCCGGCGGCGACCGCGGCCCGGGCCACGTCGACGACTGGTACGACGGCAACGGCGGCGGCAACGGCCAGGACGTGACCGAGAACCTCCTCGGGTCGATTCTCCGGATAGACGTAGACGGCGAGGGCGAGAACCGCCCCTACGCCGTCCCCGACGGCAATCCGCTCGTCGGCAGCGGGGGCCGCGACGAGCACTACGCGTGGGGGCTGCGCAATCCGTGGCGGATGTCGTTCGACGTGCGCGACCCCGACGCCGGGGAGGACGGCTGGGACCTCTACGTCGCCGACGTCGGCCAGAACCGCTACGAGGAGGTGAACCTCGTCGAGCGCGGCGGCAACTACGGCTGGAACGTCAGGGAGGCCACCCACTGCTTCGGGGGAAGCGACTGTCCCGACGCGACGCCGGCGTCGGTCCGCGGCGGCGAGCCGCTGCTGGACCCCGTCATCGAGTACGCCCACACCGGCGACGGCGTCAGCGGCATCTCGGTCATCGGCGGCTACGTGTACCGCGGCTCGGCGGTGCCCGGGCTGTCGGAGACGTACGTCTTCGGCGACTACCGGGCGAACGGCCGGCTGTTCGTGGCGACCCGCCCCGGAGGTGGTGGGACGTCCACGGGAACGCAGGACGACACCGACGACGGCCTCTGGCCGACGCAGGTGGTCCCCGTGGCCGACGCCGACGCCGGGAAGCTTGGCCGTCTGCTCGGCTTCGGTCGCGACGCCGACGGCGAGGTGTACGTGCTCGGGACGGGCGACGACGGCGGCGGGGTGTACCGCATCGCGCCGGGTGGGTGAGGCGGGCGGTGGCCACCTTCGGGAACCACTGCGGGGATGGGACTTCGGAAGAGGCGGGCCGTTCACGGCGGCTTTAGTGATCGACGTACCTGTTGAATCGGTGGCGTCGGCATCAGGGGTGCGGTTCAGTGTGTCTCGGCAGCGCAGTGGCCCAGAAAGCCCCCGCACGCTCGACCACCCGCGGCTCGCTGCGCTCCTCGCTCCCTCCGGTCGCTGCGGTGCTAGCGTCGCCGGGGGCGGGTCGAGCGCGCGGCCCCTTTCAGTCCCACCCGAGGGCGGTTGGTCGCCGAGCGCCGAGCCCGTCGGGAGGCCCGGTTTGCGTATTCAAACGTTATGACGTTCACTATCGCCGCCGTTAGCTCGGGAGACCGCAGGTCTCCCGGTGCTCGGCGAACCTCGGCGACGTAAGCACCACAGCCGAGCGAACGCAGTGAGCGAGGCGAGGAGCGTAGCGAGCGCGAGGCCCGAACGGAGTGAGGGCCTCGAACGCGCGAACGGCGAACGAAGTGAGCCGTGAGCTCCGGGGGAGCCGAGCGGCCCGGGGCTTCCGAGCGCCAAGCGACAGTGCGGTCAGCTGTGACAGCCCTATCTGAACACTACCCGAACGTCCGCGCCAAAGCTTGATTGCGCCCCACCACCAACCCACCCTCAGATGCGGCTCGACGAGTACATCGAGGACCTCGAACCCGACGAGACGGTCGAGAAGCGCCGTCTCGCCGAGGAGAAGTCCTACGAGATACTCGACTACCTCGAGGGCTTCGACGAGCGCTTCGAGGCCGTCGCGCAGGGCGACACGCTCGTCGGCTCGACCGCGCCCGAGGTGTTCGTCGGCCGCAGCAACTACCCGGACGTCTCGACGGGCATCCTCGCGCCCGTCGGCGAGGAGGACCGCGCCGGGGAGTTCGCCACCAGCGGCGACTGGTACCGCCGCGGGCTGGAGATAGAGAACGTCCTCCAGTACCGGACCGGCCTGCTGAACTCCAATCGCTCCTCGCGGGTGAACGTCGCGGACGTCTGGGACGGCTTCGTCGGCGTCCAGCGCGAGGTCGCCATCGCGGACCGCCCGGTGGACGTGGAGATCGGGCTGTCCGACCGCCCGGACCTCGACGTGGACCTCGACGACGTGCGCACCCCCACGGGGCCGCGGGCGACCGCCGAGACGGCGTCGCTCTCGGAGAACCCCCACGTCCCGCGGCCCGTACAGAAGACCCTCGAGGACGACGACTGGCGCGCGGAGGGGGCGATGACCTACCTCTACCGCCGCGGCTTCGACGTGTACGAGGTCAACAGCGTCCTCTCGGCGGGCGCGCTCGGCCGCGGCGAGGACCGCCGCCTCGTGCCGACGCGGTGGTCCATCACGGCCGTCGACGACACCGTCGGGAAGTACCTCCGCGGGCGCATCCGCAACGAGCCGAGCGTCGATACGGTCCAGGTCTGGATGAACGAGTACGTCGGCAACAGGTACTGGGTGATACTCGCGCCCGGGCGGTGGGAGTTCGAGCTCGTCGAGATGAAGTCGCCGGGCAGCGTCTGGAACCCCGACCCCGAGGGGAGCATCTGGATGGGTAGCGCCCACGAGGGCTACGAGGGCCGGACCGGCTACGTCGAGGAGACGGCGGGCGCGTACTACGCCTCGCGGCTGGGGGTCCTAGAGCACCTCGAGTCCATCGGTCGGCAGGCGAAGTGCCTCGTGCTCCGCGAGGTCAGCGACGACTACTGGGCTCCAGTCGGCGTCTGGCAGATACGCGAGAGCGTCCGCAACGCCTTCGACGGCGAGCACGGCGAGGCCGAGAGCTTCGACGCTGCGGTGCGGACGGTGGCGGAGCAGCTACCTGTCTCCGTGGCGGACCTCCGGCGGAAGTCCGAACTAGTGGCTGGCCGGCAGGTGAGCCTCGGGGAGTTCGGGTAGCGCCTCGGGGAGTTCGGGTAAGTAACGTTGCAGTCGAGGTAGAGCACGACTCGAGGCCGTGAGACGGTCGACCTCGATAGCCACGACGGGTATTTCAGTCTCCGCAAAAGGTTTAATGTCGCGGCTCTTCTTCGTGAAGGTATGCGGCGACGCACGCTCCTCGCCGGTGTCGCAGTGGGTGGGGCAGGTCTCGTAGGGGGTATCGTAAGGATGAGGGGGTCGAGAAGTCCACCGGACACTCCTCGGAAGGTGGCGTCGGTCTCGACGGACATCGACCACGGTTCGTTCGACGTTGCTGCCCACGTGGTCGAGGCGACCATCGACTCCGAGCGAACGGCGAGCGTTGACCTCACCGCAACGTGGTCCGGCGAGGAGCCCCAGCGGCTCACGTTCGGCAACCGCATCCCGTTCTCCTACCCGAACTTCAGCGAGGGCCGGTCGGGTATCGTCCTGATGCCCCCGATCGAGCAGGTGGGTAGACAGGAGCGGGGTGGGTGGGTGCCGGAAACCATCGACGGGCACATCCCCTCCCAACCCGTCGTCAGGGCGGACGTGTTCGAATCGGGAAACTCTGCCAGCGGCCGGTGGACCGTCTGGGCGGACCCAAGGAACGCCAACTACGTCCGTCCGGGGACGTACGAGTTCGATGACGAGGTGGGAACGGGGGGCGGGGACCCCATTCACTGGACCCTCGGGATGGAGATCGTGAACGTCCCGTGAACGAGCGGCCGGGTCGCAGTCGCCCCGGCCTGGCGGTCTGTGAGGACACCAGCGAGGCGTCGACCGGCTACACGCCGATGGTGAACCCGTCTCCCTCCACCTCGTAGGCCGGGAACCCGAGCGTGTTGTCGCGTCGGACGACGCTGTCGCCACCACACGTGGTCATGTTCTTCTTCTTCTTGGAAATTCCGCTGAGGTGCCCGAGGATGAACGCGTCTCCGTTCTCGACTGAGTACATGGGGCCGCCCGAGTCACCGGGTGCCCCGTCCGCACCTCCCAGGAAGGCCTCGTCGCGGAGATCGTTGCACCCACTTGTTCCGAGGTCCTTGTCTTTGATGCCCCCGGTGGTTGCTCCTGTAGTAACTCCGACCTGTGTGTACCCATCGAACGGATCGGAACAGCGGTTGGATATCTGCTTCTCGGAAGCGGCACCTGACACTGTCCGGACGGTACCGTCGGGTTCGCGTATCTTGTTCACGATGCTCGTTCCGCTGGCGGCGGCGTTCGTGGCCACGTAATCGCCCGTGACACTCCCTTTCTTGATGTACCCTAGAAAGTCGGATTTCTGGCACGTGTTGTCCCACTCCGCCCAGTTACAATCGTCGAAGACGTGTTGGGCTGTGAGCATGTAGTCGTTCCCGTCCTTGCTAACCGGGTAGCCTGCCGTGCCATAGGTGTCGGGGAAGGTGGAGTTATCACTGATATACATTCCGCCCTTGTAGTTCGAGAAGTTCCCGTCGTTGTAACAACCGGCGTGAACGAAGTGGTCGGGTGGAACCTCCTGGGTCCGCACTCGCACGCCGGACACTTCTTCGGGGACGTCCGGGGTCGGAAGTGTCCGGTCGAGGTAGATTTTGATGTCGAACCCGTTCTTACCGCCGTAGGTCCTGTCGCTCCGGACGAGACTGTGCGCGACCACGGCTTCGCTTCCAGCCAAGTTCGCTACGAGTTGGTCTTTGACCTTCCCTGCGTGGTCGTCCTGCTCCAACCACGCACGGGGCACTTTCATCCACTGGATGACCTCGCCGCCCCTGATGTACTTGGGCACTCGCTTCATTGGGGGCTGGCCCCTGACCACCCCCGACCCCAGAACCGCGAACCCCCCCGCGGAAGCGGCGGTACTTATGAACTTCCGCCGACTGCTCTCTGTGTGCCAACTCGTGTCGGATTCAGTCGAGTCGTCGTCGACCATCGCGTGATTTATATGTGCCTCAGTTAATGAGATTTTCCACTATGTGTATTGTATCTAATTGTTGATGGTGCTAAGGATATTAACCGAGGCAGCCACGGAGCGGAGGTTCTCCGGACGGTCGTTCGATAGACCGGGCTGGTAGCACCTCTCGTCGGTTTCAGCGGACGGCCAGACCGGAGTTGACCCCCCACAGTCGTCGACCGGAAGCAGGGTAGTCGTCCAGAGCGGCGATGCGGACGGTGGCGGAGCAGCTACCGGTGTCGGTGGCCGACCTCCGGCGGAAGTCGGAGCTGGTGGCCGGACGGCAGGTGAGCCTCGGGGAGTTCGGGTAGCGCCTCGGGGAGTTCGGGTAGCGGTCGCCGGCGGCCGGGTACCTGGATGGAGTTCTATGCTACCGCCTCGCCGAGTAACCATCCGACTGCCGAGTTAATTTCCTAGAAGCAAAACTGATACATACCCGTCCCCAACCGTCCCACTGCGCCCCAGCGGCGCTACGAAACCATGACTGACGACGCGAGCGACGCCGACACGACCAGTCGAACGGACGCCCTCGACGCGGTTCGCGCGGACGAGGGCGCGAGAACGGCCGCCCGGCGGAGCGTGCTCCGCGGGGCGGTAGCGGGGGTCGCCGCCTCCCTCGGCCTCTCCGGCACCGCGGCCGCGCTCGACCCCGCGGGCCAGCACGCCCTCCGGCGGGTCCGAACGCGGTACGACGACGTGGCGGCGCGCCGGGTCTTCCGGGAGCGCGGGAGCGAGGTCCTCGACCTGCTCGCGGAGCGCGGCCACGTCGCGGACGCCGACGCCCTCGCCGACGACCTGGTGGTCGACGGCATCAACGCGATGGGCACCCCCACCGCCCGCATCGAGGCGACCCGCGAGTTCGAGGACGGCGCGCTCGTCGTCGCCGTCGAGCCGGAGGCCGACCGGGCGTACGCCATCGTGGACGCGGACGGCGAGCGGACCATCCTCGACCCCTCCGTCGAAGGGAACGAGGTGGACACCTCGGCCTGCCTCCGCGGGACCGCGTGTCTGTCCTCGGACGTCTGTGACTCGAACTGCCAGGGCCGCGAGGTGGAGTGCTGCGAGAACGACTGCTTCCTCGGCCTCTCCTCCGGCTGCTGTTCGGGGACCTGCTACTCCGACTGCAGCTTCGTCTGTATCTGACCCGGC
>CAZPIG010000043.1:0-7632 GCA_964586205.1 uncultured Halobacteriales archaeon | reverse complement strand
CTGCTGTTCGGGGACCTGCTACTCCGACTGCAGCTTCGTCTGTATCTGACCCGGCCGGCGGTCGCCCTCCCCCCCGGCGATCGCCCCTGCCAGTCCCCGCCCCTGCCAGTCCCCGCCCCTGCCAGTCCCCGCCCCGCCCCGCCCCGCCCCGCCCCGCCCCGCCCCGCCCCGCCCGTCGTCGGGAGCGTGCGAACGCGTCGGCTCGAAGGACCTCGACAGATTTCAGTCTAGCATTTTCTAGAAAGAAAATAAGTGCAATAAAATCGTACGTGGAACCGGTACCGCGAGGTACCTGTACGACCCATGTCCTCCACGAACACCTCCGACGAACCGCACCGGCGCACGACACTGGAATCACTCGGCGGGTGCCCGGACCCGGGAACCGACCGGCGGGGCTTCCTGCTCAGCTCGGTCGCCGGCGGGTTCGCGATGCTCGGACTCTCCGGCGTGGGCGCGGCGGCCGAGACCGACGACGGCGAGGTCTCGCCCGACTGCGTCCTGGGCACCGCCTGCATCGTCGACCACACCTGCGACACCGGGTGTCGGTACTACGAGATAGAGTGCTGCGACGGCTTCTGTAACCTCGGTACCGCGAAGGATTGCTGCTCGGGGACCTGCTACACCAGTTGCGAGGCCGCCTGCAACTGACGACCCCGCCGCTCGGTGACTCGCCCATTCTTTGTCCGCGGGCCACACTGCTAAGTGGACCACGGCCGACCACACCCCCATGCCCCTGCTCCACGAGCACACCACGACGACCGCCGCCGAGGCACTGGAGAGTGCCGAGGTCGCCGTCCTCCCGACCGGCAGCACCGAGCAGCACGGCCCGCACCTCCCGCTGGGGATGGACTTCCTCGCCGCCGAAGCGATGGCCCGCGGGGTCGCGGACCGCGAGGAGGCCATCGTGCTGCCGACGCTTCCCGTCGGCGTCAGCGAGCACCACCGGCAGTTCCACGGCACGCTCTGGACCGACCCGGACACCTTCGAGGACTACGTCGCGGACACCGTCGCCGGCGTCG
Source organism: uncultured Halobacteriales archaeon (assembly GCA_964586205.1). Lineage (GTDB taxonomy): Archaea > Halobacteriota > Halobacteria > Halobacteriales > CAZPIG01 > CAZPIG01. The sequence goes on along the minus strand of CAZPIG010000043.1, from coordinate 6,613 downwards.
CCAGCCACGGCCTCCGGAAGGCCGTGGTCGTAAACGGCCACGGCGGCAACACCGGGGCGCTCCAGCGGGCCGCCCGTCGGCTCCGCCAGGACGACGTGGCGTTCGTCGCCCCGTGGAACTGGTGGGACAGCGTCGACGAGCTATCGGACGACCTCTTCGACGGCGCGCTCGGCCACGCAGACGCCATGGAGACCAGCGTGATGCTCGCCATCGCGCCCGAGTTGGTCCGCGAGGACGCCCTAGAGGAGGCGGAGACCGGTGCCAGCGACGGCTGGGGCCGGTCGGTCCACGGCGCGGAGGTGGGCTTCGACACCGCCGACTTCTCCGACAGCGGCGCGGTCGGCACGCCCACGGAGGGCTCGGTGGAGGCGGGCGAGCGGCTGGTCGAGGCCGCGACAGACGAACTAGGGGCGCTGGTCGAGTGGCTGGCCGACCGGAACTTCGCGGACCTCCGGCCCGCGGAGCACCGATGAGCGAGGCGGGCCGGGAGTCGAAAACGCCCTCGAACGGCGACGCGCCCCGAAGCCGCGACACGCCCCGGGACCGCGACGCGGCCCGAAACGACGACACGCCCCGAAACGACGACCTGCCCGCCGTCGCCGTCGTCGGCGCGGGGGCCGTCGGCACCACCGCCGCCCACGACCTCGCGGCCGCGGGCGCGGACGTGACGGTCTTCGAGCGCGACCGCGTCGCCGGGGCCGCCAGCGGCCGGGCCGCCGGCGTCCTCTACGACGCCTTCGCCCACCCCGTCGACGCGCGGGTCGCCGACCGCGCGATGGAGCGCTTCCGCGCGCTCGACGGCCGCGGGGACTTCTCGTTCACCGAGACGCCGTACGTCTGGCTCGCCCGCGAGGGCGACGACCGCCGGGCGGCGGCTATCCGCGAGCAGGTCTCCCGGATGTGCGAGCACGGCCGGGACGCAGAACTGGTCGCGCCGGAGGCCCTCCGGGCGGAGTTCCCCGCGCTCCGAACCGACGACGTGGCCGTCGCCGCCGTGGCCCGCGGGGGCGGCCGGACCGAGCCCCACACCTACGCGGAGCTGCTGGCGTCGATGGCCGAGGCGGAGGGCGCGACCGTCCGGACCGGGGTCGAGGCGGCCGTCCGCACCGACCCGCCGCGCGTGCTCGCGGACGGCGAGCAAGAGGACTTCGACGCGATGGAAGAGGACTTCGACGCGGTGCTCGTCGCCGCGGGCGCGCGGACGAAGCAGGTCCTCGCCGACGCCGGAATCGCCGTCCCGCTGAAGCCCTATCGGGTGCAGGCGCTGACCACCGCTGCCGTCGCCCCCTCGGTGCCGATGCTGTACGACGCGACGGGCGGCTTCTACCTCCGGCCCCGCGACGGCGGCATCCTGGCCGGCGACGGGACGGAGCCCGTCGAGGCCGACCCGGACGACTGGGACCCCGCGGGCGACGACTGGTTCGTCGAGGAGATGACGAGCGGGCTCGCCCACCGCATTCCATCCCTCGACGCCGACCTCCCCGTCACGGAGGCGTGGGCCGGGCTCTGCGTCGCGACGCCCGACCGCGACCCCCTGCTCGGCCCGGTGGCCGAGGGGCTGTTCGTCGCCGCCGGCTGGCAGGGCCACGGCTTCATGCGCGCGCCGGCGCTGGGCGAGGCGGCCGCGGACGCGGTGCTGGACGGTGTGAGGCCGGACAGCGTCGACCGGGCGTCGGGCGGTGACCGCATCCCCGAGTTCGATCCCGGTCGCTTCGACGGCGACGAGGAGTTCGAGGTGGTCGAGGGGATGGCCGTGGACGTGGAGTGACGGCCCTCCGGACGCACCCCCGGTCCTGGCATTCCTCGTCGCGGTCCCGACCGTCGACCGCAGAAGACGGCGTCCGCGACCGGCTACTCCTCGTCGGTCTCGCCCTTCGGGAGCCGCACCCGTAGCGACCCCGTCGGCGTCAGCGTCGCCGAGGCGGCGTCGGCGTCCACGACGGCCTCCGGCGGTAGCTCGGCCCGGCCTTCGAGGGTCAGCCCGCGGCCGGGCACGACCATCTCGAAGTCCTCGCGGAGCGGCCGGAATCGGTCGACGCGCACGCGGACCTCGCCGTTGACGTACCGGACCTGGACGTCCGCGCCCTCCGCGCCGGGCGCGTCGAAGACGACGAGGTACTCCTCCTCGCCCTCCATGACGTCGACCGGGAGCGGCTTCGCCTCCTGGACCTGGCTGGCGGTGCGGCCGACCCCGCGCAGGACGGTCCTGACGATGGACCGCCCCACGTCACCGAGCATCCCGCCCCGGCTCATACCGCTATCTCCTCGAGGGAGTCGGTGTCGCCGCAGTACGGGCAGGCGAAGTCGCCGAGACCGACGTCGTCCGGCATGTCGTAGGTGTAGTGCATCTCGAACATGTCCAGCTCGCAGTCGTCGTCCGTGCACTCGACCTCCAGGGTAGCTGGCATCGTGGCTGGTAGTTGCGCCGGTCCGGTAATCAATCTTGGTCTCGCGGACCCACAGATGGTCTCGCGGACCCACAGATGGTCTCGCGGACCCTAGGGACCGCCGGGACTCCTCGCCCACGCCGGGCTCTCTAGCACCCACACAGTCGGCTGGTGTCGCCGCAGACGACCTCCCCGCCGTCCCAGCAGCAGGTCTGGCACTCCTCGTAGTGGAGGACCTGCCCGACGTCGCAGATGTCGTCAGTACACGTACAATCCTCCCAGCAGTCGTCGGGCGAGACGCCGTCGAGGCCCTCTATCGGGTCGGCGCTCGACGAGGTGTCCGCGGCCGCGCCCGTCGCGGTCGTGGCGAGCGTCACGGCGGCTCCAGCGCCCACCGTGCGCAGCAGTGACCGTCGACTGGTCTCCGTACCGTGGTCGGTGTCTCGGGACATGGGCGAGGCTACGGACCGCAGAGACTTAAATTCGATTCTAGAATAACAGTAACTAACGCTGACAGCGTCACCGACCGCGCGGCGGACCCGCCGAAGCCGCTACCCGCACCGTTTTAGCCCTCCATCCGCTATCCACCGTCGATGACCGACCCCGCGACCCTCGAGGTGACCATCGTCGACGGCTACGTCGACGAGCCGGCGCACTTCGGGGTGCCGCCGTACGTCTCCACCTACCCTCGCTACACCGCGGGCGCGCTCGTCGACGCGGGCGTCCCCGAGGAGCGGATCACCTACCACACCATCGACGAGCTACGCGACGACCGCCGCACGTGGAGCGACGTGGCCGACGCCGACCTGCTGGTCTACGTCGGGGGGATGACCGTGCCGGGCAAGTACGTCGGCGGCACGCCCGCGGAGCCGGACGAGGTCCGGGAGCTGGCGTGGACCGCGAACGGGACCACGCTGGTCGGCGGGCCAGTGCGGTTCGGCGCGGGCGAGCGCAACGAGGGGGCCATCGACGCCGAGCGCGACGACTTCGACTACGACTTCGTGGCGAAGGGCGACGTCGAGGCCGCGGCCCACGACCTCGTCCGCAGCGGGCTGGAGGGCTTTTCCGACCGGATGCGCGACACCGAGGAGGTCGACCGCTGGGCCGCAGACGGCGCGTTCGTCGTCGGCCAGCACCCGAACCACCCCGACTACCTCATCTGCGAGCTGGAGACCGCGCGGGGCTGTGCCTACCGGTGCTCGTTCTGCACCGAGCCGCTGTACGGCGACCCCGCCTTCCGGAGCGCCAACTCCGTGGTCGCGGAGGTGGCGGCGCTGTACGACCGCGGCGCGCGGCACTTCCGGCTGGGTCGGCAGGCCGACATCCTCGCGTTCGGCGGCGACGGCGAGGCTCCGAATCCCCCCGCGCTGGAGCGACTTTACGGCGGCATCCACGAGGTCGCGCCGGACCTCGGGACGTTACATCTCGACAACATGAACCCCGTGACCATCGTGGAGTACCCCGAGCGGTCGCGGGCGGCCATCGGTACCATCGCCGAGTACAACACGCCGGGCGACGTGGCCGCCTTCGGGCTGGAGTCCGCGGACCCGGTGGTCCAGGAACGGAACGACCTGCTCGTCACCGCCGAGGAGTGTCTGGAGGCGGTGCGCGTCGTGAACGAGGTCGGCGGCTGGAGGCCGGGGAGCGAACGAGATCTAGCTCCCGACTCCGGTGAAGACGCCTCCCCCACCCGGCTCCCGAAGCTCCTGCCGGGCATCAACCTCGTCCACGGCCTCGAAGGCGAGCGCGAGGCGACCTACGAGCACAACAGGCGCTTCCTGCAGCGGGTCTACGACGAGGGGCTGCTCCTGCGGCGGGTGAACATCCGGCAGGTGATGGCGTTCCCCGGCACCGGCATGTCCGAGACGGGCGCGGACATCGCAAAGGAGCACAAGAAGCAGTTCAAGCAGTACAAGCGCGAGATACGCGAGACCATCGACAACCCCATGCTCCAGCGGCTCGCGCCGCCGGGGACGGTGCTGCCGGACGTCCACCTCGAGTACCACGAGGACGGCCGGACGTTCGGCCGCCAGCTCGGGACCTACCCGCTGCTCGTGGGCGTGCCCGGCGAGCGCGAGCTCGGGCGGACGCTCGACGTGGCCGTCGTGGACCACGGCTACCGGTCGGTGACGGGCGTGCCGTACCCGCTCGACCTCAACGCGGCGACGATGGACGAGCTAACCGCGATTCCGGGCGTCGGCCGCTCTACGGCGGGCGACATCGTGGTCGGCCGGCCCTACGAGTCGCCCGAGGAGGTCGACGCGGACGTCTCGGCGTTCGCGACGGCGTCGCCGCCGTCCGGCGCGGACTGACCCCGCTGGGGTGCCGGTAGCGGATGGTCGGTCCACTCGTACGGTCGTGGCCGTCGCTGGTCGGTGGCGTCACGGAGAACGGTGGGGGCCGACCTCGTGGGCGGCCTACTGGAACGTCTCCTCGATTATCTCGCCGACGGCGAAGTTCGACTTCACTTCCGTTATCTCGACCTTCACGCGCTCGCCGACCTCCGCGCCGGGGACGATGATGACGTAGCCCCGCTCGACGCGGGCGATGCCGTCGCCCTGCTTGCCGAGGTCCTCGATCTCGACGTAGCGTATCTCGCCTTCCTCGACCGGCGGCTGTGGCTGGGGCGGCTTGCCCTGCTTCTGCGTGCCGCTGTCGGACGGTTCGGGCTCCTCGGTCTCGCGGGAGATGAGCGCCACCCGGTAGGTCTCCCCCGGCTCTACGGTCCCGGTCTCGACCTCCCGGCGCGGCACCTCGACGACGTAGGAGTCGTCCCGAACTGTCACGTCGGCGTTGAACAGACACAGCAGCTTATCAGATATCTCCAATGGTGAAACCTCCGGGCTATCTGACGGGACGAAACGTAATAGAAGTGTCGGACTGGGGGTCGTCCCCGGCTTTCGGTCCGCGTCGTCGGTGCCTGGAGTCAGCGCGGGCTCTCGATGGGCGTCCCGTCCGGCCGCTTCGCGCCCTCGGAGTCGTGGACGACCACCTCGCCCGGCCCGGGGTCGGCGGGCTCGTAGTTGTCGCGGACGGCGATGGCCTCCTCGAGCTCGCGGACCGCGCGCTCCTTCAGCGTGCGGGCGAGGTCCTCGGCGTCCGCGCGGTCGATGTCCCGGCCGAGCCCCTCGCACTCGTGGGCCTGGACGAGTCCCTCGCGCTCCACGACGCCGCCCATGGGCTGGTCGGTGCCGCCGAGCGCGAGACTGAAGGGGTACGTGCGACAGACGAGCGGCCGGTCGCCGTAGACGGTGCAGCGGCCGTCGGGCGGAGATTCGTCATCAGTCGATTCTGCGTCGTCGGAATCGCCGTCGCCTCGCTCGTCGCCATCGAACTCCTCGTAGAAGGCGCAATCGCCGCAGGCGTTGGTCTGGAGGGCCCACTCGAAGGTTTCTCCTCTATCGGCCCCTTCACCGCTCTCTCCTTCCAGCCCGAACGGCGTCGGCCGCGCCACGTCGCGCCAGTCGTAGTCCGTCGCCGCCTGGAGGTCGCGCACTTCGTCGGGGAAGACGGTCGCGGTGTGTTCCTCGTCGGTGTCGCCGTTTCCGGGGTCGGCGTCGGCCCCCTTGCAGCAGGCCCCGCAGCGGGTGCACTCGAAGCCCACGGCCTCGATGGCGTCGGCGACTGCGGTGACGTCCACCTCGCGGGCGCGCTCGAGCTCGGATTCGAGGGACTCCACGTCGCGGGAGTGGGGGTCGGGTCGGGAAAAGGTGTGTGGATGGATTTGGGGCGTCAACGGATTCTGAGAAGTGACCGCACTGTCGCTTGGCAGGCGGAAGCCCCGGTCCGCTCGACTCCCGCGGCACTCGCGGCCTTAGTGATCGACGTACCTGTTGAATCGGTCGAGCCTGCAGCAGGGGTGCGGTTCAGTGTGTCTCGGCAGCGCAGTGGGGCCAGAAAGCCCCCGCGCGCTCGACCACCCGCGGCGCTCGCGGGTCGCTCCGCTCCCCGCTCGCGCAGTCGAGGTCCTCGCTTCGCTCGGACCTCGCGCTCGCTGCGCTGCTCGCCTCACTCACTCCGTTCGTTCGGCTGCGGTGCTTACTTCGCCGGGGGCGGGTCGAGCGCGCGGCCCCTTTCAGTCCCACCCGGTGTGGATGAACGGTCGGCTGTAGCACACCGGCTGACGGAATTGTCCGAACAGTGGTGAGGCAGGGTGAACAACAGATTTACCCAGGCCGCACCTCGTCGCCGTCCCACTCCACCCGGCCCTCCACCGCAAGCTTCTC
>CAZPIG010000042.1:13213-14378 GCA_964586205.1 uncultured Halobacteriales archaeon | reverse complement strand
ACCGTCGCGAACATGAACAGCGTCGGCATCGTGGCGATCCACCAGTACGTCGGGAACCGCTCCATCCCGATGGAGATGATATTCCCCCACGAGAAGATGCCCGGCGCGGCGAGGTTCAGGAACGACACCGTCGCCTCCACGACGATGATGGTAGGTATCTGCAGCGTCACCGCGGTGACGACCGTGCTGGAGACGTTCGGCACGAGGTGTCGGCGGACGACGTGTAGCCGACCCGCGCCCGCGCTCCGGGCGGCCTTCACGAACCCCGACTCGTTCTTCTGGAGCGCCTCGCTCCGGACGAGTCGGGCGATGCCGCCCCAGTCCAGCAGCCCGAAGATGGCGACCAGAAGCAGCAGGCTCCCCTGCCCGCCCGCGACGTAGTGGGCGACGATGTAGACGAAGAACGGCGGCACGACCTGCTGGAGGTCGACGTAGCGCATCAGCCCCTCGTCGACGAAGCCGCCGAAGTGGGCCGTGACCGTGCCGACGCCGACGGCGAGGGGGACCATCACCACGGCGGTCACCAGCGACACCACCAGGGCGACCCGCATCCCGCCGACGACGTAGGCGAGAACGTCCTTGCCGTTGCCGTCGGTCCCGAACGGGTGGGCCAGCGTCCCATGACACCGGCCGTTCGCCACCGGGCCGTGGCAGTCGTTGACGAACTCGACGGGAACGCTCGTGAACGCGGGCGGCTGGAGGGTGGCAGCCGATAGCTCCGGGTCGCCGAGCAGCGGCGGGCCGACCAGCCCCCCGACCGCGAAGACGACGAGGTAGGCGAAGCTGGCGAGCGCCAGCCTGTTGGTCCGGAGCCGCCGCCAGTAGTAGGCCGCGAGCGGGCGGTTGCGGTACAGCGGCACGACGAGGTAGAAGCCGACCGCCAGCAGCGCGACGTAGAACAGCCAGTCGATGCGGCCCGGGTCCCACTGGCCGACGATGGGCGTCCGCGGCGGGACCACCCGGCTGTCGTACAGGAACAGCGCCACCACGCCGAGGACCGACGCCACGAACGCCACGGTCCAGCGGTCGGGGGTGGCGCGACGGCGACCCGAGACGGTGCTCCAGTCGACGCTCCGGTAGGCGGCTCCCTCGGATGGCTGTCCGTCCACCGTGGGTCACCTCCGACGGGGACGGCGGTGGTGGGTGCTCGGGCGGGAACGGCGAG
>CAZPIG010000042.1:0-13113 GCA_964586205.1 uncultured Halobacteriales archaeon | reverse complement strand
GCGCTCGGATCGGCACCACGAGCGCTCGGATCGGCACCACGAGTGCTCGAATCGGCATCGCGAGTGCTCGAATCGACACCACGAACGCTCGAATCGGCATCGCGAGTGCGCCGACGGGCACCGCGAAGGAAGTCGTGTAGATGCGGGGACATCGTTTCCGCCGATGGATATCCGCCGGGGGTCAAAAACCTACGGGTCGTCGTCTGAAGCCCCGAGACCGGGCTTCGCGGGAAGATTTATTTGGCTCCGGTAGAATCGACCCGGTGATAGCTATGTCCGTCCACCCCGTCCATCCGCCCTCCAGCCGGTGCCGCAACTGCCCGCGGCCGTCCCGGAAACCATGAGCCGGTGGTGGTACCTCGCACGACGGGTCGCGTGGACCGTCGTCGCGGCGTGGCTCCTGCTGTCGGGGACGTTCCTCGTCTACGCCTACACGCCCGACCCCAACCGCGCGCTGGTCGGGTTCGGGGCGGCCCAGGCCGCCGCCATGCAGGGCGAGAACGCGACTGCGGCGGCCCAACAGGCGCTCGCGGCCTACGACGAGGCGCGCAACTACGACGAGCCGCTGCTGGAGCGGTACACCCGCTGGGTCGTCGGCTACGCGACGGGTAACTGGGGGGAGTCGTTCACCCACCGCGAGCCGGTGATAGACGTCATCGCGGACAGGGCTCCGTTCACGCTCGTCTACGTGATACCGGGCATCGTCATCGCCGTGCTGCTCGGCGTCCTCCTGGGGCTGCTCGCGGCGACCAGCCGCAGCACCCTCGCGGACTACGTCGTGACTGTCGTCGCCTACTCCGGGCTGGGCATCCCCGCGTTCGTGCTCGGCGACCTGCTGCTGGTGCTCGCGCTCAGGGAGTTCGCGTGGTACGGGGTCCTCTACGACTCGCGGTCCGGGCTGTTCACCGCCCGGAACCTCACGTCGATGGCGTTGCCGGCGTTCGTCGTCGGGGCCAACGTCTTCGCCGTGCAGGTCCGGTACGCGCGCGCGGAGTCGCTCGACCACGTGGCCTCGGACTTCGTCAAGCGCCTGCGGGCGAGCGGCGGCGGCACCGCGACCACGGCGCGCCACGTCCTCCGGAACGCCGCGCTGCCGCTCGTGTCGCTGTTCTTCACGGAGACGCTGACCGTGCTGTTCGTGACCATCTACGTCGTCGAGGTGGTCTTCCAGGTCCCGGGGCTCGGGAAGCTAGCGTACGACGCTATCGAGGCCCGCGACATCGGCGTCATCCTCGCGACGACGATGCTGCCGGTGTTCGTCGGCGTCTTCGGCAACCTCGTCCAGGACGTCGCCTACACCCTGCTCGACCCGCGGGTGGACTACGACGACCGGTGAGCGACGGAGGACCGGCCGCCGGGGGCCGAACCCGGACGCTCAAATCCCCTGCCCGCCAACGCGGACCCATGCACCGACCCGACCGGACGCCGACGGCCGTCGCGCGACGGGCCAATTCCGCCCGGCGGCGACGTGACTGCGGACCATGACCGTCCGCGTTCGCGGCATCTACGCGACCGCGCTCACCCGGCTCCTGACGGAGGCCGGCGAGACGGTCGTCCAGGCGTCCCCGCCCATCCGGGAGCGCTTCGACGCGGAGTTCGCCGTCGCGCCCGCCGACGCCACCGTCGAGACCACGGAGGACCGCCAGGGGCTCGCCGTCTCGGGCGACCCCGACGCCGTCGAGCGCGTCGCGGACCTCGCGACCGGCGTCGGCCGGGACGCGCTCCGCTGGTCGGCCGGCGCGCCGCGGGGCGCGGTGGTCGACGGCGTCGTCCGCGAGGCCGGCGACGCCGGCGCGACGGTCCCGCTCGCGGACGGCGTGGTCGGCTTCCTCCCGTACTCGAAGGCCGACGAGCACGTGCGCGAGGGCGACCGGCTCCGCGTGCAGGTCCACGAGCCGTCGCCGCCGTGGGCCGACGGCGACCCCGTCGTCGGGACGACCCTCCGGACCCACGGGGCCGTCGCGAGCGTCGAGCGCGACGCCGAGCGGGCGGTCCTCCGGGGGCCGCCGGGGATGGGCCGCGAAGAGGCCGCCCGGACCACGGAGCTGTTGGACGCCGACGTCCCGGACGGCTGGGGCGTCCGGTGGGGCCGGGCGGCCGCCGAGGCCGACCTCGAGGCGATGGACGCCGCGCTCGACCGCGCCGCGGCGCGGGCCGGCGACCTCGAAGCGGCACTCGAAGGCGGTGCGAACGGCGATGCACCTGCTCGCGTCGTCACGCCGGAGGCGACCGAGTGGGTGTGGTTCGGCCGCGAGAGCCGCTTCGCCATGGACGGCCACCGGGCGGCCGTGGAGACGACGATGGCGGGCCACCACCGCGTCAAGGCCGGCAGCGAGTCCGCGAGCGCGGCCGTCGACTTCGCGGAGGCCGTCGCCGGGGCCGACGCGCTGCCGCCGGCAGACGACCCGGACGCCTTTCCGTTCGACGCCGTGACGGCCCAGTTCGGCCCGCGGGAGGGCGACCGGGTGACCGTCGGCCACGGCAAGCCCGCGGGCCACCGCATCGACCTCGGGCGGGGCGAGGTGGCCGAGCGCGACCCGACCGGCGGCGTCACCGTCCGCCGGTCGATGAGCCCGGGCGGGACCTACGACGGGCTCGGCGTCGAGCGCGCGGCCGGCGACGAGGCGGTCACGCGGTTCCGCGAGGGCCGGTGGTGGTACCCGACGGTCTACCGGAGCGAGGGCGGCGACCGGAAGGGGACCTACGTCAACGTCTGCACGCCCGTGGAGGTGTTCCCCCGGACGGTCCGGTACGTGGACCTCCACGTGGACGTGGTCCGGCACGCCGACGGCCGCGTCGAGCGGCTGGACGACGACGAACTGGACGCCGCCGTCGAGCGGGGGCTGGTCCCCCCGGACCTCGCGGAGAAAGCGCGGTCGGTCGCCGCGTCCGTCGAGAGCGCGCTGTCGGAGTGAGCGGGGACGTGAACCACCAGCAGAAGTTCGGTAGTAGGAACCGTCGTCCGTCTACACCTCGTCGGGAACCTCGCCCTCGTCCTCGACGGAGCGCTTCATCGAGTCGCGGCGGGCCTTCGCGTCGCGGCCGGTGGCCTCGAGGAGGAACTCGTTCTTCAGCGACACCGCCTCCGCGGCCGCGTCGGCCTCCCCCTCGGCGATGACGTCCTCGGCGTCCCGCTCCTCGAAGTCGACGGCTAGCTTGTCCTTCTTGCCGTCGTAGGCGACGGCCCCGACGACGATGCGCTCGAAGACGGGGTTGTCGGGGTCGCCGACGACGAGCAGGTCGCTGCCCTTGTAGTCCTCGGTACCCGTCACCGGCCCGAAGTAGTCCTCGACCGTCGCCTCCATGTCCGGGATGCGCTCCTCGAGGTACTCCCCCCGGCGCATCTTGTACTCCCTCATGGCAGCCCGGTATGACAGGCTCCGGTTTACCCTTTTCGCGTCCGTCCCGGCGACCGGGGCCGCCGTCGCGGCTGCACGAGGAGTGTGGTCACTCGTCGTCAGTGCTGCGAAGACGGTCCGCGCGTCGCCGGCGTACCGCCGCGGTGGAGTGGCCGTCGTCCCGACGCGACCCGCTCACTCCACCGCGGGCCGCTCCTCGAGGTAGCCCGACCGGCAGTCCGGACAGACGTCGCCGGCGCGGACCGAGGCGACGGTGCTGTGCTCGGCGAAGCCGCACTCCGGGCAGACGAACTCGGTCTCGCGGTCCGGCGGGATGTCCCCCGCGGCCGTGGAACTCGGCGAGCCCGACCCGCCCCCCGCGTCGGGGGAGGGCTCGATTATCTCCGCGTCGTCGGTCACCTCGACGTCGTCGGTCGCCGCCACGTCCTCGGGCGCGAGGCCGTCGCCGAGCTCCACGTCGGTCCCGCCGCCGGGCCGGGCGTCGAAGCCGTCGTCCTCGCCGCCGGGCTCCGGCCAGCCGCCGTGCTGGAGGTCCGGCGCGTCGCCCGGGGATTCGGGGGCCTCCGGCCACGGCCGGGGGCCGTCGCCGTCGTCCTCCGCGCGCCGACGCTCGCGGCGGGGCCACTCGCCGCGGGCGCGGCCGCCGTTCCCTCCGCCGCCCGCCCGTCCGCCGTCGTCGGGGCCGCCCTCGAGGATGACGCCGTCGTCGGTCTCCGGGTCGGTCGCGGCCTCCGGGTGCCCGTCCGGTTGGGTTTCCGGGGCGGTCCGGGCACCCCAATCCGCGCCCTCCCAGTCGGCGTCGGCCTCGGCGTCCTCGGCCGCGGTCACCTCGGTCCGCTCGCCGACCACCTCGGTCGCGCCACACCGGCTACAGGTCCGGACCTCGCGGACGGTGACGACCACGCGCTCGCCCTGCTCGGTCCGCGTCCGCTCGACGCCGGGGTCGCCGAACGCGTGGCCGAACAGCGAGCACCTGAGAGCCATCGGACGGACCGACCGGCGCAGGCGACAAAAGCGTACTGCCTCGACTGGCCGACAGGTCCGGGGGGCAAGGGTAAAAACCCGCCCCGACCAACGTCCCCTCATGAAAGCGAAGCGGGAGTACCGCGACCGGGACGACGTCGAGGTCGCGGTACTGGACGCGCTCGTCGACCGGAGCGAGGAGGGGATGACCGTCTTCGAGCTCCGGTCGCGGGTCGGCCGCGACATCGACGACCTCGAGGGGGCCCTCGCCGCCCTGAAGGACGACGGCCTCGTCACGGCAAAGGAGAACGGCGACCGGACAGTCGTGCTCCCGGACGAGCGCGTGGTGCCCGAACCGGGCGAGACGGACGGGCCGGAGTCGTTCGTCGAGCGCGCGCTCGACGCCGTCGCGGGCCGGACCGTCGCGGTCCTGTCGTGGCTGCGACGGCTGTTACCATGACGGTGCTCGACGACGCCCACGCCGACCACGGCGCGACGTTCGGCGAGGTGGGCGGCCGCCGCGTCCCGCTGCACTACGGCCGGCCGGAGCGGACCGCGCGGGCGGTCCGCAACGGGGCCGGCGTGGCCGCGATGCCCTACGGGGCCGTGGCCGTGCGCGGCGACGACCGCCACGGCTTCGTCGACGACGCCGTCTCGAACGCGGTCCCCCCCGAGGAGGGCCGGGGCTGCTACGCGCTGCTGCTGTCGCCCGACGGCCGGGTCGAGACGGACATGTACGTCTACGTCGGCGGCGACCGCCTGCTCTGTCTCGTCCCGCCGGGGCGGGCCGGCCCCCTCGCGGACGACTGGAGCGGGAAGGTGTTCATCGAGGACGTCGAGGTGGAGAACGTCACCGACGACGTGGCCGTCTTCGGCGTCCACGGCCCGACCGCGACGGAGGCCGTCGCGGGCGTCCTCGCGGGCGCGGCCGCGCCCGACGAGCGCCTCTCGCTCGAGCGCGGAGCCATCGCGGACGCGGGCGTGACGGTCGTCCGCACCGACGCTCCGGCGGGCGAGACGGGCTACGAGGTGGTCTGTGACGCGGGCGACGCGCCCGACGTCCTCGACGCGCTCTGGCACCTCGGGCCGGGCACGGTACCGTTCGGGTGGACGACGTGGGAGACGCTGACCCTGGAGGCCGGCACGCCGCTGTTCGAGACGGAGCTGGATGGGCAGGTGCCGAACGTCGCGGGCGTTCGGAACGCGCTGGACTTCGAGAAGGGCTGCTACGTGGGCCAGGAGGTCGTCTCGCGCATCGAGAACCGCGGCCAGCCGCCCGAGCGGCTGGTGGGGTTGCTGCCCGAGGCGTCGGTGGAGCGCGGAGCGGACGTGCTCCGGGGTGGAGACGGGGATGGCGACGAGGAGGACGGCGATGCCGAGGCGGATGTCGTGGGGACCGTCACCCGCGCCGCCGAGAGCCCGGCGCTGGACCGCCCGGTGGCGATGGCGCGCGTCGATTACGGCCTCGACGTGGAGGCGGTGACTGTCGAGACGGGAGACGGAGGAACCGCGCGCGCGGAGGTGGCCGCGCTCCCGCTGGTCGAGGGCGGCGAACGGTCGGCGCGGGTGCCCGAGTATCCGTAGTCGGATATCTTCGGTACTGGTCCGGCTGAGGAAGTAGCCGGCGCGCAACTACTGTTCGGCTTTCCACTATCGGGCGGGAATACGGAAGGGGCGGCACTCTCGGGGAAGACGGCCGACGCAAGCACCGCAGCCCCGAGCAGAGCGAGGGGCGAGGAGCGCAGCGAGGTCTTCGCGAGCGACCGACGGGAGCGAGCGAAGACCAGCGAGACCGCTTGCGGTCTCGCGTGGCCCTCGACCCGAGAGTGCCGGGGCTTCCGAGGCGCAAGCTACAGTCGGAGCCATCGATTCCACAATCTAAACACTCTCCCATTCCCCCTCTAACAGCCCGAAGTAGACCGCGTCCCGGTACGCGCCGTCCCAGTAGACGTGCTCGCGCAGGCGACCCTCCTCCACGAACCCAAGCCGCTCCAGGACCGCCTGCGAGTCGTCGTTGCCCGCGACGGTCCACGCGACGAGGTGGTGCAGGGAGAGCGTGTCGAACGCGTAGTCCACCAGCAGGCCGGCAGCCGCCGTCGCGTACCCCTCGCCGCGGGCCTCGGGGACCAGCCAGTAGGCGAGCGTGGCGTGCTCGCGTGCGACCTCGGACAGCGAGACGGCTCCGACGGGGACCGGAGTGCCGGCGGCGGTATCGGCCTCGCCGGCGTCCCCTCCACCGCCACCGTCGTCCTCCTCTACACAGACCACCAGCAGGACGTTCCCGTCGTCGGTCCGTTCGTCGACGAACGACGCGACGTCCTCGGACCCCTGGGGCGTCCGGAACAGCAGGCCGTCGCGGAACGCGGGCTCGTTGTGCGCCCGCTCGAAGAGACGGTGGTCGGCTTCAGTCACGGTCCGGAGGGTCACGCGGTCGCCGACGAGGAACGCGGGGCCCGGCATGGGCGGGGCGTGGGCCGCCGGGGTAGTAATCCTGGTGGGATTCGAGTGGCGACGTTCGGAGACGCCACCGCGTCAGAACTCGTCCAGCCGCCGCTGGCCCCGCTTCAGCGCCGTCGCGTCGTACCCCAGCCGACCCGACAGGTGGCCGGCGAGGTCCTCCGCGAAGCCGTGGTGGGTGTAGACCGCCTCGGGGTCGACCGCCTCGACCAGCGCCACCAGCTCGTCGAAGTCGCAGTGGTCGGTCAGGACGAACCCGGCGTCGTAGCCAGTCCGGTAGACGTAGGCGTCGTCTACCGCCCACCCCGAGAAGCCCGCCGTCAGCACGTCCTCGCGCGCCCGGAGGTCGGCCACCCGACCGCGGCGGCCCGCCGCGGGCGGCGCGACCACCGCGTCGCCGGGCTCTACCTCGTCGATGTCGGCCAGCGAGACGGCCGGGAAGGCGAGGTCCGTGGCGCTCTCGACGGCCGCGTTCACGTCGGCGACGGCGGGGTGGACGACGACGCGCCGGTCGCTGACCTCGCGGACCAGCGCCTGGAGCTTCTGGGCGCGGCCCAGCGAGTAGCCGAACAGCGCGACCGGGCGGCCGGCGGCGTCGGCGAGCCAGTCGGCGACCGCGCGCTCCAGGTCGTCCTGGGGCGGGAAGCGGTAGGCGGGCCGGCCGTAGGTCGCCTCCACGACGAGCACGTCCGCGTCGGGCGGGTCGAAGCCCGCCAGGTACGCGCGGTCGCGCGTCGAGACGTCGCCGGTGTAGAGGTAGCGCCGGTCCGCCTCGACCAGCACGGCCCGCGAGCCGACGACGTGGCCGGACGGCAGGAGGGTGACGCCGTCCGGCGGCTCCGTCACCTCGACATCGAGGTCCGCACGGGCGGCGGCGAGCGCGGCCGTCGTCTCCGAGCAGACGACCGGGTCGTCGGGCGCGCTCGGGAGGTGGTCGGCGTGGGCGTGGCTCACCACGGTCACGTCGCCGGTCGCCGAGCGGGCGTCGGCGACGACCGTGCGCCCGCCCGCCTCGAAGTGGACGCCGTCGCGCTTCCGGACGGTCACGTCTGCACGTCCCCAGGTGGGCGACCACCTTCAACCTCGCCCCTCGGGTCGTCCGACCTCGTTCTCGCGTCGGTCTCGCCGGCTCGTCGTCGGCCCCGCCGCATCGCTCACTCCCGTTCCCGCCGCGGCGACCCGTCGCCGTCCACCGCGCGGTCGGCCACTGCCACCGCGCCGGATAGCTCGTGTCTCGTGGTCGTCGCCGGGTCCACGCCGGCCGCCTCGAGGCGGGACAGCGCCTCCTCGATGACCGCCGACCGGACGCGGACGACGTCCGCGTGGTCCGGCTCCTGGACCCAGAACTGGACCTCGAAGACGACCGCGGCGTCGGCGAGGTCGACGGCCCGGACCAGCGGCTCGGGGCGCTCTAGGACCTCCTCGTGGGCCTCCATCGCCCCCGCGAGACACCGGCGGGCGACCGCGCGGTCGGCGTCGAAGTCGACGCCGAAGCGCTGGGTCAGCCGGCGGCGGCGCGCGACCACGGCGTTGGTCACGGCCGTGGTCGTCAACACGCCGTTGGGGACGGTGATTATCTCGTTGTCGAACGTCCGCACGCGGGTCGCGCGGAAGGTGATGTCGTCGATGACGCCAGCGTTGCCGTCCCACTCTATCCAGTCGCCGACGTTGAACTTGGGATCGGCGACGATGAAGACGCCGCTGACGAGGTTCGCGAACATGCTCTGGGCCGCGAACCCGGCGGCGACCGTCAGCGCGGCGACGACGACGGCCGACCCCGCGACGACCCGGCCGAACCCGGCCGCCACGGTCCCGAGGGCGAGCGCGAGCACCACCACGGTCGCGCTGGCGAGGCGGCGGACGGCCAGCTGTGCGGTGGCGGTGAGGTCACGGGTGGCCGCGACGCGCGCCGCCGCGGGCACGACGAGCAGGCGGCCGACGACGAGGACGACGCCGGCGACGGCGACGAACGCGGCCGCCGACCGGAGCACGGCACTGTACTGGGCGAGCAGGTCCGGAAGCTGGAGCACGAGCACTGCGTTCCCCCCCGCCCGTGCTTGCACGCCGAGCGTGTCAAAGCCGTCGCCGACTCAGGCCTCGTCGCCCTCCCCGTCGCGGGTCCGGGGTCGGTCACTGTCGTCGCCGGGCGACTCCGCCTCGCCGTCCCCGGCAGACTCCGCCTCGCCGTCGTCGTCGGCCGCGACCTCGCCGCCCGCCGGCACCGCGGTGGCGGACCCCTCCTTCCACTCGCCCAACTCCTTGGGGTCCACGTGGACGAACACGTCGTCGACAGCCTCCAGCGCCGCGATGGACTCGACGATGGCCGTCTCGATGTCGTGGGCCTCCGCCAGCGTCCGGTCGCCCTCCACCTCGACGTGGAGGCTCACGTCGACCTCCGGACCCACGTGGTGGGCGACCACGTCGTGGACGCCGTGGACGTCGGGGTGGGCGCGCGCCCGCGAGACGATGCGGCGTTCGAGGTCGGCGGGCGGGGCCCGCCCGACGAGGTAGTCCACGTTGTCCCGGACCACGTCGACGCCGGTGTAGAGGACGCCCGCGGCGACCACGCCCGCCGCGAGCGGGTCGAGGACGGCCACGCCCGCCCTGGCCCCGATGACCCCCACCAGCGCGGCCGCGGCGGTGAGCACGTCGACGCGGTTGTCGAGCGCCGTCGCGACGAGCGCGGGGGAGTTCACGGACTCCCCGACGCCCTTGACGTGCCGGTAGAGCACGTACTTCGAGACGCCGGCGACCGCGAGCACGGCCACCGCGGCCGGGCCGGCCCGCGTCGGGGGGCCGCCGGAGAGGACCCCCGTCGCGGCCCGCCAGAGCACGAGGCCGCCCGCGGCGAGGATGCCGGCGGCCACCAGCAGCGAGACGAACGGCTCGATGCGCTCGTGGCCGTGGGGGTGCTCGCGGTCGGGCGGCCGGGTGGTGAGGTACAGCCCACCGACGACCACGAGGCTGTAGGCCGTGTCGCCGAGGCTGTTGACGGCCTCGGAGCCGACCGCGAGGCTCCCGGTGGTCGCCCAGACGAGGACCTTCGCGGCCGCGAGCGCGGCGTTGACGGCGAGCACCGTCAGCCCCACCCGGCGGACGGCGGTGCGGCGGGTCACTGTGGACGTGTCTACGGGGAAAACAGTGATAAGGTGACCGGCCGAGTCGCGGCGGATGGACGAACCGCGAGGCACGCTGGACCGGAGGGACTCGCGACGGCGAGCGCGGTCTCGGACCGTCGCCGACGGCGGGCGCACGTCCCGCAGGCGGCTTCTACCGCACGGCCGCGACGGGCCGTCCAGTCGTGACAACTCCGTACAAGACGCATAACAAAGCCCATCGACGGGGCCCCTCCTGTCGATGCCAGACGGGACTGGACCGTCCGTGCTGCTGGTCGGTCTCGACGGTGCCTGCCGCCGAGCGATGGAACCACACCTTTCGGAGGGCCGGCTCCCGACGCTCGGAACGCTGCTAGAGCGGGGAGCCAGCGGCCCCCTGGAGTCCCAGATCCCCCCGTGGACCGCCAGCGCGTGGCCGTCGCTCTACACCGGCACCAACCCCGGCAAGCACGGCGTGTTCGGCTTCCTCGCCTTCGAGGACTACGACTGGGACGTCGTCGACGCGACCCACGTCCGCTCGCCGCCGGTCTGGCAGTTGCTGGACCACCACGGCCTCCGGAGCGTCGTCGTGAACGTCCCCGTGACCCACCCGCCGGGACCGTTCGACGGGGCGCTGGTCCCCGGCTACGCCGCTCCGGACCCGCCGGAGTGCCACCCGCCGGGACTCGCCGAGGACCTCCGCGAGGCCGTCCCGGAGTACCGCATCTACCCCGAGCACGAGGGTGGGTCGCCCGCCCGCGAGGCCGCGCTCGCGGAGTACCGCGACCTCGCGGCGGCCCGCGGCGCGGCCTTCCGGTACCTCGCCGACCGCTTCGACCCCGACTTCGGCTTCCTGCAGTTCCAGGTCACCGACACCGTCGTCCACGAGTTCCCGGGCGACGAGGACGCCCTCGGGACCGTCTACGGGGCCGTCGACGAGGCGCTGTCGGACGTGCTCGCAGACTGCGCGCCCGACACAGTCGTCGTGGCCAGCGACCACGGCGTCGGCCCCTACGGCACGCGGGTCCGGGTCAACGAGGTGCTCCGCGACGCCGACCTCCTCGCTGCCACCCGCGGCGGCGGGATGCCGACGTGGGCGGCGGTGCGCGACAGCCGCCTCCGCAACGACGACGAAAGCAGTAATGGTGACAGGGACGGCCTCGTCGCCGGGGCGCTGTCGGTCGCGGCGAAGACGGGCCTGACCAGCCAGCGCGTGGGCCGGGCGCTGGAGGCGGCCGGACTCCGGGACGCCGTCCTCTCGGCGGTGCCGGACCGCTTCGTCCGGGCCGCCAGCGAGCGCGTGGACTTCCGGGAGTCGGCGGCGTACGTGCGCTCCCGCGTCGAGTGCGGCGTCCGGCTCAACGTCGCCGGCCGGGAGCCCGACGGCGTGGTGACCCCGGCCGAGTACGAGTCGGTCCGGGCCGATGTCGTCGACCTGCTGTCGGACCTCGAAGCGCCCGACGGCGACCCCGTCTTCGAGACGGTCGCGCCGCGCGAGGAGTTCTTCCACGGCCCCGAGGCCGAGCGGGCGGTGGACGTGGTGACCGTCCCCCGGAACTTCGACCGCTACGTGACGACGTGGCTGCTGGGCGACCGCTTCGCGGAGCCGGACGGCCCCGCGTGGGACCACCGCCGGACGGGCGTCGTCGCGCTGGCCGGCGAGGGCGTCGACGCCGGCGCGGACCTGGCCGACGCCCACCTCTTCGACGTCGCGCCGACCGTGCTGGCGCTGTTCGACTGTCCCACCCGCGAGCGGATGGACGGCGACGTGCTGCCCGCCGTCGCCCCGGCCGGCGAGCGGAGCTACCCGTCGACCGTGACGGAGCGCGACCGCACCGGCGCGGGCGAGGAGGTGGCCGACAGGCTGGCCGACATGGGCTACATCGAGCGACCATGACACCCGAGACGAACGTGGCGACGGACGCCGCCGAGAGCGAGCAGCGACCATCGACCGACGACGAGGACCTCGCGGTGACCGTCGGCCGTGCCACCGCCGCCGAGATGGAGCGCTGGGACGACCACGTCCGGGCCGCGCCCGCCGGGACGCTGTTCCACCGGCGGGCCGTCCTCTCGACCCTCGCGGATTACGCGGACGGGCGTCTCTGCCCGCTCGTCGGCCGCGCCGACGGCGAGGTCGTCGGCCTCCTGCCCGCGTTCGTCGGGTCGCGGGGCCCGTTCCGGACCGTCTTCTCCCCGCCGCCCGGCGTCGCGGTCCCCCACGTCGGCCCGGCGCTGGTCGGCGACGACCGCGAGTGGGCCGCCGCCCGCCGCACCCGGACGTTCGTCCGGGCCTGCCTCGCGTGGCTCGACGAGGAGGTCGGCCCGGACTTCCTGCACGTCCGGACGCCCCCCGCATTCGACGACGTCCGCCCGTTCGCCCGCGCCGGCTGTGCCGTGACGCCGCGGTACACCTACGTCGTGGACCTCGCGAGCGCGGACGGGCCGGACGACCTGCTCGCCCGGTTCAGCAGCGACGCCCGGAGCAACGTCCGCGGCGAGGCCGACTGCGAGGTCCGCGAGGAGGGCCTCGACGCCGTCGAGCGCATCGGGGCGGCCGTCCGCGAGCGCTTCGCCGAGCAGGGCGAGCCGGCCCCCTTCGACCCCGGGCTGCCGGCGGCCCTCTACCGGGCGCTGCCGGCGGGGACGGTCCGGCCGTACGTCTGCCGGGTCGACGGCGAGTTCGCGGGCGGCATCATCGCGCTGGACGCCGGCGAGACGGTCTACCGGTGGCAGGGTGGCGTCCGGACCGACGCCGCCGAGGGGGTCGACGTCAACGACCGCCTCGACTGGGCCGTCATGCGGGCGGCCTTGGAGCGCGGTCGCGCGGGCTACGACCTCGACGGCGCGAACGTCCGGCGCATCTGCCGGTACAAGGCGAAGTTCGGGCCGGACCTGCGGTCGTACTACGCCGTCGAGCGTGCGACGCCGCTGGCCGAGGTGGCGGCGGGGCTGTACGAGTGGTGGCAGGACGTGCGGGCGCGCGTGGCGTCGGTGGTCTGATTCATCTCCGGTGTTCGAATCACTAGCTCAGTTCGCGGTGTTCTCGAAAGCCCCGACGCGCTCGACTCCCCGGGGCGCTCGCGGCTTCGCCGCTCGCGCGTTCGAGGTCCTCGCTTCGCTCGGACCTCGCGCTCGTTGCGCGCTTCGGCGCTCACTCCGTTCGCGCCTGCAGTGCTTACGTCGCCCGGGTTCGCCGAGCGCACCGTCGGAGCAAGCTCCGACGAGCCTGGGGGGGGGGG
>CAZPIG010000041.1:0-14558 GCA_964586205.1 uncultured Halobacteriales archaeon | reverse complement strand
TCGAGACCCGCGGCGACGGCGCGCGCGGCGGGGCGGACGCCTCCGACGGAGCGGACGCGAGCGGCCCCGACGCCCGTGGCGACGGCGCGCGCGGCGGGGCGGACGGCCCCGACAGAGCGGGGATGAGCGGCCCCGACGGAGCCGGGGCCCATAGCGACGACGCGCGGGCGCTGTTCGACGCGCTGGCCGACCTGCCGGAGCAGGTCGCCACCGTCCTCGAGACGTCCGACGCGACCGACCTCGTCGAGCGCTACCGCGACCGCGAGGCGTACTTCTTCATCGGTCGCGGGACGGCCCACCCGGTCGCGATGGAGGGCGCGCTGAAGTTCAAGGAGATCACCTACGAGCACGCCGAGGGCTTCGCTGCGGGCCAGTTGAAGCACGGGCCGCTGGCGCTGGTGACGCCGGAGACGCCGGTGTTCGCGGTGTTCACGGGGCGGCACGACGAGAAGACCCGCAGCAACGTCGAGGAGGTCCAGTCCCGCGGCGCGCCGGTGGTCGCCGTGGCCCCGCCGGACAGCACGGCCGCGGACGTGGCCGACGAGCTACTGGCCATCCCCGACACCCACCACGAGGTCGCGGGGCTGCTGGCCAACGTCCAGCTCCAGCTCGTCTCGTACCACGTGGCGGACCTGCTGGACCGTCCCATCGACAAGCCGCGGAACTTGGCGAAGAGCGTGACGGTGGTGTAGGGGCGGTAGAGCAGCGACTTTCCTCTTCTCGTCCGTCGTTGCGGATTCGACTATCCACCGTCGTCGCTTACTCGACAGACCACTGTCGCTGCTTACTCGACAGACCACCGTGGGGTGGGACTGAAAGGGGCGACGCGCTCGACGAGCGAGACGACGCAAGCACTACAGGCCCGTGAGCGGAGCGAACGGGCCGAAGCGCGCAGCGAGTCGCAGCCGTCGAGCGCGTCGGGGCTTTCGAGGCACAGTGAATCGAGCTATCGGGTCACAGTGACCTCGAAAGCCCCCGGTCGCTGGACCCTCCGGGACGCTCGCGGCTCCCTCCGGTCGCCGCTCGCGCGAACGAGACCTTCGCTTGCTCGCGGGTCGTTCCTCCCCGCTCGCATTTCGGCGGCGCGAGCGAAGCGAGCGCCGCCCACCGCTCAGGTCTCGCGCTCGCTGCGGTCCTCACCCCTCGCTTGCTCACGGCTCACTGCGTTCGCCGTTCGCTTTCCGGCGGCGCTCGCTTCGTTCGCGCCGCCCACCGCTCGGGGTTGCGGTCCTTGCGTCGTCCGGGAGGGTCCAGCGACCGGCCCCTTTCAGTCCCACCCGACGGTGGAATACGAACTGGTAGTCACGATGCTTGAAGACCGACTTTCGGACCGGAGTGGACCGACCCGCTACTCCATGTACCCCAGCCCACGCAGTCGGTCCTCGACGCCGTCGAAGTCCTCCTCGCGCTCGTCGGCCCCCTCGCCCGACTCGTCGACCTCATCGACGGCATCGTCCGGGTCGTGATAGGCCCGCGTCTCGACGGGGCGCTCCCGCGTCGGCGAGCCCTCGGCGAACACCTCGGCGAGCACGTCGCCGTCCACGTCCGCGGGCACCGGCTCGCCCGCGGCGTGCAGCACTGTCGGGGCCACGTCCACGACCGACGCACCCGCCGGCCGCGCGCCGGCGGCGACGTCCGGCCCCACGGCGAGCAGGACGCCCGTCGGCCGGTGGTCGGCGGCGCGGTCCGCGGGCCCGACCGGCGGCCCCGACACGTCGTTGCGGACGCGGTAGCCGGGCCGCCCCTCGACGACGAGGTCCGGCGCGCGGTCGTCCGCGGGGAACAGTTCGGCCCCGTCGTGGACCTCGAGGACCCGCTCGCCCGTCTCGGGGTCCCGGACCGCGGCGAGGAGCGCGCGGACGCGCCGCGCGACGGCGCGGCGGTCGCCCGGCGCGACGGGGCCGTCGACGAAGCGGGCGGCGTCGTTGACGTAGACGTTGCCCGGCCCGTGGCTGAACGCGACGGTGCCGGAGAAGTCCACGTCGTACAGCCGGTGGTCGCCGGGGATGCGGTCGGCCGCGGCGTCGACGACGCCCGCGGGCAGCCGCGTCAGCGCGGACGGGTCGACGCCGACGCGGTCCAGCGCCCCGAGCACGCGCTCCTTGGTCAGTCCGACGCGGTCGAACACCCCGCGGAGCCCGCCGACGGACTTCGGGGCGAGCAAGCCGGCCCGCTCGAGCACCTGGTTGACGGCGACCGCGCGGTCGGTCGGACCGAAGCCGTGGTCCGAGACCACGAACAGCGTCGCGTCGGCGGCAGCGGCGCGGTCCATGGCCTCGCCGACGATCTCGTCGAGGCGGCGGTAGTGGTCCAGCAGCACCTCGCGGTCCCACCGGAGGTGCTGGAGGCGGTCCGGGGCGACGTAGACGAAGAAGAACAGCCGCCACTCGTCGTCGTCGACGAACCGCATCACGGACCGCCTGGCGGCCACGAGGGCGTCTAGCTCCGACCGGAAGGCGTCGGGGCGGTCGTGGTAGTCGTTCCAGTCGAGCCCGAAGCCGTAGTCGGGGACGCGCTCGCGTATCTCGGCGGCCAGCTCCGGCGGCGAGGTGGCCGACCGGGTCAGCCCAGGCGAGAGCATCCCGGTCACCATCCGGCCGTCGACGTCCGGGGCCGGGTAGGTCATCGGGACGTTCCCGACCGCCGCCGGCGTCAGCATGTCCCAGAGCGCGGGCCGCCGTATCTGCCGGCGGGTGTTCATCCGCTGGCGGTAGTCCCGGGTCGGCCGGTGGAAGGCATAGACGCCGTGCTTGTCGGGGCCGACCCCCGTGGCGATGGACGGCCACGCGGCGGGCGTCGTCGCCGGCGTCGTGCTCCGCAGCGGTCCGGCCGCCCCCGTCTCGAATAGCCGTCCGAAGTTCGGAAGCGCGCCCTCGTCGACCCACGTCGAGAGCAGCGACCACGGCACGCCGTCGAGACCGAGCAGGAAGACTCGCTCCGTCATGGTTCACGCGGGGCGGGCCGCCCCGACCCATCGCCGCTTCGCCCGAGAACACCTTTGTAATGCGGAATCTGGCGGCAGGACCGGCGGCCCCGGCCACTCGCACCGGGCCGAGGTAGGACCGTCCTACCCGGCCCGACGGCCGCTCGGAGCCGCCCGCGGCCGGCGCGCGCACACCTCGGGGCACCGACGCCCGCTATCGATTGTCGGCGACGGCGGCCGCGAATCGAGCGGCGCTTCGCGTCCGTCAAGCCGCTCCTACCGGTCCGTACGCGGCCACTCGATGGTACAACGCCGGCCATCACTGGATAAATTCGCGCTTACCGTCGACGGTAGCAGACCGGTAACCATCCGGCGAGCACGTGGCAACGACCATCCAACCAAACGTAGGTACCTCGTCTCCTATAACGCAATCATAAGGTGAAAACTACTAATCCGGTAGTGTATCCCTTCGGCCCCATGGCGCGACGCCAGGACGCCGACACGTCGGACCGAGACGGCGTAGCCGACGACGCAGCGACAGGGGGACAGCCACAGGGGGCCAATAGGGATTCGTTACTCGACCGCCGCGACTACCTCCGGCTCTCCGGGGCCGCGGTGGCCGCGGTCGCGGGCGGGGCCGCGGCGGGGACCGCTGCGGCCGCCGAGCGACACGGCATCCAGTTCGACCGGGTCGTCGACGCCGTCGACGACCTCGGGATG
Organism: uncultured Halobacteriales archaeon; assembly: GCA_964586205.1. Lineage (GTDB taxonomy): Archaea > Halobacteriota > Halobacteria > Halobacteriales > CAZPIG01 > CAZPIG01. The sequence goes on along the minus strand of CAZPIG010000041.1, from coordinate 10,915 downwards.
GACCCGAACGGGGGAAGTCCGATCGACGGCGCGTTAGACCGGGCCTACGAGTCGGGGACGCTGGTCGAGTTCCCGCCGGGCGACTACCTCGTCACGCGGACCCACGCGTGGAGCGCGGGCGTCGATTCCTTCGGCGTGGTCGGCACGGGCGACCACCGCAACGACGTCCAGTTCGTCTTCCCCGACGGCTGGGCCGACCTGATGTTCAACGTCCGCAACGGCCGCAACCACCTCTTCGAGAACTTCACGTGGCAGCAGACCGACGACAGACAGACCGGCGTGGCGAACGTCCTCCAGCAGGCCGACGGCCTCCACGTCGAGAACGTCGAACTGGCGGGCTTCAACCCCGGCCGCGCGGCGTTCGCGACCCTCCACATCGGGCTCATCCCCACCTGCACGACCACCGGCGGGGTCAACGTGGTGAAGGACTTCGTCTGCACCGGCGGCGGCGTCCTCGAGACCCTCTACCCGACCCGGCGCATCCCGATGTTCCTCGGTCCCGGCCACCGGGGCGAGCTACGGCTGATAGACGCCCACGTCGAGAACAGCGGCGAGCACTCCATCTACGCCAGCCGGACGAACGGCTGCATCCGCGTCGAGGGCGGGCTGTTCCGGAACAACGACAACACCAACATGCGGGTGTCGACGGGCCACGACTCGAAGCAGTCGTGGGTCAAGGGAGCCCGCATCGAGATAGACACCGAGGCCGCGCCGGACACCGGTCGCTACCAGAATACCCGCGGCATCCGCGTCGAGTCGGGCTTCCAGGGCTGGTCCGGGCTGCTCGTCGAGGACTGCGACTTCGTGATGAAGTCCTCGCCGAGCGCCTCGGCGCTGGCGGAGATAACCCACACCCACGGCGCGGTCACGTTCCGGAACTGTCGGTTCAGACAGGACCAGGACGGCATCCCGATAATCAGCGCCGCGCCGCCGGAGGGCGGCGTCGAGACACCCCACGACGTCGAACTGGACGGCGTCAGCATCACCGGGAGCGCCGCAAACACCCGCGGGGCCGTCAATCTGAACGGCCGGGACGGCTCCAGCATCACCAACTGCTGCATCGAGCGCGAGCACGGCGACGGCATCGTCGTCAGCAACTCCTCGGGCTGCGAGGTCCGGGACACGAACGTCACCGTCCCCGGCCGCGCGACGGTCTTCGACAACGCCGACGTCAGCACGAGCAACGTCACCTCGGGCGGCTCCTGCCCGCTGCCCGGTTCGGGCGATTCCGGCTCGGGAGATGGGTCCGGCGGCTCGGGAGGATCAGGAGACGGCTCCGGCGGTCTCGACCACGAGCTCCGCATCTCGGGCGGCAGCGGCTCGAACGTCGTGAGCTACTCCTTCAGCGTCGACGGCGAGCTCGAAGGAACGATGCTGCTGAACTCCGAGGATAGCGTCGACGGAACGTCCGCCTCCGGCGCGGTCGCGGGCGGCACCGACTCCTACCTGTTCTCGGGGTCGGTGACGGAGTTCGGCCACGACGGCGACCTCACCGTCGAACTCGACGGCCAGGAGGTCGACCCCGCACAGTGGGGCGGGTCGGACGGCTCGGACGGTTTCGACGGCTCCGATGGCGGCTCGGCGACTCCGGACCGGGAGCTCCGCATCTCGGGCGGCAGCCGCTCGAACGTCGTGAGCTACTCCTTCAGCGTCGACGGCGAGCTCGAAGGAACGATGCTGCTGAACTCCGAGGATAGCGTCGACGGAACGTCCGCCTCCGGCGCGGTCGCGGGCGGCACCGACTCCTACCTGTTCTCGGGGTCGGTGACGGAGTTCGGCCACGACGGCGACCTCACCGTCGAACTCGACGGCCAGGAGGTCGACCCCGCACAGTGGGGCGGGTCGGACGGTGGGTCCGGCGACGGCTCGGGCGGCTCCGGCGACGCACTGCCGAACTCGCTGGTCGTCGACGGCCGGGGCTCGGGGCGGAGCACGTACTCGTTCTCCGTCTCCGGCGAGGTCGCGAAGGACGGCGAGCGGGGCTCCATCAATGACGAGGACGTGGTCTCCGGCAGCGACGTCGAGGGGCTCGTCGTGGGCGGCGTCGACGCCTACCGCTTCTCGGGCGACGTGACGGCCTTCGAACTCAGCGGCGGCGCGTCGGTCTCCTTCGAGGACAATGACGGGTGAGCGCGACACCCCCGAGTGGACGGAGCGCCCGGCCACCCGGCGGGAGTGGGAGCGCGTCGCGGCCGACCCGGACGTCCGGAAGGACCTCGGCTACGACCCGATGGAGCTCGAGGTGATGGACGCCGGCGACCGGCCCGACGACCTCGTGGTGCTGCCCAGCGACGAGGAGGTGCTCCGCGACGAGGCGTTCATCGTGGTCTCGGAGGCCGCCGTCCGGGACCTCGGCGACTGGGCGTAGTGGATCGGCCCCGCTGACGAGAGATACCACCTCCGAGCACCACTCGCCCCGGAAGCCGCCGAGTAACAAAGCCCGCTCCGGCGGGACGACCCGGGGATGACCGACGGTTCCGCCTCCCCCGCTGTCCTCGCTGTCGCCGACTTCTCCGGCAACCCCACGAAGGTCGAGCGCCACCTCGGGCCGCTCGCGGCGACCGCCGACCCGACGGTCGTCTGCACCTCGACCGGCGACGCCGACGTCGACGGCCTCGACGCGCTGACCGTTCCCGACGGGGGGTGGCGACCCCTCGGCCTCGCCCTGATGGGCCTGCGCGCGCTCGTGGCCGCGCGCCGTGGCGACTACGACGCGGTGGTCTCGTTCTCGCTGCTGCCCCACGGCTGCATCGCGCTAGTGGCCGCGCGCCTCGCGGGGCTGCCGGTCCACCTCGGGACCATCGGCGCGGACCTCGACGTCCACGCCGAGTCGCGGTACGCGCCCGTCGTCCGCGCGCTGCTCCGGCGGTTCGACGTGGTCTCGGCCCCGGGGTCGGTCCACGCCGCCCGCCTCGAATCGATGGGCGTCGAGCGGGCCGTGGTGCTGCGCAACCCCGTGGACGTGGAGCGCTTCGCGCCCGCCGGCGACGGCGATGGCGGTGTGGTCGGGGATGCAGCGGCCGACACGACGTCCGGGGATGCGACGACCGTCGACGACGCGACGGCCGACGGCGGTGCGGTCGCCGACGCGTCCGCGGACGCGATGGCCGCGAACGACGCGTCCGGGGAGGTCTCGGTTCGGGCGACCACTGACGGCCCCGAGTACGACCTCCTGTGGGTGGGGCGGTTCAGCGCCGAGAAGGACCCGCTGCTGTTCGTCCGGACGGTGGCCGCCCTCCGGGAGCGGGGCCGGCCGGTCGCGGCCGCGATGGTGGGCGACGGGCCGATGGGCGACGAGGTGCGGGCCGCGGTCGAGCGCCGCGGCCTGGAGGATGCCATCGCCCTGCCGGGGTGGGTCGACGACCCCTCGGGGTGGTACCGGCGGGCCCAGACGTTCGTGCTCACCTCGCGGCGGGACGCGCTGCCGCTGACGCTGGTCGAGGCGATGGCCAGCGGCGTCGCGCCGGTCGCGCCGCCGGTGGGCAACGTCCCCGACCTCGTCGCCGACGGCGAGACGGGCGTCCTCGCCGACCGCGACCCCGCCAACCTCGCGGACGCGGTCGCGGGGCTGCTGGACGACGACGAGCGCCGCGCCCGCCTCGCGCGTGCTGCCGCGGCGGTCGGGGCCGAGCACTCCCTCGACGCGGCGGCCGGGGACTGGGACGACGTGCTCGTCGCGCTCGGAGTCGGGGACGAGTAGTGTTTCGAGAAAGCTGTCAGCCGGCGGGCCGTTGCCGTTCGACGACGCCAGCGACCCCCCGATTCACTCCGGCCGCCTGCTCACTCCGCGTCCCCGTCCACGTAGTAGAGGTCGAAGCTCCCGGTCGTCTGGACGCGGTTCACGCCCGGGCTGGTGCCGAGCGCCCGGAAGTCGTTCTCGGTGTAGCGCAGCCCCCGGTACGCGCGTATCTCGCGGACGCGGTCGGTCTCGGTGACCGCGAAGTACCGGTCGGCCGGGAAGTGGTTCGCGAGGTCGCCGAGCGGGTAGTCGCCGACGCGCTCGGGGCGGTCGTAGGACACGTCGTCGGCCCCCAGCGCGTCGGCGTACCGGTCGACGCCGCCGCGGACGCCCGCCATCGGCACGCCGGCGGCCCGGGCGTCGAAGGCGGTCTCGTAGCCGGCCACGCCCGCCTCCGTGACGTGGTGGGAGGGGCTGTAGACGAACGGCGACGGGAACAGCACCGACAGCGACAGCGCCACGACGGCGAGCGCGACGACGACGCTTCCCGCGCGCGCCAGCACGCCCTGCCGGTCCGGCACGCCGACGGCGAGCGCCAGCGCGCCGAGGACGGTCGCCAGCACCATCCCGAAGCCGACGTGCCGGAAGAGGTAGCTCGACAGCGGCCCGAAGGCGTGCAGGAGGACGAACGGGGCCAGCGTCGCCCCGCCGACCGCGAGGTACGTCACCACCGCCTCGGTCCGGGGCTCGACGTCGGCGCGGTCCCGGAGGACGGAGAGGACGAGCGCGGCCGACAGCAGGACGAACACCGCGCTGACGAGGAACAGCTTCACGAACACGCCCGCGAGGCTCGCCCCGAGCGCGGTCAGCGACCCCGTTCGCTGGGTGACTAGCTGCCCGACCGGAGCCCCGCCGAGGACGGCGGTCACCAGCGAGTCGAGCGTCCGGAACATCGCCTCGTGCTGGGCGTTCCACGCGACGAACAGGCCCCCGAGCAGCAGTAGCTGGCCGTACACCATCCGCTGGTCCGCGACCGGGTGGCGAGGGCGGTAGCGCCGGGCGTACGCCTGGACCGCCACGACGCCCGCGAGCAGGAGCAGGAGGTTCAGCATCGTCTGGCTGTGGACGAGCAGCAGCCCCGCGCCGGCGACGAACAGCGCGACCCCGGTCGCCGAGACGAGCCGCGGGGGTCGCGCCGGCCCGCGATAGCCCGAGACGTGACGCACGAGCAGGAAGAGGACGAGCGGGACCAGCAGCGTCGCCAGCGAGAAGGGGTGGAACATCAGGTGGGTGCTGACGTTGTTGAGCGGCAGGAGGAGGGCCGCCGAGAGGCCGCCGACGGCCACTGCACGGCGGCCCGGCGCGACCGTGCGCACGGTGAGCGCGACGAAGACGACGAACACGACCACCACGACGGGGACGTACAGCAGCATCGCGCGCGGGAGGTCCACGCCGCCGACCGCCCCGACGAGACCGGCCGAGACGTGCCCGCCCGGGTAGACGATGTCCGTGACCGGCATCCGTCCGGCCACGATGTCGCGCGCCCACCCGAGGTGGGTCAGCGAGTCGGCGCGGCCGTAGAAGTAGTAGCTGCGGACGGCCGGGAGCGCCACCACGGCCAGCACGGCGAGGCCGCCGAGCAGCGCCGCGGTCACGTCCCGGTCCCGCGGCGCGAGCGCGAGGACGCCGACCGCGACGGTCCCCGCCACGACCACGCCCGCCCAGAACGCCGCGGGCGTCGCGCGGTAGATGGAGAGCTCGTACCCCCGGGCCGGGGTCACGTAGGCGGCGACGACCCCGACCGCGAGCGCGAAGAAGCCGACGGCGAGCGCCGCCGCGGCGGTCCGGGACCGCCGGTCCCCCGCGTCCGGCGTCCTCACGACGGGTCACCTCCGGCGCGATGGCTGTAGCGAGGCATCGTGGCCGGGACGATGGCCAGGCCCGGGCATTGTTATTGGCGTCGTACTCCCGCGACCGGGGCGAAAGGGGTCACTTCCGCGCGGACGCGAGTGGAAGCGAACGCTCGTCCGTTCGGCCGGGGAGGCAACATCGGGCGGACCGGAGCCTACCGGCCGTCGACGAAGCGCTGGAGCCACAGCTCCACCGCCGTCAGCGAGGTCAGCGCGGAGACGTGGTCCGTGTCGCCGGCGAGGTGCTCGCGGCGGAGCCGATGGACGGTGTCACTCTCGAAGGTGGGCCGGTCGGCGGCGTCCGCCAGGAGGTCGACGGTCCACTCGCGCAGCGCCGGGTCGTCCTTGATCCAGCGGGCAGCCGTCCCCCAGCCGTCGCCCGCGAGGCGCGAGCGCAGCCGACGGGAGGCGGTCGTCGCCGCGAAGCCGGCGACGTGGAGCGGGTACGGGCGGGCGGGCGAGACGCTGGTCCGCTCGTAAGGGATGGCCGCGAGGTCGTCGTCCAGCGCCCGGACCAGCGCGAGCTTGGGCTTGCTGGCCCCGTAGGGGACCCGCCCGCGGGTCAGCGGGAACGAGCCCATCCGCAACGAGAGCGGCAGGCGGGCGACGTGGCGCAGGAACGAGCCGTCGGCGAAGGGGGTCCGCAGCCCCACCAGGCTCCGCGCGATGGGATTGCTGGCGAAGACGAACCGCGCGTAGTGGTTGCGGAGGTGGGCGTCCCGGAGGCGGGCCGCGTGGTCGTCGCCGGCCGCCCGCTCGCCCGCGGCCCGCAGCGACCCGAGCGGGTCGACGTCGGGGCGGAGCAGGTCCCGGACCGTCCCCGCGTCGGTCGCCCCCTGGCGGTGGTACAGCGCCTGCGCGACCGAGTCGCACTCCGTGTAGTGGTACCGCAGCAGGTGCTCGCCCAGTAGCTCGCCCTGGCCGGCCGCCTCGACGACCACGCCGGGCCGCTCGTCGGGGAGCGCGAACGCCGCCATCATGTTGACCATCGAGCTCCAGCGCAGCATCCCGTCGGTGAGGGCGACGGCCTCCTCTATGTGCTCGGCGACCACCTCCGGGCCGTGGGGGACCTCCTGCTGGTCGATGCCGAGGCTGTCGGCCACCCGTCCCGCGATGGTGGGGTTGACCTCGCCGGGGGGGTTCGCCCGGTAGGTGTAGGCCACGAGGTCCTCGGGCGGCCCGGCGGGGGCCCGCCCGGCCCGCGTCGCGACGCGCGCGCCCCCGTCGGACGCGACGCCACCGTCAGAGGCGACGCCACCGTCAGAAGCGACGTTCCGGTCGGAGACGACGTTCCCGTCGGAGGCGACGCCCCCGTCGATGGCGTCGGCGAGCACGGACGCCATCGAGCGGCTGTCGAGGCCGCCCGACAGCCAGACGCCCAGCGTCCCGTCGACCGTGTCGGCCATCCCGGTGACCGCGTCCCAGTAGCGGTCGGCGAGGGCGTCGAGGTAGGCCGAGGACGACTCGGCCGCCCCGTAGTCGGGCTGCCAGTACCGCCACGTCCGGACCCTCCCGCCGTCGTACTCCAGCAGCGTCGACGCCGGGAGCCGCCGGACCTCCTCGACGAGCGTCTTGTCGCCGTAGACGTGGCCCATGAGGAGCATGTCCGCGATGGCCGCCCGGTCGGGGGTGGGCTCGTCGACGACGGGCAGCAGCGCCCGGACGGAGGAAGCGACGGCGAACTCGCCGTCGGTCGTGTAGTAGCAGGGCCGGCTCCCTAGCTTGTCGGCCGCGACCACCGCCCGGTCGGCGTCGGCGTCCACCGCGGCGACGACGAACGGGCCGTCCATCGCCGAGAGGGCGTCGCCGGGACGGTCGAGGACGGCCGACAGCAGCGCGTCGTCGGTCTCGCCGACCGCCTCCCGGTTCGTGACCGCGCCGTGGACCGCCCCGGCGCGTCGGCCGTCGGCCCACCACGTCCGGCCACCCGGGTCGCGGTCCCCGTGGTGGACCAGCGCGAGGCCGAACTCGCCGGCCTCCGTCCGGTCGGTGCCGTACCAGTCGCGGGTGTGGGTCGCGGATTCGAGCTCTCTGAGCGTCGCCCCCGTCACGCGTCCCCCGAGCAGTCCGGGCATGGCCAGCCGTCCACCTCGCCTAGCCTTTAGTATGTCGCGACTACGGCCCGACGGGAGGGCGACCGGGCCCCCTCGGGGCCGACACCGGCCCCCGGCAACTGGACCGGGTTAACGGGGGTAAGTGAGATATTACAAACCGCCCGCCACCGGTGGGGTAGGGCGACGACGGATGGACAGACGTAGGTTCCTCGCCGCGCTCGGCGCGACCGGGGTGACGGCGACGGCCGGCTGCTCGCGCTTGTTCGACGAGGAGACGCCGTCGGAGACGCCCACGCCGCCTCCGCCGACGGGGACCGGGCCACCGACGGGAACCGAGCCACCGACCGACGCGGAGCCGCCCACGGCGACGGGCGAGCGCTTCGAGACGCGCGTCGACGCCGTCGCGGACGCCGGCTGCGACCCATCGGGCAGCGAGCCCTGCGACGAGGCCTTCGACGCGGCACTCGGCGACGATACGCTGCTCTCCTTTCCCCCCGGCGAGTACCTGATGACCCGCACCCACTACGTCGAGCACCTGCGGAACTTCGGGATGGTCGGCACCGGCCCCGACCGGTCGGCCGTGCGGTTCGTCCACCCGACGGGCTTCGCCGGCGTGTTCCTCAACGTCCGGGACGGTCGGAACTGCCTCTTCCGGAACTTCACGGCGGTCCAGACCGGCGACCGCCGGACCAACTCCGGGTTCGTCCTGTTGAACCGGGACGGCCTGCTGGTAGAGGACGTGGAGGTGGCGGGGTTCACGCCGACCGAGGGGGGCACCAACGACATGATAGTCCGGGTGTCGGACCCGGACGGCGTCGGCGTCGTCCGGCGGTTCGTCACCGCGGGTGGCTCGGAGGTGGGTATCTACCCCCGCGGTCACGTGGGGCTGTTCAGCGGTCCCGGCCACCGGGGGACGCTCCGCCTCGAGGATTGCCGCATCGAGGAGTGTGCGAACAACGGCGTCTACGCCAGCCGCACCGTCGGCCCGGTCCAGGTGGAGGGTGGCGTCTACCGGAACAACAACGTCTCGCAGGTCCGCGTCTGCGGCGAGGGCTCGTACGTGGAGGACGCGACCATCGTCGTGGACACCGACGCCGCCGACGAGGTGGTCGGAACCCACGACAACGTCCGGGGCATCTGGTGGGAGTCGGGGTGGCAGGGCAAGACCGGCGGCCACGTCGCGGGCTGTGACCTCGTCGCGCGCTCGACCAGCCTGACGCCCGCGCTGCTGCAGATAGACGGAACGGCGGGTGGGCTGGCGGTCCGGGACTGCTCGTTCGAGGTCGACACCCCGGAGTCGCGGGCCGTCCTCGCCCATCGGCCCGGCAGCAGCGGCATGGGCGGGACGCCGCCGCGGCCGTGGGACGTGACCGTCGAGGGCATCGACGTCTCCGGCACCGCCCGCGGGACGGCGGCCATCCAGGTCGTCGGCCGCGGCGGGTCGGTCGTCCGGGACGTGACCGTCCGACAGACCGGCCGGGAGCGCGGGGGCATCTTCCTCCACGGAACGCCCGGCACGGAGGTCGCCGACAGCAGCGTCGTGACGACGCAGTTCCCCGTGGTGGTCACCGTCGACGGCGACCCCCCGGACGACCGCTGCGTCGCCGTGCTGCGGAACAACAGTCGCCTCGAATCGACGGGCGTCCGCGGCGGGGGCGAGATAACGACCACGCAGAGCGGCGACGGGCGGGCCCACTGCATCACGCCGGAGAACTTCGACGGGTCGGCCAACACCGTCGCCATCACCGGCACCGACCGCGACGGCCTCGTGGGGCGCGTGACCCGGACGCGGGAGTAGGCGACGCCGTCGTGGTCGCACCCGCAGTCAGTCCACGAGCGGCCTACACCATCGTCGCCAGCCCCGCCTCCAGGGACGTCGAGGCCTCGAAGCCGAGCGCGCGGCAGGCCTTCGTCACGTCGGCGCGGCTGTGGGCCACGTCGCCCGCGCGCGGGTCTCCGTGGACCACCTCGGCGTCGGTCCCCGTCACCCGCCGGACGGCGTCGGCGAGGTCGTTCACGCTGACCGCCTCGCCCGTCCCGACGTTGAACGCCTCGCCCACGCGGTCGGTAGTCGCCGCGCGGAGGTTCGCCTCGACCACGTCGGCCACGTGGACGAAGTCCCGCGTCTGGGTGCCGTCGCCGTGGACCTCGAGGGGTCCGCCCTCGCGGGCCTGCCGGAGGAACGCCGCCACCACGCCCGCGTACGCGCCGCCCTGGCGCGGACCGTAGACGTTGAAGTACCGCAGCGCCACCGTCTCCACGTCGTAGAGGTCGTGGTACAGCCGGCACCGGCGGTCGAGGGTCAGCTTGTCCGCGGCGTACGGGGACCTCGGCTGCTTTTCCGCGGTCTCCGCGACTGGTAGCTCCTCCGGGTCGCCGTAGATGGCGCTGCTGGAGGCCGCGACGACGCGCGCGCCCTCGCGGCGGGCCGCCTCGAGGACTTCGACGCTCCCGGCGACGTTGACGGCGTGGCTCCGCCGCGGGTCCTCGACGGAGCGCTCGACGCTCACGAGGCCGGCCTGGTGGAAGACCACGTCCGCGCCCGCGGTCGCGCGGGCGACGGCGTCGGCGTCGCGGACGTCGTCGCGGACCAGCGTCGCCGCCTCCGGCACCCGCTCGCGTCGCCCGCCCGAGAGGTCGTCGAGCACCCGGACCTCGTTGTCCCCGACCAGCGCGTCGGCGAGGTGGCTGCCGACGAAGCCGGCCCCGCCGGTCACGACCACGGTGCTGTCGGTCGGTCCGATACTGTCGCTGTCGGCCTGCCCGCCCCCCGTCATCCGGTAGACCGTTCGACGGACCGACGGAAAAAGGTGGCCGACAGCGTTTTATGGTGTGCTATCCCATACCAAATATGGCGTCCGCCACAGACGACCTTTTCGACCGGTTCCTGGAGGAGCGCGGTCACACTGCCCGCGGTTGGGAGCAGGACCGCAACAAGAAGCAGTGTCCGGAGTGTGGCGGTCTACACGACGTAGCGGCTACCGAGTGCACGGTCTGTGGCTGGGACCCCCGACCCCAATAGGAGCCCCGGAGCCGGACAGGGCCCCAGCGGAGTAGCTGGGATCCCGAGCCGAACAAGGACCCCAAACGGAGTAGCTGAGACTCCCCGAGCTGAATAGAGACCCCGAACCTAGTAGTCGGAACGCACCCGCGTCGGCGACCCGTTCCGGGTCCGTTTCCGCCGTCGCTATCCGTCGATTCTTCGGACTGCCGTCTTCCGACCCCGAGGAGTGTCCCTCGGGCGGAGTAAGCGCGTCCGGGACGACGTACGG
>CAZPIG010000040.1:0-14560 GCA_964586205.1 uncultured Halobacteriales archaeon | reverse complement strand
GGGGCGAGGAGCGCAACGAGGCCCCCGAGCCGAGAGCGTCGGGGCTTTCGAGGTCTCAGTAACCGCTAGAAACGGGTGACTGTGTCCCCGAAAGCCCCCGGTCGCTCGACCCTCCGGGACGCTCACGGCTCCCAGCGGTCGCCGTTCGCGCGGACGAGGCCTTCGCTTGCTCACGGCTCACTCCGTTCGCCGTTCGCTATTCGGCGGCGCTCGCTCCGCTCGCGCCGCCCACCGCTCAGGCCTCGCGCTCGCTGCGCGCTTCGGGCGCTTCGCGCCCTGCAGTGCTTGCGTCGTCCGGGAGGGGTCGAGCGACCGGCCCCTTTCAGTCCCGGCGAGCGAAGCTCGCCGACGTTTCGCTCACTTCGTTCACGAAACTCCCACCCGACGGTGGTCTGTGGGGAGACTATCGCCTCACTCTCACCCATCCAGTCACGAGACGCCCTCCTACCGCGCCGTCACGATGCGCCGCTATCGAGCAGTGACGATGCGCAGCACGTCCTCATCAGCGAGTGCGTGGTCGGTGCCGACCTGCTGCTCGTCGTGGTCGGCACTTGGCCCGGTCACGCGCGCGAAGCGGAAACGCTCGGCGAACTGCCCGCCGAGGCGCTCGCAGGCGTCGCCGACGGTGCTGCCGGCGGGCAGCACCAGCGGCTCCTCGTAGTCCGGTCCGCGACCGGGCTTGTCCATGTAGATGCGCATCAGCCCCAGTTCCTCCCAGATGCGCTCGGCGAGCGCCTCCAGGCCCTTCTCGGCCTCGGCGCTGACGTAGACCGCCTCCTCGGGGTCGACGCCCGCCGCCCGCAGGTCCGCCTCGACCGTCTCCAGGTAGTCGCGCTCGACGAGGTCCATCTTGTTCACCGCGACCACCGAGGGGATGTACGCGCGGTTGTCCATCACGCCGTCTATCAGGCGGTCGACGTCCACGTCCTCGCGGACGGTCACGTCGGCGTTCGCGTAGCCGTGCTCGCGCAGCACCTCGGTGATCGTGGACTCCTCCAAGTCGAGGTCCACGCTGGCGTCCACGCGAATGCCGCCCTGGCCCTTCTTGCGGACCGAGACCTTCGGCGGCTCCTCGTCCAGCCGGACGTGGTTCTCGTACAGCTCCTCGCGGATGCGCTCGTGGTCCTCGACCTCGAACGGCGAGACCACGTGGACCACGAGGTCGGCCGAGCGGACGACCGACAGCACCTCCTTGCCGCGGCCGCGTCCGGTGGCCGCGCCCTCGATGAGGCCGGGGACGTCGAGGAGCTGGATGTTGGCCCCGTTGTACTGGAGCATGCCGGGGTTGACGTCGAGCGTCGTGAACTCGTAGGCACCGACCTCGCTCTCGGCGTTGGTCAGCGCGTTCAGCAGTGTGGACTTGCCGACGCTCGGCAGCCCCACGAGGGCGACGGTGGCGTCGCCGGTCTTCTCGACGGCGTAGCCGTGGCCGCCGCCACCGCCGGACTGCTGGGCCTCTAGCTGCTCTTTCTTCTCCGCGAGCTTCGCCTTGAGCCGCCCGATGTGCTGCTCCGTGGACTTGTTGTAGGGCGTCTCGCGTATCTCCTCGCGGAGGGCCTCTATCTCCTCCTCGAGTCCCATCGTCGTGGTATCGGAGACGGTGGCCGAAAAGCGCTTCCCCTTCGCGCTCCCGCCGGTCGGGAGGCCAACCGCGGTGTCGACGGTCGGGAAAACCATCGACGTGGACGGCGAGGCGCACGAACCACGACGACCCTTTCAAACCGCCGATTTCCGAACCCTGGAAGCCACCGACCACACCCACCGCCCTCGTGCGACTTCGACACGTTAATACCGGGTGATACGCTGAGGTAAATTGCACCCATGCCCGACCCGTCGAGTCTCCGGGACAGCACCCAGATCGTCCTCCCGCCGGAGGCCGTCGACGGGCTCAGGGAGGAGCTGACCGAGGAGTTCACGGTCACGCTCCACGAGCGGGACGGCTACCTCTACATCATCGCCAGCCCCGTCGTCATCAAGGAGGTCGGCGACTACCTCGCCCGCCAGGGCGTCAGCGTGCCGTAGAGCGGCGGACGGCCGCACCAGCACTCGGGCCGCCCGCCGCGAAAACTCGGACTGCCCGCCGCAGGAACTCGGACCGCCCGCCGCGAGAACTCGGACCGCCCGCAACGCTCGCCGTCTCGATGGCTATTACTGCCGGGACCGGCAAGAGCCCCGCATGGACCGGCGGTATCGCTTCATCGGCTACTACGTGGCCATCTTCACCGTCGCGCTGGTCGGCTTCACCCTCGTCTACGACTTCGGGATGAGCCGCTTCGAGGGCGAGCCCACGACCCTCCTCCACGCCTTCCAGGTGGTCGTGGAGACGTTCACGACCACCGGCTACGGCTCGGACGCGCCGTGGACCAGCCCCGAGATGGGGCTCGTCGTGGTCGCGATGCAGTTCGTCGGCGTGCTGCTGGTGTTCACCGCGCTCCCGCTGGTGGTCGTCCCCATCCTCGAGGCGTCGCTCGCCACCGCCCCGCCGACGAGCACGGAGGCCACCGACCACGTGGTCGTCTGCCACTACACGGCCCGCGGGGAGACGCTCATCGCGGAGCTGACCTCGTGGAACGTCGACTACGTCGTCGTCGAGTCCGACCGCGGGCGGGCCGAGCAGCTCCACGAGGACGGCTACGCGGTCGTCCACGGCGACCCCCAGTCCATCGAGGTCCTCGAAGCGGCGAACGTGGCGGAGGCGCGGGCCGTCGTCGCCGACGGGACCGACGAGCAGAACGCCAGCATCGTCCTGTCGGCGAAGGCCGCCGACCCCGAGGTGCGCGTGATAAGCCTCGTCGAGGACAGCGACCTCGCGGACTACCTCCGGTACGCGGGAGCGGACGTCGTCCTCTCGCCGCGGGAGCTGCTGGGCCGGAGCCTCGGCGAGACCGTCTCGTCGGCCGTGACCACGGATCTGGGCGACGCCATCTCCGTGGGCGAGGACATCGAGATAGCCGAGCTACCGGTGCGGCCGGACAGCGAGCTGGCGGGCCGCCGCATCGACGAGAGTGCCATCCGCGAGCGGACCGGCGCGAACGTCGTCGCCGGGTGGTTCGGCGGCCGCTTCGAGAGCCCGCCCCGGCCCGCCACGGTCATCGACGAGCGGTCCGTGCTCGTCGTCACCGGCCGCGAGGAGCAGCTCGAGCGCCTGAAGGCCATGACCCTCTCGGAGGCCCGCCGGAGCGGCCGGGGGCCCGTGGTCGTCGCCGGCCACGGCGAGACGGGCCAGGCCGTCACCGCGACGCTGGCTGCCGAGGGCGTCCCCTACACCGTCATCGACATCGAAGAGGGCCCCAGCGTGGACGTGGTCGGCGACGCGACCGACCCCGAGACGCTCCGGGCGGCCGGGATCGCCGACGCGGCGTCGCTCGTGCTCGCGCTCGCCGACGACACGACCACGGTCTTCGCCACGCTGGTGGCCCGGGAGGTCAACGAGTCCGTGGAGGTGGTGGCCCACGCCCACGAGACCGAGAGCGTCCAGAAGATGTACCGCGCCGGCGCGGACTACGTGCTGGCGCTGGCGACGGTCAGCGGTCGGATGCTGGCCTCGACCATCATCGACGAGGCGGAGGTCATCTCCTTCGACAAGGGCGTCAAGGTCGTCCGCACCGCGGCCCCGCGGCTGGCGGGGCAGTCGCTCCGCGAGGCGGACGTGCGCGCGCAGACGGGGTGTACCATCGTCGGGGTCCAGCGGAACGGCACCGTCGTCACCGACCTCACGCCGGAGTTCGTCGTCGAGTCCGGCGACGAGGTCATCGTCGCGGGGACCGACCGCGACGTCAACCGCTTCACGGAGGCGATGAACTGAGCGCGTCGCCCGCCGACTGCGGGACGAGACGGAGGGCAACACTCCCCACGGAGGAGAAGGCGAGGTTCGGTGAGCGCTCTCCGCCCGCGAACGGTTCCGGGGAGTCGCGAGCGGTCCGACTCGGCCGGCAACAGCAACCCTTAAAGTCGCCGCGCCGGTCCCATCGGGTATGGCTGGAACCATCGAGGCCCTCGTACCGGGCGGGCAGGCCACCCCGGGGCCGCCGCTGGGCCCCGAACTCGGGCCGACGCCCGTCGACGTTCAGGCGGTCGTCCAGGAGATAAACGACCGGACCGCGGCGTTCGACGGCACGGAGGTGCCGGTGACGGTTACCTACGAGGACGACGGGAGCTTCGAAATCGAGGTCGGCGTCCCGCCGACGGCGGCGCTCATCAAGGACGAGGCCGGCTTCGAGACCGGCAGCGGCGAGCCCCAGGAGGACTTCGTCGCGGACCTGTCCGTCGAGCAGCTCAGGACCATCGCCGAGCAGAAGAAGCCGGACCTGCTGGCCTACGACGTGAAGAACGCGGCCAAGGAGGTCGCCGGCACCTGCGTCACGCTGGGCGTGACCATCGACGGCGAGGACGCCCGGACGTTCAAGGAGCGCGTGGAATCGGGCGAGTACGACGATGTCCTCGCTGAGGAGGCGTCTGCGTAGACGCCGACGAAGCGAGGGCTCGCGGCGCGAGCGGCGCAAGTCCGAGCGACGCATCCACTCCTGTTTCGGCTGGCGAATCTTACCACCGTCGGGCGGGACTGAAAGGGGCCGTCCGCTCGACCCGGCCCCGACGAAGTAAGCACTGGAGGCGAGCGAACGAAGTGAGCGAGCCGAAGGGCGCAGCGAGTCGCGGCCGGTCGAGCGGGTCGGGGGCTTTCGAAGTCACTGTAAGTCGAGACGCACCTCTATCGGTGGCGTCGAAAGCCCCGACGCTCTCGGCTCCCGCGGCTCGCTGCGCGCTTCGGCGCTCACTACGTTCGCGCCTGCAGTGCTTGTTTCGGGAGACGTTCCTGCTCGCCTCGCTCCCTTCGGTCGCTCGGCTGCGCGGGCTGCGACTCCCGTCGCTCGCCTCACCGCGTTCGGCTCGCCGTCGCCGGGGTTCGCCGAGCGCGTCGCCCCTTTCAGTCCCACCCGACGGTGGATTGAAGTGCTTGTTATCGAACGCCCTTCCCCAGAAACCCCACCAACGCCTCCACCACCCGCTCCTCGGCGTCCACCATGACCCAGTGGCTCGCGTCGGGCAGCCGCTCTACCCGGAGGTCCGGGACCCAGCGGTCCAATCCGTCGAGCAGCCCCGGCCGGAGCACCTGGTCGCGCTCGCCCCAGAGCACCAGCGTCGGCACGTCGACAGTCCCGGGGTCGCGCAACAGGTCCACGACGTCGTAGCGGAGCGCCCGGTAGTAGTTCACCGCCGCGGTCGCCGCGCCGGGCTCCGACAGCGCCGCCACGGTCCACTCGACCTCCTCGGGGGTGAAGTCGCCGGGCTCCATCGCGGCGCGCACGAACGCGTAGTCCCGCGCGCGAAGTCCCCGCTCGGGGAGCCACGGGACCTGGAAGTACCACGCGTACCAGAAGCGGAGCGCCTGCAGCGGCGACCGGGGAAGCCGGCGGAGCATCCCGAAGTGCGGCGCGTTCAGGACCGCGAGCCGGTCGACGGCGTCGGGGTGGGCGACGGGCAGCCGCCACGCGAGCACGCCGCCCCAGTCGTGGCCCGCGACGGTGACCGGCGCGTCGGCGTCGACCGCGCCGTCGCGCTCGCGGAGGTGGCGGACGAGGCCGGCCACGTCGGCCGTCAGCTTCCCGATGCGGTACGCTCGGACCCCCTCGGGGCGGCCCGAGCGATTGTAGCCCCGGAGGTCCGGCGCGACGACGCGGAAGCCGGCGTCGGCCAGCGGGCCGACCTGGCGGTGCCACGCGTGCCAGTGCTGGGGGAAGCCGTGGAGGACGAGGACGAGCGGTCCCGACCCCGCCGCGACGTAGTGGAGGGCGACGCCGTTCGGCGCGGCGGTGTGGTGGGTCCACGGGGCGTCGGCCGGCCGGTCGGCGGTCCCACTGTCGCCCATAGGACGCACGTGCCGCGCCGCTCGCAAGTGGTTTTCGGCGGTCAGCCTCGATAGTGGTTAGATAAGGGGTCTATACGCGACCGCACTGCAGCTTGGCACCCGGAAGCCCCGACGCTCTCGGCTCCCGGGACGCTCGCGGCTTCGCCGCTCGCGCATTCCGCGGCGCTCACTGCGTTCGCGCCGCGCGCTCGCTGCGCGCTTCGCTCCCTGCGGTCGCTGCAGTGCTTGCTTCGTCCGGGTTCGCCGAGAGCGTCGCCCCTTCCGAAGTCCCACCCGAATGGCGGTTGTCGAGATGGCAATAGCCCGTGGATTCGCCCCTTATCTAACCACTACCGTCAACCCCGCACCAACTGCGAGAGCCGACTGGCGAGACTGCGGTCGGGGCCGAGCTTCAGGTAGTAGGCGTCGCCGCCGTCCTCGTAGTAGCCGTCGATGCGGCGCTTGACCTCGAAGCCGACGTGCTCGTAGAAGTCGAGGGCCCCGCGGTTGGTCGTCCGTGCGTGACAGGTGACCGTGCCGTGCTCCTCGGCGACGGCGGCGACCAGCTCGCGGCCGAAGCCCTCGCCGCGGTGGTCCGGCGCGACCGCCAGAAACAGGATGTAGCCGTCCCGGCGCGTCGCCGCGAACCCCAGGAGGTCGCCGGCGGCGACGAGCAGGTGGACGCGCGAGCGCCGGTAGGCGTCGACGAAGAAGCCCCGGCGCTGCTTGAGGACGCCCTCCTCGCGGCGCACGCGCTCCTTCAGGGTCCACGCGTCCTCGAGGCGGTCGTCGTTCCCCGGCCCGACCACGCGGAGTTCGACGTCTACACTCACCGCCGTGTTGGTATGAGACTGTCCAATATAATTCCACCGGCACTGTCTCCGCGTCAGAGGCTGGACGGTCGTCACGTCGAGGGCTGGACGGTCGCTACGTCCGGAGCTGGACAGCCGAGATGTCGCTCCCCGGGGAGGGGAAACCGAACGCTGTCCCGGAGGATGACACTCGGACCGTCGTTTCGCCGGAAGGCTTTCGGGGACCGCCGCCGTCCCCGACGACCGTGAGCTACGCGCTCGTCGAGCACACCGCCGACGTCGCCGTCGAAGCCGAGGGCGCGAGCCTCGGGGACGCCTTCGCAGCTGTCGCAGACGGCCTCGCGGCCGCCCAGTGCGACGAGATTCCGCCGGACGGCGACCGCTTCGAGGTCTCCGTGACGGCCGAGAGCCGCGAGGCGCTGCTGTTCGACTACCTCGACGAGCTGATATACCAGCGCGACGTCCGGTCGGTGCTGCCCGTCGACAACCGCGCCACGGTCGCCGGCGACGACGAGTGGCGGCTCTCCGCCAGCGCGCGCGGGGTCCCCCTGTCGGCGGTCGACGCCCGCGAAGTCAAGGCGGTCACCTACTCCGAGATGACCGTCGAGGGGACCGACGACGGCTGGCGCGCCTACGTGGTCTTCGACGTCTGAACGGCGCACCTGCTTCGATTCCGACGGCCGACCGGCAGTCGGCAGCGCCACCACAGAAAGCGGGACCCGTCGCCGCCTACCGCCGCGCGACGACCGCGTAGAGGCCACCGAGCACCGCCCCGTACAGGAGGTGCCACAGCAGCGTCGCCGCGTTCAGGTAGGGGAGGGACCCGACGACCGGCCCGCCCACGGCCGACAGCCAGATGGGCATGATGATGCCCGTCCCGCCGACGGCGAGCACGAGGCCGTAGCCGAGGCCGAGGAGGCTGGTCTTCCAGCGCTGGTCGCTTATCTCGTGGAACGCGGGGTCGGCGACCACCGCCGCGAAGAGGACGCCGAACAGCGTCCCGTGGAACAGGTGCGCGAGCCAGCCGACGACGAGGCTGCCCTCGAAGCCGTAGAGGCCGGCGACGCCCACCTGTATCACCTCCACGTCGACGACTGTGATGACGACGCCCACCAGGGCCGTGGCGACGACGCCCGAGACCGCGCCGGTCCAGTACGACCACGTCGAGTCCAGTTCGGGAAGTGGCTCCACTTCGGCTTCAGAGGCCATGGTATCGGTCCTCCCGGGTTACCCCTCGGTGACCGTGACGGTCCCGGTCATGCCCTGGCTGCGGTGGGGCTCGCAGACGTACTCGTAGGTGCCCGGCACCTCGAAGGTGTGGCTGTAGGTGTGGCCGGAGTTCTTGATCTCCGGCTCGCCCGACCACGACGCGCCCGAGGGCTGGCTCGTCGGGAGGACGTTGTGGTAGCTGCCGTCCCACTGCCACGTGACCTCGGTGCCGGTCGTGACCTCGATGCTGGCGGGGTCGAACACCAGCCGGCCGTCGGGAGCCACCGTCACCGTCGTGCCGCCCGACGTGCTCTCGGTCGGCGTCGAGCCCTCCATCCGCTCGGGGCCGCGGTCGAGCCGCAGGTACCCGGCCGCCTCGCCGCGCGTCTGCTCGAAGGACTGGAAGGAGTGCTCGGTAACCGTGAACACGTCGCGGTCCTCGTGGTACTTGACCGTGTACTCCGTGGGATACTCGCCGGCCTCGTGGAAGCGCTCCGGCGAGTTCAGCTCGCGGCGGTCGGTCCGGTCGACGCCGTCGAGCTGGCCCATCTCGGAGTTGCCCTCGCCGGCGCGTAGCTGCTCGAAGTACGGCACCGTTATCATGGGCTCCATGAAGATGAGGTTCCCCTGGAAGTGGCCGTAGACGAAGGTGTTGCCGAACGCCCCGCCGTTGTACTGGGGGTCACCGGCGTTGTAGAGGTGCTCGCCCATGTACGGGAACGTGTAGTTCGTCCGGAAGTAGTCCGGCGGCACCATGTCCTTCGCCAGCGGGTACGTGTAGAGCTCGCTGTCCGGCACCTCCTCCGGCGGGAGGCCGTTCTCCGGAATCTGGGAGATGACCGTCTCCGTCGGGAAGTAGAAGTGGAAGTCGTAGTGCGGGATGGCGTACTTGTCGCCGGGGTAGTGGCCGCCGGGCTCCCAGTCCAGCCCGAGCCAGTTGAACGGGATGTCCTCGTGGTCCGGGATGGGCACGCTGTAGAGCACGTGCTCGGTGGGCAGCGGCTCGGCGTTCAGGATGCCCGGGGTGAACTCGGCCCCGACCATCTTGTCGTCCGTGTTCTCGTCGACCGTGACGAACGTCCTGACCTCGCCGTCGCCGATGGTGATGGCCGTGCCCCACTCGGTGCGGCTGTCGTCCGGGGGAATGCGGGCGAAGCCGCCGGCCAGATCGCCGTCGGAGCTGGTCCGCGGCGCGGTCATACAGCCCGCGAGCGTCGCACCGATGCCCGCGGCCCCGACGCCCGCGAGGAACGAGCGCCGGGTACCGCTCGTGTGACTGTCGGTCGACCCGCTGGTCGCTGCCTGTTCGGGTCCGCCCATCCGCTGGTCGTCCGCGTACTCGGTCATGTCCAGGCACCACCTGAATACTGTTTTCGACAAGGGTCCAATTATATATTTCGGTTATTACATTCGTAATAATTATTCTAGCTGTCGGAAAATACTTTTTCCCGGCGTTGACTTCGTGAACGAATCGCTACTGGGCGTGACGAGCGGCGTGAGGCCGCCTACGCCGGTGTTCCTCAGATCCGTCCAGCGTGGTTCCGTCCAACCCAAGTCCGCTTGCGGCCGACCTAGTGGTCCTTCGGCCAGACCCAATCTGAGTTAGATACTCCCGAACGTCCATTCTTAAGTCCGGAATCGTTTTTGAGCTAGTAAACTATTGAATTTAGGTCTTCCTAGATATCGTCTAGTCCTATTTTATACAAATTTAGAGGCAATCAAATCTAATTTTGAATGAGTCGAAACAGATTCGTTCGGCTTCGCCGCCGCGGACCGGGTCCGCGGGACCGGAAAGCCGGTAAGCCCCCGTCACGTACGACGGCGCGTGAAGCTCGCGCCCGGGGCGTGGCGGTGGGCCGTGCTGCCGCTTGCGCTCGCGCTGCCCGCGTTCGTGGTCAGCCCGTTCGCCGGCGGGGGAGCCGTGGCGCTCGCCGCCGCCGTGCTCGCGTTCCACCGGGACCCCGACCGCGAGCCGGACGGCCCCGGCGTCCTCGCGCCGGCCGACGGCCGCGTCTCGGTCGTCCGCGAGGAGGGCGACCGCGTCCGCGTCGGGGTGTTCATGAACGTGACCGACGTCCACGTCAACCGCGCGCCGCTCGCGGGCCGGGTGACCGACGTCGAGCACGTCCCCGGCGGCCACCGGCCGGCGTTCACGAAGGACTCCGAGCGCAACGAGCGCGTCCACCTCGGCTTCGAGGACCGGGACTACGAGGTGACGCTGATAGCGGGGACGGTCGCCCGGCGCGTCCACCCGTACGTCGAACCGGGCGACGAGGTGGCCCGCGGCGAGCGCGTCGGTCACGTCTCGTTCGGCAGCCGCGCGGACGTAGTGCTGCCGGCCGACTACGGCGTGGGAGACCTGCTCGTCGCCGAGGGCGACGGCGTGACAGCCGGCGAGACCGTCGTCGTGCCGCCGCTGGAGGGGTGAGCGCCGGGCGATTCGGGGGCTTGCGGCGGGATGAGCGCCCGCCGATTCGGGAGCCTGCGGCAACACCTTCACTCGGGCGCGACCTCCTCCGCAGCGGCCTCGAAGTCCGCCATCTCCACCACGACCTCGTCGGCGCGCTCGGCGGCCTCCTCGGGGGTGGCGTCGTCGGCCACCTCGCGGATGGCCCGCATCGAGGCGGCGCGCACGAGCGCCGCGACGTCCGCGCCGGAGAAGCCCTCGAGGTCCTCGGCGAGCGCGTCGAGGTCCACGTCGTCGGCCAGCGGCGTGCCCTCGGTGTGGACGGCCAGTATCTCCCGGCGCGCCCCGGCGTCCGGCGCGGGGACCTCGACGTGCTGCTCGATGCGGCCCGGCCGCAGCAGCGCGGGGTCGATGGCTTCTTTTCGATTGGTCGCCGCGAGCACCACGAGGTTGGGGTTGTCGGCGAGGCCGTCTAGCTCGGTCAGAAGCTGCGAGACGACCCGCTCGGTGACCTCGTGGCCCTCGCCGCGCTGGCTGGCGATGGCGTCTATCTCGTCGAAGAAGACGATGGCCGGCGCGGCGTGGCGGGCGCGCTCGAACACCTCCCGGACCGCCTTCTCGCTCTCGCCGACGTACTTGTCCATCAGCTCCGGCCCGGCGACGTGGACGAAGTTCACGTCCGTCTCGCCCGCGAGCGCGCGTGCGAGCAGCGTCTTGCCCGTCCCGGGCGGCCCGTACAGCAGCACGCCGCTGGGCGGCTCCGTGTCCGTCGCCTCGAACAGCGGGCCGTAGGCCAGCGGCCACTCGACGGCCTCCCGGAGCGCCGCCTTCGCGTCCGCGAGGCCGCCCACGTCGTCGAAGCTAGCGGCGGGCGTCTCGGCGACGAACTCCCGCATCGCGGAGGGGTCGACGGCGGACATCGCCGCCTCGAAGTCGTCGCGGGTGACCCGTAGCTCCCCGATGGGCGGCTCGAGGCCGCCGTCGGGCTGGCGGGCCCGCCGGAGGGCGTGCATGGCGGCCTCCGTGACCAGCGCCGCGACGTCCGCCCCGACGAAGCCGTGGGTCCGGCCGGCCAGCCAGTCGAGGGTCACGTCCTCCGCGAGCGGGACGCCCCGCGTGTGGACCGCGAGTATCTCCCGCCGGCCGGTCTCGCCGGGGACGCCGATCTCTATCTCGCGGTCGAAGCGGCCGCCCCGACGCAGTGCCGGGTCGAGGGCGTCGACGCGGTTGGTCGCGCCGATGACGACCACGTCGCCGCGGGCTTCGAGGCCGTCCATCAGCGACAGTAGCTGTGCGACCACCCGGTTCTCGACGCCGTCGCCGTCCTCGCGCTCGCCCGCGATGCTGTCTATCTCGTCGAAGAAGACGATGGTCGGGGCGGCCTCCTCGGCGCGCTCGAACACCTCCCGGATGCGCTCCTCGCTCTCACCCTTGTACTTGCTCATTATCTCCGGGCCGGAGACGTGGATGAACTCGGCGTCCACCTCGGCGGCGACCGCGCGGGCGATGAGCGTCTTGCCCGTCCCGGGCGGCCCGTACAGCAGCACGCCCTTCGGCGGGTCGATGCCGAGCCGGCGGAACAGCTCCGGGTCGGACAGCGGTAGCTCGACCATCTCCCGGACCTGCTCTAGCTCGTCGTCGAGGCCGCCGATGTCCTCGTAGGTGACCCGGCCGGGGGCCATCCGCTCGCCCGACGAGCCGTCGTCGGACCCCCGGCCGCGCCCGAAGATGCCCCGCCCGCCGGACTCCCGGACGCTGACCGCGGTGTCGTCGGTGATGCGGACGGTGCCGGCCGGGTCGGTGTCGTCGACGACGAACGGGCCGACGCCGAGGCGGGTGACCCGGACCCGGTCGCCGGTGCTGACCGGGCGGTCCGCGAGGTCGCGGGCCACCGCCGTCTCGACGGCGCTGGCGTCGTCCTCGTCGAGCGCGGCGGGGGCCGCCAGCACCACCCGGTCGGCGTCGGCGACGGTCTCGGGGCGGACGGCCACGGATTCGCCGACGGAGGCCCCGGCGTTGGCGCGGGTGTCGGCGTCGATGCGGACCGTGCCCGCCTCGGCGTCGACGTCGGCGGGCCACACCTTGGCTACCGTGGTGGCGTCGCCCTCCACGACGACGGTGTCGCCGCTGAGCACGCCGAGCGCCTGGCGGGCCCCCTCCGGCAGGCGCGCGACGCCCCGCCCGGCGTCGCGCTTGGCGGCGTCCCGGACGGTCAGCTCCAGGGCGGACTCCTCGCCTGACATGGCGGGTGGTCGGCGACGGATGGCCTTGAGGGTTGCCATCGACACGGGGACGGCGGGGCGTCGGCCGGAGCCGGCTCTGTGTACCTCGACATCACCCTGCCAGGACGTGCCAGGACCTATCCCCTGCGCCGTCGAAGTGTCTCCGACGGACGATTCGGACGCCACACCGAAGCCAATCCCGAACGATGCCAGCCCTACTCGTCACCGCCACCGAGGAGAGCGCCGGGAAGACCGCCGTCGGGCTCGCCCTCGGCCTGCTGGCCCGCGAGCGGGGACTCTCGGTCGGCTACATGAAGCCGAAGGGCACCCGCCTCGAGTCGGCGGTCGGCAAGACCCTCGACCGCGACCCGCTTTTGGCCCGGGAGGTCCTCGACCTCGCCGACGACGTCGAGACCATGGAGCCCGTCGTCTACTCGCCGACGTTCGTCGGCGGCGCGCTCCGGGGCCGCGAGGACCCCGACGCGCTCCGGGCGCGCGTTCGGGAGGCCTACGACGAAATCGCCGCCGACCGCGACCTCGTGGTCGTCGAGGGCGGCGCGAACCTCGCGACCGGGGCCGTCGTCGGCCTCACGGACGCCGACGTGGCCGACCTGCTCGACGCGCGGGTTGTCGCGGTCGCGCCGTACCGCGACCGCGGCGACGTGGACCCGGTGCTGGACGCCGCCGAGCGCTTCGGCGACCGCTTCGCCGGCGTCGTCTTCAACGCGGTGGCCGACGGCGACATCGACGCGGTGACCGAGGACGTGGTCCCGTTCCTCGAAGGCCGCGGCGTGCCGGTCTTCGGGGTGGTTCCGGACGACCCGGCGCTGTCGGGCGTGAGTGTGGCCACGCTCGCCGACGAGCTCGGCGCGGAGGTGGTCACCGACGCCCCGACGGACGCGCTGGTCCGGCGCTTCCTCGTGGGCGCGATGAGCGGCGAGGGGGCGCTGTCGTACTTCCGGCGGACCTCCGACGCCGCGGTCGTCACCGGCGGCGACCGCGCCGACCTCCAGACCGTCGCCCTCGAAGCGCCGGGGGTCGCCTGCCTCGTGCTGACCGGCGGCTTCCGCGTCCCCGACGCCGTCGTGGGCACGGCCGAGCAGCGCGGCGTGCCGGTGCTGTCGGTGCGGACCGACACCGTCACCACCCTCGAACGGGGCGAGGCGCTGCTCCGCGGCGGCCGCACCCGCGACGCCGACACGGTCCGGCGGATGGCCGACCTACTCTCGGGCCACGCCGACGTGGACGCCATCCTCGCGGCCGCGGACACGGGGGACGGCGACGATGGACGGGACGAGGGAGAGGAGTCGGCGGACGACGGCGACGGCTGACCGGTCCTGGGACGACGCCTGGACGTGGGTCGCCGCGGGATTCGTCGGCGTCTCGCGCTGACCCTCTCGCGGAGTCCGTCCTCGACCGGACGCTGGCGGAGTGACTGTGCGCGGTGGCGGACTGACCGGGCGCTGCCCGGCTGACCACCAGGTGACGACGGGTGGTGCACCGCCACTCGGCCCTCGACGGCCGCGCCGGTCAGACCGCCAGCACCTCGCAGTCGGCCTCCCTGAGGACCGTCTCGGTGGCGCTCCCGTGGTGTGGCGGCCGGCCCGCCCGGACGCCGTGGACCCCCATGACGATGAGGTCGACGCCGTGGTCGGTGGCGTACTCGGGGATTGCCCGGTGCGGGTCGCCCCGGATGCAGTCGGTCTCGACCTCGATGTCGCGCTCGCGCGCGGCCCCGGCGACCGACTCGACGACGGCCATCCCCTCCTGCTCTATGCGCTCGAGGAAGAACTCGTCGCTGCTGAGCGCCGGCGTCGCGCCGTGGACGCGCTCGTCGACGACGAACAGCACGTGCAGGCGCGCGTCCCGCTCCTCGGCCAGTTCGAGGGCGCGCTCCATCCCCCGCTCGGCCCCTTTACTTCCGTCGGTCGGCAGCAGTATCTCGCCGGTCATGACCCATCCCCTACGGCCCCTTCCACGCGCGGGACCTTGAATCGCACCCCCGCGTCGGGAAGGGGTGTCAACGTTAGCTCCGACAGGGACGTGAAACCACCGTCGGGTGGGA
>CAZPIG010000039.1:5143-14791 GCA_964586205.1 uncultured Halobacteriales archaeon | reverse complement strand
GTGAGCGGTTCCGGCTCGAAAGGCGAGCGGAGTGTAACGAAGCGAGCCGTTCGGAGGTTTGGAGTCCTCCCGGGTACTTCTCGCCCTGTCACTCGGAACCCGTAGCGATTCGGGTCGGTCGCGGTCCGACCCGCCCGCAGTTTCGGACGCCAGCGGCTACGATACCCCGGTTCCGGACGCCCACCGCTCGGACGCCAGCGGCCGGGCCGTCCGTAGGTCCGGACGACTGCCGACGGTGACCGGTCCCGCGTCCTACACGACCCGGAGCCGACGTGGGGCAGGCATTCGATGATTCTACCAGAAGTGATATTCCATCGCCGGAGCACCGTTGACAAAGGTCGATGTCGTACGAGAGACTGCTCACACTGACCGTGGTCGGACTGGTACTGCTCGGAGCCGCGGGGCTGGCGGCGGCCCACGACACCAAGACCATCGAGGGTTACGAGATAACGTTCGGCGGGTCGGACGAGCCCGTCGTCACCGGCGAGCGGATGTGGCTCGAGCTCAACGTCGTCGACGCGGAGACGGACGAGCCGGTGACCGGCCTGGAGGACGACCTCGAGATAGCGGTCCAGCGGCCGTTCGGCAACGACACCGTCGAGCTAGACGTCGGGTCCCGGTTCGGCGAACCCGGGTGGTACGAGGCCGCGATCCTGTTCACGGAGCCGGGGACCTACACGGTGTACATCGAGGGCTCCATCAACGGTACGTCCATCGACACCACCTTCAGCAAGCAGGTCCACGACGTCACGAACCTCGCGTACCCCGAGGACGCGCAGTCGTCGACTCTCGGCGGACTGGGTCCCGCGGCGGGCTTCGGTCTCGGCGTCGTCACCACGGCCGTCGCGGTGGCCGGGGCCTTCGTCGTCGGCCGTCGCGGCTCCGACGGCGGGCTGTAGGCGCTGCTCGCCCGGCGTCGCCGGCCCGGCCCGTCAGAGCACCGCCCCGACGGGACGGCCGGTCGCTCCCGCCTCAGTCGGCGTGTCGGAACTCTGCTCCCGGCTCGCCTCAGTCGGCGTGCCGGAGCATCGCCCGCCCCTCCCTGCCGCCACCGGTCTCGAACGACAGGGTGTACTCCCCGGTGGTCGGGACCTCGAACGCCTCCTCCTGCCACGTGGCGTCCGGTCCCGACGACCGCACGCTGGCCACCGGGCCGGAGTCGCCGGGGCCGGTCAGGGTCGCCTCGACCGTGGCGCTCCCGGTCGCCCGCGCCCGTAGCTCCAGGCGGTCGCCCGCCGTCAGGTCCTCGTGGTACTCCCCGGGGACGCGCGTCTCGAGGATGGCGTCCGACGACGAGCCGAAGCACCCGGCGAGCCCGACGGTAGTCGCGCCCCCGACGGCCGCCAGGAACCGCCGCCGTGGGGGCGAGCGTTCGTCTCGAGCTACATCGTATCGACGCTTGGAGGTCATGGACACCACTTGCCTTCCTATCACGGCCCCATAAATCCGGCCGCTAGCCACCTAGCGATGGGGGTATGCCCGTCGTCCCCGGCCGCCCCGGCGCAACGACGCCCCACGAACCACGCCGCCCTCCACCTTTTTCGCGCTCCCGCCCGTACCCACCAGGGCCATGACCGAAACTCCGAACGAGCCAATCGAGACCGTCGACCGCCTCGCCCAGCCCGACGTCGCGAGCGTCCCGCCGGACGCGACCGTCGGCGAGGCCGCCCGGCTGATGGCCGACCGGACGGTTGGCGACGTGCTGGTCGTCGAGGACGGCGCGCTCCGGGGCATCGTCACGGACCGCGACCTCGCCGTCGAGCTACTGGCCGAGGGCAGCGACCGCTACGTCCTGGCGGACGGCCCCGGCGACGACCTCACCGTCGCGGACGTGATGACCGAGGACCCCGTCTCCGTCGAGCCCTCGGCCCCCCTGACGCGCGTGCTCGGCCGGATGCGCGACGCGGGCGTGCGCCGCGTCCCGGTCGTCGAGGACGGGCGGGTCGTCGGCGTCGTCAGCTTCGACGACGTGGTGGTCCACCTCGCCGGCTCCGTGACCGGCGTCGCGGCCCAGATGGAGACCCTCGCCGGCGTCGTCCAAGCACAGACGCCGGTGGAGTGATTCGACGGGCGGCCCGCGCGAGCGCCCGCCGCAACTGGCCGGCGTTCTCTAGCAACACTCGTCCAATTGTCGGCAGCTTTCTACCACTTACTTACCAATAGAACGTCTATTGGGTTCGTATCGTCTCCTTACCCCGGTTCTAAACCAACGTTTTTAAATTATAGGTTCGCATTGCCGCCGCCCACGTCAGCACAGGCACGGCGAGGAAATCACCCGGCGGAACGGGCGACGACGGGTAGGAAGGCACTACTGACGCGAGGACCCAATGGCACGCGACCCAGACGGCAGTTTCAGGCACCTCAAGAGCAACGTCGACGGCCACCCCATGCTGAACATGCTGGGGTACCTCCGGTCGTACAGGCTGCGCATCGGCGTCGGCCTCGTCACCAGCCTCGCGATGCGGCTGCTCCAGCTAGCGCCCGCGGTGCTCGTGGCGACCGCCATCGACCGGGTCGTCGCGACCGGGGGCGAGCCGGGCGTCCTCGCCCGCCTCGGCCTGCTGCCGGCGACCCGGATCCCGGAGGGGGACGTGGTGCTCCGGACCGCGGCGCTCCAGCGGCTGGTCGTGCTCGCGGTCGTCAGCTACGCCCTGCTGTCGGTGCTGCAGTTCGTGTCGCGGTACCTCTTCCACACCGTCGCCCAGAACGTCCAGCACGACCTCCGACACGACACCTACGAGCACCTCCAGTCCCTCTCGCTCGACTTCCACCACGACCACAACACCGGGGCGATGATGGCCGTCCTCAACAACGACATCAACCGTCTGGAGGCGTTCTTCAACACCGAGCTCCGCGAGCTAGTCCGGGCGGCGGCGCTCGTCGTGGTCATCGCGGCCGTCATGTTCACCGTGGACCCGGTGCTGGCGGCGGTGGCGCTGGGGCCGATGCCGCTCATCACGCTCGCCACCGCCCGGTTCATGCGGTGGATATGGCCGACGTACCAGCAGATACGCGAGGACGTCGCGCGGCTCAACACCGACCTCGCCAACAATCTGAACGGCATCGACGTCATCAAGTCCTTCGACCGCTACGCCGTCGAGCTAGAGCGCATCACCCGCCAGAGCGCGGCCTACCGCGACGCGAAGATACACGTCCTCAGAAAGCGCAAGCTGTTCTTCTCGTCGCTGCGGCTGGTCATCGGGGCCGTCTTCGCGGCCATCCTCTGGCTCGGCGGCGGGCAGGTCATCGGCGGGTCGATGAGCGTGGGCACCTTCACGCTCTTTTTCATGTTCCTCCGGCGGCTCGACGGCCCGATGGAGCGGGTGGGCAAGACGGCCAACGAGTGGCAGAAGACGCGGTCGAGCGCCGAGCGGGTCTTCGGGCTGCTCGGCCACGAGCCGGCCATCCACTCCGCGCCCGCCGCCGACGTCGCTGACGGGGACGCGCTCGGCGGCGCGGTGCTCGACGGCAGTGACGCCCCGGGCGGACGCGAGGTGGCTGCCACCGCGACGGACGGCCACGAGCCCGGCGAGCGCCCCCACGCCCCTGCCGAGGTCGCGGGCGACGTGGCCTTCGAGGACGTGACCTTCGCGTACGGCGACGGCGACGACCCGGACGTGGCGGACGTCTCGCTGTCGATAGCCGCGGGCGACACCGTGGGGCTCGCCGGCCCCAGCGGCGCGGGCAAGTCCACGCTGCTGAAGCTGGTCTCGCGGTTCCACGACGTCGACGAGGGCCGCGTCACCGTCGACGGCGTGGACGTCCGCGACTACGACGTCCAGGCGCTGCGCCGCTGCATCAGCGTCGTCGAGCAGTCGCCGTACCTCTTTTCGGGCACGGTCGCGGAGAACCTCGCGTACGGCGACCGGGCGCTGTACCGCACGGTGAGCGAGGCGGTGCGCGAGGACCGGCCGTTCCCCGAGGACGCCGCGGCCCGCATCCGCGAGGCGGCGGTGGCGGCGGGGGCCCACCAGTTCGTCACCGAACTGCCCGACGGCTACCGCTCGCCGGTCGGCGAGCGCGGGGGCAAGCTCTCGGGCGGCCAGCGCCAGCGGGTCTCCATCGCGCGGGCGCTGCTGAACGACCCCGACGTCATCGTCTTCGACGAGGCCACCTCCGCGGTGGACACGGAGACGGAGGCGGTCATCCAAGAGAACATCAGGGAACTCTGTGCGGACCGGACGGCGCTGGTCGTCGCCCACCGGCTGTCGACCATCCGCGACGCCGACGAGATAGTAGTGATGGAGGACGGGCGCGTCACCGAGACCGGCACGCACGACGACCTCTGCGCCCGCGACGACGGGACCTACGCGCGGCTGTGGGCGACCCAGGCCGACGACAGCGGTGGGCGGCCCGCCACGCCCGCGGACTGACCGCGAATTCGTCCCGTGATTTCGAATCCGCCTGGGTACTTCGCGTTCGTGGGGAACTTCGAGTTCGTTGGGTGGCAACGTCCCCACCAGTTACGGTGCTCGCCGTCGTACTCCCTTCCTCATGACGGACCTCGTCACCTCGCTGGTAGCCGCGTTCGTGGGGGGCGTATACGGCAGGCAGTGGCTCGGCCGGGCCGGCCTCGTCGGGGGCGTCGCCATCGGGCTGAGCCTCGGCTACTTCTACCCGCGCAGCCAGGAGCGGGCCGAGGCGAAAGCGGCCGAACGGGAGGCCGAGGTGCGCCGGCGCATCCCGCTCGTCGGCCGGCAACGGTGACCGTCGCATGACAGCCGCCGACGGTACCACGGCGACCGCCGACGACCGCCTGTCCGACTCGAGCGACGGTCCGACGAAGGTCGCCGTCGCGTGCCAGGGCGGCGGCAGCCACACCGCCTTCACCGCCGGCGTGCTGACCCGGCTGCTCGAAGAGCCCGACCCCGACTTCGAGGTCACCGCGCTGACCGGCACCTCCGGGGGCGCGCTCTGTGCCTTCCTCGCGTGGTACGGCCTCCGGACCGACGGCCACGACCGCGCCGTGGGGATGCTCGACGACCTCTGGGACGACCTCGCGGCGACGGGCGTCGGCGACGCGGTGACCAACGCCGCGGTCGTCACCGCGACGGCGGCGCTGCACGCGGGGCTGCCCGTCCCGCAGGCGAGCCCGGCGCACGTCGGCGTCGACGAGGTGGCCCGGGCGCGGCTGGCCCGCGCCGTCGAGCGTCACGTCGACCCGGCCGTGCTCCGGGCCCTCGTCGACCCCGCGGACCCGGAGCCGCCGCGCGTCCTCGTCAGCGCGGTGGCCGTCTCCGACGGCCGGTTCGAGACCTTCTCCGACCGCCCCGGCGAGGGAGGGGACGGCGACGGGGCTGTCGGAGGTGACGGCGACGGAGGTGAGGCCGCGCGGAGTGACGGAATTGCCGAGGGTGGCGGAGCTTCCGAGGGTGACGAAGCTACCGAGGGTGACCGAGCTGCCGAGAGTGACGGAGCGGCGGCCGGCGACGGTGACGGAGCCACCGGGGACGAGGCGAGGATGGGCGACACCCACGGGACCGATTCCGCCCCCGACGACCGCCTCGAGCCGACGCCGCAGCCCATCTCCGTCGACGCCGTGCTGGCCTCCGCGGCCGTGCCGACGCTGTTCGAGGCCGTCGAGATACCCGACGCGGCGGGCCGCCGCCGGGCCTACTGGGACGGGCTGCTCTCGCAGAATCCGCCGGTGCGGAACCTCCTGTCTGGCCCGGAGACGGCCGCGGACAAGCCCGGCGAGATATGGCTCGTCCGCATCAACCCCGAGCGCCGGCCGGGGCGGCTCTCCGGGCTCCCCGAGATACTGGACCGCCGCAACGAGCTGGCGGGCAGCCTCTCGCTGTACCAGGAGCTGCACTTCGTGCGGACGGTCAACGACTGGCTCCGCGCGGGACGCTTCGAGGAGTCCTTCGCGGATCGGCTGAAGCCGGTGACGGTGCGTCAGATAACGCTCGACGAGTCGCGGCTGGACCCGCCGCGGCGGCTGCTGTCGTCGACGAAGCTCGACCGCGCCCCCGACTTCCTGGCGGACCTGCAGCGACTCGGCAAGAAGCAGGCGGAGGAGTTTCTCGGCGACAGGACTGCCGAGGAGCACGTGGTGGTCGAGGGAGTGCCGGGCGAAGAGGAGTAGCCCGCCCCGATTGCGGGGCCCGATCACTACAAGCGCCGTTCGAGCCTCCACAAAGCATTTGATGCGGACTCGCGCAGGGAAGTGCATGGACCGCGAGACGACGCTGGCAGCAAGCATCGCCGCTGTCGTCGTGATTTCGGTCGTCACCGCCGCCCTGGTCCCCGGTGCCGTGGCCGAGCGCGACCGCGAGCCCGTCCGGCCGGTCCACCTCGACGTCTCCGAGGTGACCATCCAGGCCGGCGAGGTCTCCGGAAGCACCGCGACGCTCGTCGTGAACACCAGCCTCCGCCACAGGGGCGGCCCCGCCGACAACGTGACCGTGGTCGTCAGGGCCGTCGAACTGGAGTCGGGGCTGCTCCAGCGGACCGTCCGGCGCGAGCTGGACACCGTCGAGGGCGAGACGGAGGTCACCGTCAGCCAGCCCATCGACGTCGAGCGGACGGGCGGCTACCGCATCGAGACCATCGTCTACCGCGACGGTCGCCGCGTCGAGACCGGTGCCAAGGAGGTCCGCGGCGTCGGGACGCTCCAGCCCGAGTACGCCCGGACGGACGTGGAGTTCCACCGCTTCGAGGGCGGCGACGCGCTCCCGCCCATCCAGTACACCGTCGAAGACGTGGCGGGCAACCGCACCACCCTCGAGCTGTCGAGCTTCCTCACCAACCGCGGCGACGGCCCCTCCGAGCAGCTACGGCTGGTGTTCGTCGTCCGGCAGTCGGACTCGAACATCGTCGCCGCGCGGACGGCGGTCGACGTGGGCACCATCGCGCCGGGGCGCACCGCCAGTTCCTCGGCGACGGTGACGGTCCCGGACAACTACAACTACTACCTCGACGCCGTGCTCTGGAAGGACGGCGTCATCGTCGGGAGCGCGCGGAGCGTGGCGAACCTCGACCCGACCGAGGAGATACGGACGAACGTCACCCGCCGCAGCGTCGGCATCGAGGTCGGCGACTTCGAGCGCGGGCAGGGCGGCGCGGCCGACGAGCCGGTGCCCACGGACGCGGCCGAGGCCGGCCCCGGAGCCGGGGGCGTCCCGGGCTTCGGCCCGGGCGCGGCCCTCGCCGCGCTGGCGCTGGCGGGTGCGGCGCTGCTGGCACGGAGGCGACACGCATGAGCGAAACCACGAGCGAGACGGCCGAGAACAGCGAGACGGACCAGTCCACCGCCGCCGAGACCGACGACGAAGCGAGCAGCAACGTCGCCGGCTACCTCTATCGGGGCGCGCTGGTGTTGCTGGTGCTGCTGGCGGTCGTGGCCACGCTCCAGCTATACTTCGCCGTCGGCCGCGCCATCAACATCTGGATCAGCAGCGACTTCGCGCCCATCTTCCAGGCCGGCCTGCACCTCGTGGTCCTGCTCGCCGCCGCCATCGGCATCTCGGCGGTGCTGCGGCGGATGGGCGGGTAGCGGCCCCCGGCCGACGCGGACCACCAGTCGCCCCACTCCGACTGCGACGGTCGGACGGCGGCGGCCGTCGCAATCGAATCCAACTAGGCAAGTATATGGGTGCCGGGTGCATCCGTCCTCCCATGAGCAAGGCGACCTTCGAGCTCTTCGAGGATTCGGCAGGCGAGCACCGGTGGCGGCTGGTCCACGACAACGGCAACATCATCGCCGACAGCGGCGAGGGCTACGCCAGCGCCCAGAAGGCCCGCGAGGGCATCGAGAGCGTCAAGGAGAACGCGCCGGGCGCGCCGGTCGAGGACCTCGACTAGCGCGGGCGTCCGGGCCCGTCGATTCCCGTTTTGGGACTCCTTCGAAAGTGTCATCTCGGGGGCGCTACCGGCCCCCGAGAGCGCCGTCCCGACGGTCGTTGTCACACTCCGGGGCCACCGGCCGAACGCCCCGCTCCGGAATCGACGCCCGCTCGGGCCCCGATGAAGCGTCTCGCGGCCGCACGAAACGTCTCGGCGCTGTCGCCACGGCCCGAACTCGGCGTGAAACGACGCGAAAACGTGTCGGCTATCGCACCCCTATATGGGCTCGGGGGTCGTCGGCGTGGACACGGACGACTCCCATGCCGACCTCGCACGACCCCGACCGCAGGACAGTTCCGGCGACCGGTGCCGCCGACACTCACTCGACCCCCGGCCCGCGCGTCGTGGCCGTTGCCTTCTGGACGGCCGTGCTGCTGCCGGCGGTCCACGTCCCGCTGCTGGCGCTGGGACCGGTCACCGGCGAGCGCGCGCCGCTGGTCGCCGCGCTCGTCGTGGTGAACGCCATCGCGCTCGCGATCGGCTACCCCCACCGCCGCGACGGCGCGTGAGCGGGCCGATACGGCCCCCGTCGGGCCCACTCTCCGGCACCGCTCTACCCCGCCAGCACCGCCGCTCCCTCTCCGACGCTGCCCCTACCTCGCCAGCGCCGCCCGCAGCCGCGGTAGCTCCCGGGCCAGCGCCCGCCGCTTGACCAGACAGAAGCCGGCGAAGATGACGAGGAAGCCGCCGACGGTCGTGGCGTCCACCACCTCGTCGAGCCAGAGCCACCCCGCGAGCGCCGCGAAGACGGGCACGACGTAGGAGACGAGGTTTATCTCGACCGGCCCGAGGCGCTCGTGGAGGTCGAAGTAGACGAGGAAGCCGACGGCGCTGGCGGCGACGACGAGGTACGCCAGCGCGCCGACGCCCTCCGCGGTCCAGCGGACGGCGGCCGGCGACTCGGCGGGCAGCCCCGCGCTGACGAGGTGCATCAGCCCCGCGCCGACGAGCATCGACCACGCCTCCATCGTCTCGATGGGCAGGTCCGCGGGCGACCGGCGGACGAGGACACTGCCGGCGGCGAACGCCGCGGCGGCCGCGAACACGAGCACCTCGCCCGCGACGTCGCCGGCGAGCAGCGCGGCCGGGTCCGGCTGTGCCACGAGGCCGACGCCGGCCAGCCCGAGGAGGACGCCGGCCGCGCCCACCGGGCCGAGGCGGTCGTCGGGCAGTAGCCCGCCCGCCATGCCGGTCGTGAGGACGGGCACGGTGGCCACCACGACCGCCGCGGCGGCGCTGGTGGTCTCCTGCTCGCCGACGAAGAGGAAGGCGTGGTAGCCGGCTATCATGAACGCGCCGCCGACGGCGACGACGCGCCACTCCGCTGCCGAGCGGGGTCGCCAGCGCTCGACGGCGACGGCGGCGTAGGCCAGCATCAGCACGGCGGCGAGGTCGTACCGGAGCGCCGCGAACAGCACCGGCGGGAAGTACTGGAGCCCGGCCTTGATGGCCATGAAGGCGGTTCCCCACAGGGCGGCCAGCAGGAGGAAGAGGAGGAGATTGCGGTGACGCACTGGTGGAGGTGTCGGGGGCGTCGTGGGTGAAGGTTTCGAAGGCGGGTCACGGTGAAACTGTCCGGCTAGGGGCGTCGGAGGCGTGGCGTCGGCTCTCGACCAGTCTTTAGACCCCGCAGGTCGAACCACGCCGCATGGACGACGAGCGAGAGAGCGGTGACGATAGTGGTCACGGCAACGACGAAAGCAGCCACGACCGCGAACACGACGAGCACGGTCACGACGATTATTCACACGACCACGACCACTCCCACGACGATCATTCACACGACCACTCCCACGACGA
>CAZPIG010000039.1:0-5043 GCA_964586205.1 uncultured Halobacteriales archaeon | reverse complement strand
CACGACCACTCCCACGACGATCATTCACACGACCACTCCCACGACGACCACGACCACCACGCCCACGACGTCGCGAGCGCGGGCGTGGCCGTGGTGACCATCTCCACGTCCCGAACGCTGGAGGACGACCCCGCGGGCGACGCCATCGTCGCCGCGATGGAGGACGCCGGCCACGAGGTGACCAGCCGGGAGCTGATAAACGACGACTACGACGGCGTCCAGGGGACGGTCGACACACATACTGGCCGGGACGACGTGGACGTGGTGGTCACGACCGGCGGGACCGGGGTCTCGCCGGACGACGTGACCGTCGAGGCCGTCGAGCCGCTGTTCGACAAGACGCTGCCCGGCTTCGGGGAGCTGTTCCGCCGGCTGTCCTACGACGAGGTGGGGACCCGCGTCGTGGGCACGCGCGCCATCGCCGGCGTGGCCGACGCCGTCGCCGTCTTCTGCCTGCCGGGCAGCGAGAACGCCGCCCGCCTCGGCGCGAACGAGATAATCGCCCCCGAGGCCGGCCACCTCGCCGGCCTCGCGCGGCGGGGCGAGGAGGAGTCGTAGAGCGAGCCGTCCGTCCGGACCGCTGGGACTGGCGTGATACCGCTCACCCGCCGTCCACCGGCGGTAGCTCCGTCACCGACCACTCGTCGGGCGACTCGCCCTCCCCTGCTCGCCGGGCTACCAGCGTCCGGACGCCCCGGCGCACGTCGGCCAGTAGCTCGTCCACGTCGCGCTCCACCTCCAGCGCGCCGAGGACGGCGCGGTCGAGCGCGTCGCGCTCGGCCGCCGTCGCGTCCGCGGTGGGGTTCTGCACCGCCGATTCGCGCTCGCGGAGCGCTCTGAACGCCCGCCGGACCCGCTCGCGGCGGTCGTCGGTCATCGCGCGCGGGTCCGGCACGGGCCAGCGCTCGGCCTCGTACACCTTCGTCTGGAGACGGGTCATCCCCTCGCCGCCGGCGCGGCGGCCGAGCACCTCGCTGGCCAGCCAGACGGGCCGGGAGTTGAGGACGCCGCCGAGCACCTCCGAGTCCACACCGTCCGGGCGGATGGCGTAGAACTGGTCGCTCGGGACGGCCCCGGCGGCGTTCCAGTGGACCCGGTGGACCCGCCACGTGAAGGTCGTGGCGAGCAGCCGCGGCCGCGGGAGCGGCCCGAGGTCGAACCACGGCTCGCGGGCGGCGAGCGAGGGACGCTCGTGGTAGCCCGCGCGCTCGCCGCGCGCGACGTACCGGGCGAGTGCGGAGTGGTCGGCTTCCGACAGTGCCTCTTCGGCAGCCGTCTCCGCGGCGAGCCCAGCTACCTCGGACGACGCTCCAGCGTCCCTGGACGAAACCCCGGCCCCGGTCGCGGCGTCGTGGGCGTCGAGCACCCGCCAGCCGTCCGCGTCGGCCGGCGACACCGCTATCGTCTCGACCTGCCCGGTGGCCTTCAGGAACGGCGTCGCGTAGGCGTCGAGACCCCGCTCGGCCCACTCGTCGGGTGGGGCGACGAAGAAGTCGTTGGCCCCCGTCTTGACGCCGTAGCGAACGTCCGCGAGCGCCGACAGGGGGACCGTCCCGGAGTCCCGACGCAGGTCGAAGTAGACCGGCGGCGCGAGGTGGTAGGCGTTCCACTTCGCCTCGGCGCGGAGGTCGGCCTGCCGCCGAGTGGCGACCCGCAGCCCCGGCCCGTCGGCGAGGCGGTCCGGCGGCCGGTCGCGGGTCACGGCGGCGACGATGTCGTCCGCGGAGTGCGGTGCGGTAGTGGTGCTGTTAGCGGTGCCGTCTGCGGTATCAGTGTCGTCGTGAGCGCCGTCGGTCGGGGCGTTCGTGGTGCGGTCTGCGCTATCAGCGTCGTCGAGGTCGCCGACGGTAGGAGCGTCGCCGTCGGAGTCGGTAGCGCCACCGGCGACGCCTCGGAGTCCAGTCCCCGCGTCCGTTTCGGCCCCCACGTCCGTCGCCTCGCGCACGCGGACGAATCGCGTGACGGTCCGGTCCCGGGCCGCACGCTCCTCCCGACGGCGCACGACCAGCAGCGAGGCGTCCACGAGGGCGTCGTCGAAGACGCCGCGGTCGAACGTGACGACGGCGCGGACGGCGTAGTTGTCCAGCAGGAACCGCTGGACGTCCTCGCCGTAGCGCGTGTCGAGCCACCGGTCGCTGACGACCAGCCCGAGGTCGCCACCCGGCGCGAGGAACTCGGTCGCGCGGGTGAGGAAGTAGGCGTAGAGGTCCGCGCGCCGCGAGAGGTCGCCCGCGCCGACGCGCTTCAGGTGCGCCCGAACCGCCGCGTCGTCGGAGATGTCCTCGTGGCGGACGTACGGGGGATTGCCGACCACGGCGTCGAACGGGCCCCCTAGCTCGGCCGGCGTCACGTCGAAGAAGTCCGCGACGTGCACGTCGGCGGGGAGGCTGGCCGCGGCGAGGCGGGCCGGGTCCGGGGCCACCTCGACGCCGACGAGCGCTCCGTCGTGCGAGTGTGCAGAGCCGTCGTCGTCTCCGTCTGCTGTTACCGCCCGCTTTCGGCGCACCGCGCTGGCGAGAAAGCCCCCGGTCCCGCAGGCGGGGTCCAGCACCCGGTCGTCCGCCGCGGTGACCGTCAGCCGCGCGAGCAGGTCCCGCACGGGTCGGGGCGTGTAGTACTCCCCGCGGGTCCGCCGGCGGTCGGCGGGGACGACGGCCCCGTACGCCCGCGCGACGGCCTCGCTCCGGGCGATGGCTTCACTCTCGGCAGCGGCTTCGCCCTCGGCGACCTTCCCTTCGGTGGTAGTCTCGCCTTCGACAGCGGCGCTCTCGACGGCGGTAGCGAGGTCCGCGAGCGCCGTTGCGACCGCGTCGGGGAGGTCGGACGTGGACGCGGAACCGAGCGCGAAGTCGGAAGCAGTCGATTCCGGCTCCCGGCCATCCGCGTCCCCTAGCACTCTCCGGAGCGTCCGGGCGACCAGCCGGGCCGCGACCGACTCGGGGTCGACGGCGCGGGCTGCCGCGTCGGGGCTCGCCGCGGTGGCCCACGCCGGCTCGGCCGCCCCGTCCACGAGCACCTGCTCGACGGCTTCCGCGACCGCGCGCGCGGCCGCGGCGCTGTCTACCTTATCTCGTCGGGTGCCGTCGCTGTCCCCCTCGTCGTGCTCTGTAACGTCGCTGTCCGCGGCCCCCGACCCGCTGTTCGAGGCGGTCCCCCGACCGTCCCCCATCCCCCGTCGTCTCCCCCTCCACGCCCGCGAGCAAGGGGCTTTCCGTGGGTTGGTCGGTCCAGTCCACTTGGTCCAATCCACGGCCGCGGTCGAAACTGCGAGCGCGGACGCGAGCCCTCGCGCCGCCGTGCGGTTGCAGCCGCCGCGGGACCGGCAAGGTTTTCCCTCGCGGGGCCCGCGGTCGGGATATGAGCGACCTCAGCGCGACGCTGCACACGAGCGAGGGCGACGTGGAGATAGACCTGTTCGACGAGCGAGCCCCCCGCACCGTCGAGAACTTCGTCGGGCTGGCCACCGGCGAACAGGAGTGGGAGGACCCCGACTCCGGCGAGACCGTCGACGGCGAGCCGCTGTACGACGACGTCCTCTTCCACCGGATAATCGACGGCTTCATGGTACAGACCGGCGACCCGACCGGGACCGGCCGCGGCGGTCCGGGCTACACCTTCGACGACGAGTTCCACGAGGAGCTACGCCACGACTCGGCCGGAATCGTCAGCATGGCCAACCGCGGCCCCGACACGAACGGCAGCCAGTTCTTCATCACGCTGGACGCGACGCCGCACCTCGACGACAAGCACGCCGTGTTCGGCGAGGTCACCGACGGCATGGACGTGGTCGAGGCCATCGGGAGCGTCCAGACGGACGGCGACGACAAGCCGGTCGAGGACGTGGTTCTGGAATCCGTCGAGGTTCACGAGTAGGGCGATGGCGGGCGAGACATCGCAATCGTCGGAGTCGCCATCCGACCCCAAGGTCCCGGTCGACGAGGACGAGCGTGCGGCGTTCCACTCGGGGACGGTCGCCTCCGGCCACGAGACGAGCGAGGACGACATCGACGAGATTCTGTACGGAGCGCGACCGTTCGGGCGGCGGTGAATCCGCGACCGCGCTACCAGGATTCAAGTCGGTCGCCCGCGGGTCGGTAGACAATCGACCATGCGAACCATCACGCTCGTAGCGGCCGTCGTCGCGCTCCTGGTCGTCGCGAGCGGCGTGGCCGTCATCGCCGGCGTCGTCCCGCTCCCGGGCGACGGCCCCGACGTGCCACCGCCGACCCCGACGGCCGAGCCGCCCCAGGACGGGACCGAGCCACCGCGCGACGCGACCGCGACGCCCGGAGCCGCCACCGGAACGCCGCCGCCCGGCGACGGCCCGGCCGCCACCGCGACCCCCGTCGCGGAGTTCCGCATCGAGGTCCGGAACGTCGAGCAGTGCGGGACCACCTGCCGGGACGTGACGCTCGCGCTGTCCAACGTCGGGACCGCGTCCGCGTCGGGCGTCTCCGCCAGCGTCACGCTGTACGCCGGCAACAGCACCGCCGAGGGCGACGCGGTCTGGACGGGCGACGAGGACGTGGGAGACCTCCCCGCCGGCGGGACGTTCACGACGACCCGGCGGGTGAGCCTCTCCTTCTCCGAAGCGTTCGCGGTCCAGCAGGCGAACGGCTGGGTGACCATCGAGACGACCATCCGAACGGACGGCCGGACCGTGACGTTCACCGAGCGCCGGAACGTCACCTGACGGCGGTCTTCACTCCTCGCCCGTCCATCTACGACTCACGCCACCCGCGCCCGCAGCCCCAGAAAGCGCGGCGTCTCGTCGTCGAAGTAGCCCAGTAGCTCGTGGTCCGTCTCCGGCGCGGGCTCGCGGAGGTCCTCGACGACGAAGCCCGCGTCGAACAGCGGCCGCAGCACCTCCCGGAGCGGCCGCCGGTAGAACGGGACCACGTGCGGCTCGTCCTCGCTGCCCCAGTTGCGCTCGTAGTACTCCACCGCGTAGTAGTCCGCCGCGTCGGCGTCCGCGGAGCCTACGTCGGGCGGCTCGTGCTCGACGACGAAGTACGTGCTGAAGGGGTGGTCGGTGGAGAGGAC
>CAZPIG010000038.1:0-15168 GCA_964586205.1 uncultured Halobacteriales archaeon | reverse complement strand
GAAACCCGAATCCGAGTCGCTCAAGCGATGCGCAGCCCGGAGTCGGGGTCGTACAGCTTCGCCTGCTCGGGGTCGAGCACGAGGCTGTAGTCGTGGCCCTCGCCCTCGAAGTCGGGGCCGGTGACGACGACCACCTCGCCGAACTCGGTGTCGAAGAAGCTGTGGGTCTCGTCGCCCAGTGGCTCGTCGAGGACGTGCGTCGCGGGGATGCCGTCGTCGTTGGCCCCCGCGACGTCGATGTGCTGGGGCCGGATGCCGACCCGGACCGGGCCCCCGACGTAGCCGTCGAGGTCCGCCTCCGAGAGCGACAGCGGGAACACGAACGTCCCGTCGTCGCCCCCCACGTGCAGCGAGAGGCTGCCGTCGTCGCCGGCGAGCATGCCGTCGAGGAACTGGGTGTTCGGCTGGCCGATGAACTCGTTGACGAACACGCTCTGCGGCTCGGCGTACACCTCCTTGGGCGAGCCGACCTGCTCTATCTCGCCGTCGTTCATGACGGCGATGCGGTCCGACATCGTCATCGCCTCCTCCTGGTCGTGGGTGACGTACAGCGTCGGACAGCCGATGCGGTCGGTGACCTGCTCGACCACGGGCCGGAGGTCGCGCTTCAGCTTCGCGTCGAGGTCGCTCATCGGCTCGTCGAACAGGAAGACCTCGGGGTCCCGGACGATGGAGCGCCCGAGCGCGACGCGCTGCTGCTGGCCGCCCGACAGGTCCGAGGGGCTCTTGTCTAGCTGGTCCGTTATCTGGAGCAGCTCGGCGGCCTCCTCGACCCGCTGGTAGCGCTCCTCGCGGGAGACGCCGGCTATCTTCAGCCCGTAGGCGATGTTGTCCCGGACGCTCATGTGCGGGTACAGCGCGATGTCCTGGAACAGCAGCGCGATGTTGCGCTGCTGGACCGGTAGGTCCGTGACCTCGCGGTCGCCGAACCGGACGGTCCCGCTCGTCGGGACGTCCAGCCCCGCGACGCACCGCAGCGTCGTCGTCTTGCCGCAGCCCGACGGCCCGACCAGCGTCACGAACTCGCCGTCGCGGATGGTCAGGTCGATCCCGTCGACCGCGACTATCTCCTCCGCCCCGTCGTCGAACACGCGCCGTAGGTTCTCTATCGTGACGTCGACCATTGGTGTCTCTCAGTTTCTTGAATCGTTCGTGCGTTCGTCACAGCGACCGTATCTGGAAGCCCTTGAGTAGGTAGCTCTGCATGAAGTACGCGAACACCAGTGGCGGGACCGTCATCATCAGCGAGACGGCCATGATGTCGCCCCACAGCACCTCGTAGCCCTCGATGAACCGGAAGATGCCCGGCGCGAACGTCGTCGCCTCGTTGCGCGGCAGCAGTATCTGTGCGAACGTGAAGTCGTTCCACGCGAGCGCGAACGCGAACAGCGCCGCGGCGATGATGGCCGGCTGGCTCTGGGGGACGACCACGTCCCGGAAGCCGCGCCAGCGCGACGCCCCGGCGACCCACGCCGACTCCTCCATCGACTCCGGGATGGTCTGGACGTACTTCCACATCAGCCAGACAGCGAACGGCATCGAGATGGCCGACAGCGCGACGACGAGACCGATACGGGTGTTCAGCAGCCCGAGGTTCCGCCAGATGAGGTACAGCGGCACGCCGAGCACGATGGGGCTGAAGAGGTAGCCGAACAGCAGGAACCGGGCGAAGTTCTCCTTGTGCGGGACGTCCATGCGGGCCAGCCCGTAGCCCGCGACCAGCGAGACGACCACGACCGTGACGATGGTGCCGATGGTCACGACCACCGTGTTGACGATGTAGAGGGCGACGTCGGGGTTCGTGAGGAGGGCGAAGTTCTCCGTGGTGAACGTCTCCGCGGTCGGGAACCACTGCACCCCGCTCGCGGTCCCCAACACGACGCCCCGCACGGAGCTCTGGGCCATCCAGTAGACCGGGAACAGGCCGAAGACGAGGAATATCGCGGCGCTCACCCACTTTGCGGCGGCGAACAGCCGCGTCTCGCTGTCGAAGTCCAGCCCGAGGATGCCGGCGGGGCCCTCGCCCGCGTCGGCGTGGCTCCCGTCCGCGACGCCGCCGTCAGTCTCGACGCCGCCGCCGGCACCGCGGCGGTCGCCACCACCCGCACTACCGTTCACGTCGCGGTGACCGCCACTCGTATCGGCGGTGCTTCCACCACCCGCATCGCGGCCGCTGCCGACCACGTCGCCGGTGCTGCCGTTCGCATCCTCGTTTCCGCTCGTGTCGTGTCCGGTCATGTCGACGTCTCCACCTCCTCGCTGGGGTTGAACAGCCCGAAGTAGGCGACGGCACCGACCGCGAGGAACAGGAACATCACGACCGCCATCGCGTTCCCCACGCCGTAGTTGCCGCCGGGCTGGATGGCCACCCGGTAGGCGAGGACGGGAAGCGTGGTCGTGGCGTCCGTCGGCCCGCCCTGGGTGAGGATGTAGATGATGTCGAACTTGTTGAACATGAAGATGGAGCGCAGCAGGATGGCCACGAGGATGACGCCCTGGATGCGCGGGAGCGTGATGTCCCGGAACATCTGGTAGCGGTTCGCGCCGCAGACCTGCGCGGCCTCGTAGAAGCGGTCGGGGATGGCCCGCAACTGCGCGAGCGCGAAGATGGTGATGAACACGGACCACTTCCACGAGCCGATGAGGACGAGCAGCCCCATGGCCCACTCGCGCTGGCCGAGCGCGTACTCCTGGATGCCCCAGAGGCCGAGCCACTGGCTGCCCATCACGTGGAGGACGCCGCCGCCACCGAACGTGAGGAACATGTAGCGAGCGACCAGCGCGACGACGATGGTGGGGACGAGGTACGCGAGGAAGACGACGGCCGTGAGCAGCTTCTGGCCCACGACGAGCCGATTGAGCACCAGCGCCATCCAGAGCCCGACGACGAGCTGGATGAGCGTGCTGCCGACCATGTAGAGGACGCCGCGCCAGAGCGACTCCCAGAACGTCCCCATGGTGACCACCTCGACGTAGTTCTGTATCCCGACCCACTGCCAGTTGGGGCTCAACAGCGGGATGCGGAACAAGGACGCGTACACCGCAAAGGAGACGGGCAGGATGGCGATGAGGAAGTAGAGCGCGACGACGGGCAGCACCGTCGCCACGCCCGTCAGCGTCTCCCCGTCGACCGGGAGCCTGTCCCACGGGTAGCCGCCCCGTGCCCGCTCTCTTCTCAGGGTCTCTCCTGCCACGTGTGAACACCTACCTGACCCACCGTCCGGGGCCCTATTAATCTCCGGTTCGTCGGCGTCGCGGTCGGATTCATGGATGCTGTGGAGTTTGCGGTTCGAAGTTCGCCGCCGTCGTGCGGTTCGCGCCCGCGGCCGCGCCGGGAGTCCGCCACGTCGGCGCGACCCCCTCTCGACCGTCGGGACGGGCCGGCCGCCCTGCTCCCACGGCACGGCCCGTTCCGACGACAGTCGGTCGTTCCGGACGGGGTGGGCTGCGGGTGCTCACCCGCCGAACCGGTTCCGGCCCTCCTGGACGCGCTGCTCGAGCTGGCTGTAGCCCCAGTCGTAGGCCTCCTGGGGCGTCCGCGAGCCGGTGACGACCTGGTTTATCATCTCGCCGTAGAACCACTGGCGGGTGACGTAGACGGCGACGGCCGAGGAGCCGAGGTCGGACTCTGGGACGTTGCCGTAGTAGTCCCCCGTGATGGTGTTCTGGACGTACTCGAGCTGGTCGAGGTGCTTCGGGAAGTCCTGCCAGTGCTGGAAGCTCTGGTAGGGGTCGCTCTGGAGGACGTCCTCGTAGTCCGGCAGGAACCGGGTCGGCTCCAGGGAGTACATGCTCGCCGTGCGCTCCATGGAGTCGCCGTAGAGCCACTCGAGCAACCGCAGCGACCCGGGG
The DNA here is from genome assembly GCA_964586205.1 of uncultured Halobacteriales archaeon. GTDB lineage: Archaea > Halobacteriota > Halobacteria > Halobacteriales > CAZPIG01 > CAZPIG01. The sequence continues at coordinate 11,316 of CAZPIG010000038.1, read as the reverse complement.
GTGTTGTCCGCGCCGCTGAACACGTGGTGGCCGTCGGGCGTCGGCTCGTACAGCCAGACGTCGTCCTGGGTGATGCCGCCCTCGCCCCACCGCGGCAGCGGCGCGACGCCCGTGTTCTCCGCGATGGGCGCGACGCCGGCCGCGCCGGCGATGCCCTGGGGCCAGACGTTGAGGTGGTACTGCTGGGCGAAGCGGCCGCCGACCCAGTTCTGTATCGACGACGACCACCCGATGCTGGTCGGGTCGGTCGAGTAGCCGGACAGCTCCTGGAAGAACTCCAGCAGCGTGACGACCTCCTCCTCGGGGAAGTGTATCTCGACCTCCTCGCGCGCGTCCGGGTCGCTCCACCGGAGGCCGATGCCCGAGACGCCCATGTTCGCGAGGTACACCTGGAACTCGTCCTGGCTCTTGCCGGTCGTTCCGCCCGCGAGCCCGTAGCCGCGGACGTCCATGTCGGACTCCTCGATGGCCTGGGCGTTGTCGAGGACGTCCTGGAACGTCTCCGGGACGTCCAGACCGAGCTGGTCGTAGACGTCCTCGCGGTAGTGGAAGGTCGAGGTGTAGTAGCCGTGGGGGACCTGCCAGATGTCGCCGTTCTCGTCGCGGAACGGCGAGGCGCTCAGGTCGCCGGCGACGGAGGTCACCTGGTCGACGACGTCCGTGGTGGGCGCTAGCTGGTCGGAGGCCCAGAGGTCGGCCACCTGGTCGAAGGTGGACGTGCTGATGCCCGGCGGGTCGCCCGACTGGACGAGCGTCGCGAGCCGTCCCTCCTGGGAGCCGGACATCCCCGAGTACTCTACCTCCACGTCGATGCCCGTCTCGTCGGTGAACGCGGGTAGCAGGTCGTCCTCCCACTTCGCCTGCCACGCCTCGTTGTTGTAGTCGGTGAGCAGGTGGACCGCCGGGAGCGTCGTCGGGTCCGACGTGGGGGTCGAGGCTCCAGGGGAGTCCGAGCCGCCGCCCAGCGGACAGCCCGCGAGGCCGGCCGCCGCGCCGGCACCGGTGAGCGCCATCAGCTGCCGCCGTGTGAGTCGTTGTCTATCAACCATGTCGATGTGATGGATAGCTCCAGGAACCCCCTTATACTTTCCGGCGCGCTCGGTGCCCAGGCGGTCGAATCTGGGCGTTCGAGGGGGCGACGAGGCTGATTTAGACCGGGCGGGTGCGGAACGAACGGCCGAACGGCGAATCCGCGGCCGTAGCGGCGGGAGAACGGCGGAGCGGGCGTGCCGCGGGGCCGAGTGGCGTGCGGTACGAGGCCGAGGGGGGGGGGGGGTGTGGCGCGGGCTGAGTGGAGCCCGAGACGGCCCAGAGCGGCGCGCGGTACGACAGTGGCCAGACACCGCGCTGCGCGATACGGGCCGAGCACCGCACAGCGCGCGACCGCCGACCAAATCGTTATGTGCGTCGGCACGGCTCTACGGGCCATGGACTTCGAGGAGCCCAGCGAAGTGACCCAGATAACGCGCGCCCTGGAGGACTTCCTCGCCCAGGAGGTCGAACCCCTAGAGCAGGAGCATCCCGAGTTCCTCGGCGAGGACTACGAGCGGCACGTCGTCGACGAGGACAACCGCCAGGTCGATGCCTACCGGGAGATACGCGAGACCATCCGCAAGAAGTCCGCGGAGGCGGGCTTCTACGGCATGAGCATGCCCGAGGAGGTCGGCGGCGGGGACGTGCCCGTCCTCCACCGCGCGATGGTCGGCGAGTGGCTGGCGAACCGCCCGCCGGGCTTCCACGGCGCGGTCTTCGGCGGCGCGGGCGGGCCGACGCCCATCCTGCTGGCCTGCGACGACGAGCAGCGCGAGGAGTACCTCGAGCCGCTGATGGCCGGCGAGGTGACCACCTGCTTCGCCCTCTCGGAGCCGGACCACGGCAGCGACCCCCACTACATGGAGACGACCGCCGAGAACGAGGGCGACGAGTGGGTGATAGACGGCACCAAGTACTGGATATCGAACGGCCCGTACGCCGACTTCGCGATGGTGTTCGCGCGCACGAGCGGCGACCAGGGCGACCTCGGGGGCATCACCTGCTTCCTCGTCGACGCGGACACGCCGGGCTTCGAGGTGGGGAAGATACACCGCACGATGGGGCTGACGCCGGGCGGGCAGTGCGAGCTACGGTTCGACGACTGCCGGGTGGGCGACGAGCAGGTGCTCGGCGAGGTGGACCAGGGCTTCCAGGCGGCGATGGACTGGATCGGCGGCGGCCGCATCAACATCGCCGCCAACGCCGTCGGGACGGCCCAGTTCCTGCTCGACATGTCCGTCGATTACGCGGGCGACCGCGAGACGTTCGGCAAGCCCATCGGCCACCGCCAGGGCATCTCGTTCCAGTTGGCGGACCTCGCCACCGAGATAGAGCAGGTACGGTGGCTCTACCGCTACGCCGCGTGGAAGATAGACGAGGGCGACCGCGCGCGCAAGGAGGAGTCGATGGCGAAGTTGCGCGGCGCGGAGCTGGCCAACCACGCCGCGGACGTGGCGATGCAGGTCCACGGCGGCTCGGGGTTCATGAAGAGCCTGCCCATCGAGCGCCACTACCGGTCGTCGCGGGTGCTGCGCATCTTCGAGGGGACCGACGAGATACAGCGGCGGACGATTGCGAGAGAGCTGATTTGAACTCGCGCCTCCTGTGTCGGTCGAGCGTCGGTCCGCGCACCGACCGCCCGTTCCATAGGGATTAGCAGAGACACTCATAGATTCTCGCTGGGCAGCAGCCGGCGGCCGAAGCTGTTGACCGACCGCCGTCGGTAGCCGATTCCACAAATCACGCCGGGGTGGGACTCCGGAAGGGGCGGGCCGTTCACGGCGGCTTAGTACACAGGCTAAGAACTGGATGCTAGCGGCTGGAAGCCCTCGGCGCGCTCCAGTCGCGCGGCTCGCTGCGCTCCTCGCCTCGCTCCGCTCGGCTGCGGTGCTTGCGTCGCCGGGCGTCCCGGAGCGCGCCTCGCCCTTCCGATCCGCCAGGACAGCAGGCGGTTGGTCGCCAGCCGAAGCCGGTGGGGGCCACTATTCAATAATTAGCTTGAGTACTATGCCGCCGTTAGCTCGGGAGACCTGCGGTCTCCCGGTGCTCGGCGAACCCGGCCGACGCAAGCAGGGCGGGACGCCGGAGGCGTCCCGCTTGCCGTGCGGGCGGCGCTCGGGCCGCCCGCACAACACCGCAGCCCCGAGCGAAGTGAGGGGCGAGGAGCGCAGCGAGGCCCGGGAGCCGAGCGGCCCGGGGCTTCCGGGCGCTCAGTTGTCGCTCGACCATCCGAACGGCCACCAAATCTGCCCGGGGAAGCTCTGAGGACTTCTCCTAATCCTATCAGTCGCCCCGGACCGGTTCGTCGAGGTACCGCTCCTCGAGCAGCGCCGCCGTGACGGGCCGCTCGACGTATCGCAGGTCGACGAGGACCAGCAGGCCCCCGAGCAGCGCGAAGCCGGCCGCGGCGGCGAGCAACTGGAGCGGGTCGAGCGTAACGACGGCACGCAGCGTGGCGTAATCGACGGCAGCGAAACCGATGTACGCGACGGTGACGGTGACGACGCTCGCGAGCAGCCCCATGGCGTACTCCATCCCGGTTCGGGGCGGGGAGCGGTTCTCGGCGACGCCGAGTAGGAGCGCACTAACGGGGACCATCGACGCGAGCCCCACCGCCCACGTCGAGACGGTGGTCTCGCCCGCGGCGAGGATGGAGAGGAGGCCCCAGGCCGCGAGGACCACGAACAGGGACGCCGCGCCGGCGAGGCGGGCGACGTTCGACGTCCGGTAGGTCACGCCGACCGCCCCCGTCCGACGGCCCGCCCCGGCGTCCTCGAATCGGCCGGAATCGGGCGATTCGTGCCATCGGTCGAACGGTACGGGCTATCGGTCGAACGGTACGGGCCATCGGCCGACGGGCAGGTGTGACCGCGCGCGCCACGGAACACGTCCATTACAGGTGGACCCCCATTACAGGTGGAGCCTACTCGCGACCGCACCACCTTAAGGTGTGCCATCTCCTCGCCGCCCGGAGGGGAGGAGTGTGCGACATCGCCGTAAGCCGTGAAGACATCGACCGCCCCCGACGCGAGACGTCCGCCGCATCCGACGCCAGACAGCGTTCGCACCCGACGGCACGTCCGGCGGAACCAGGCTACCGGGTTACGACGGCCTTACGCGACCCGACGAAGCTTCTCCCGTGAGGACGCCGACCTATCGTGAGGACGCGAGTTCTCGAACGCCGAGGACGCGAACGCCGACGCGTAACGCGCGCGCCGACGTGTCAGTGCGAACGTCCGTTTTCCCCGTCCAATCGCACCACACACTCCGGGCCAGCTACGAAATCGCTTATCCACTCCCGGAGCGTATCACCGACCGTTATGGTGGAAACCAGGTGGCGCGCAGTGGCAATCGGGTTCGGCATCATCTTCCTCGTGAATCTGCTGGCGGCGTTGGTCCAGCCACTCGCGTTGCTCGGTGGGCTGGTCGCGAGCGTCGTCGGCGGCGCGGCCGCGGGCTACTACGCCCGGAGCGGGGCGACCAACGGCGCGTGGAACGGCTTCCTCGCGGGGGCCATCGGCGCGCTCGTCGCCACGGCGATACTCGTCGCGCTCGGGCTCGCCGTCTCCATCGTCGAGCTATCGCTCGGGGGCGTGTTCGCGACGGTCACCGCCGGCCTCGCCGTCCTCGTGTTCGTCGTCATCGGTGCGATTCCCGCGATAATCGGCGGCTACCTCGGGGGCATGTACTCCCGCGAGGAGCCCGCCGAGGTCGGCCGGCCCGTTAGCTGACTGCCGTCGACGGTCCCGGGGACAAACGCGGTCGCGGACGGGATTCTCCGCGGACGTGCGCACTTCTCCGGCGACGTACGCACTCGCCGCCGACGTACGCGCTTCGCCACCGAGGTGCACGCCGAGTGGGCCCGCCCGGTCCTCGACGCCCGCCGGTCCTCGACGGCTCCTGGGAGCGGTCGTACCTCGAATCGGCGTCGCTCGCGGACGGCCGGCTGACGGTGCGCGTGGGGTTCACGATGGTCCGTTGATCCGCTGTCGGGCCGCGAGTACGTCCGCTACCGGCTGGTGGCCGACTGGCGGGCCGACGGCGAGGTGCTGACGCTCGACGAGGCCGCGGTTGACTCGCTCGGGCCGACTACCCCCGCTACCGTGGTTCGACGTGGAGTGGTTCCGCCCGCGAGTCCCGGCCAGCGGCCTCCAGTTCACGAACGTCGAACGGCCGTGCCTCCGCCCGGCACTGCTCGTAGACGGCTTCCGCCCATTCGCGGGCCTCGGGGGACGCCGTGTCGATGACGGCTTCGAGCTGGGCAGTTTCGGGGTCGTGGCCACAGAGACCGATACAGTCGTCCATGACGTTGAGTCCGCACCGGTCGTCGTCCGGCAGGGCGTCGTGGACGAAGACGGTGCAGTTGTCACACTCGAACGCCCGGGCGGTCAGTTCGGGGTTCCAGTCGACTATCGCCCGGAGGATCGAGAGCGAGTAGACGTACTCCGTCTCCATGCCCTCGATGACGCGGCGGCAGAACACGTCGAGGTTGCCCGACTTGTAAATCGTCGTTCCGAGCCCGCGGATGGAATCGGTCGATTCGAGGAGGTGGGTGACCCGCTCGACGGGCGCGTACGGATAGTTCGGACCCGGATACGCGACGACGGCGTCCTCGAAGTACTCGACCGCGAACCCTTCCATCTCCCGGGGCAGCCACTGCCAGACCTCGCGGAGCGTCTCACCCGTTCTCATTCCATCGAGTAGTTCGAAAAACCGGTCGGTCACGAACTCGCCCAACGGCGTGACCTCGTAGTACGGACCGTCGCGCACGATCCACGAGCGGTCCTCGAAGTCGCGGACGGCGCGGCCGATAGTGGGGTCGGAGGCCCCCGTCACGGCGCGCAGGTCGCGCCGGTCGCGTCGTCGTTCGGAGAGGGCCTCCAGTGTTGCCACGCGGTGTTCCGACCGCGCCAGAAACTCGATAGCCTGGATCGCGGAATCCATGTTGGAAGTTCGCACACGCAGTATATAGCCCTTCGTTCGAGCCGAGTGCATCGACGGGAGTCGAGACGTCCGATCTCAGCAGTAGTACACCCAGAACTCGTGGTCCGCCGGACAGTGGACGACGCTGTGGTCCCCGTAGGCCGCGGGGTACGACCTTACCTCCAGTTCGACGTCCCGGTCCGGCACCGTGACGTCCACCGGGTGCCGACATTCCGGACACTCGACCTCCGCGACCAGCTCCCGATTCGACGGCTCCGCGTCGAGGCGTCCCGTCATGCGGTCTCGCCGAGTTTTGTCAGCATGTGGTCGATGACTGCAGCGTGCTCGTCCTGCGGACTGAACATGACGATCTCGGAATCGTCGTTGGCCCGGATCGTGTGGCCCGGCGGCCAGTAGAAGAGGTCACCGGCCTCGGTCACCTCTTCGCGTCCGTCCGAATAGGTGGCAGCGAGCGTGCCTTCCAGGACGTACCCCCAGTGTGGGCACTGACAGAGGTCGTCCTCGAGGCCCGCCAGGAGTGGCGTGATGTCCGTTCCGGCAGCGAACGTGAAGTACTCGCCACTGAGCTCCCCGTACCCGCTCGCGTCGCCGAACCCCGTCTGCTGGCGGGCGACGGCGTCCGGTGTGTCGACTCTGACCGGCACGTCCCGTTTGTCTTGCTTCATTTCGTTCACCTGTCACTGAGGGGCAGCCTGCCTGCCGAGCGTCGACTCGGCGGCAGGGCCCGACACGGGGCATCGCCATCGACGCCCACTCGTCGTATCGACCGCTCGCGTGGAGCGCCCCTCAGTGCCCTGACCGACGCCCCGGGAGAACGTGTATTTACCTAGTGAAGATATTCAGCAGGTGAATGTCGTTCCGATCTGAGACCAGTTCGTCTGTAGAACGTTCCTCGGCCACGGAACGCCGTCGCGAGGTCCTCGGCGGCCGGCCGGCGCTCCGCCCGGGGCCGGAGATCGAGCCAGCCCCGACCTACACCGCCGTCCCGACCTGCACCGGCGTCCCGACGAACCACCCCGCCGGGAGACCCCCCCGTCACACGAAGTCCGAGATGTCCCTATCGAACGGCACTACCGACGGAATGTCCTCGTCGCTCGCGGGCTCCATGTACTCCTTGCGCGCCATCGCCTCCTCTACGTACGGCTCCAGCTCCTCGCGCTTCTCCCGCACTTGCTCGTCGTCGCGCTCCGCGAACTCCGGCATCACCTCCTCGGCGAACAGCTCCAGGGACTCGCAGATGTGCTCGTGCTCGTTGCGGCCGCCCTGCTGGACGAAGATGACCTGGTCGACGCCAGCCTCCTCGAAGCCGCGCAGGTGCTCGCGTATCCCCTCGGGCGTCCCGATGGCGCTGTCGACGAACTCGTCGCCGAACGCCTCCGTGCCGCCCGCGCCCTGGAACTGCTCCCAGACGTTCGTCCGCCCGGGCTCGTGCAGCCCCATCGCGTAGTAGTGGGCCAGCCCGAACTGGAAGAAGGCGTAGCCCTCCGCGCCGCGCTCGAAGGCCACCTCCTCGTCGGGATGGCACGAGAAGCCCGTTATCATCGCGATGTTGGGGTTGACCGAGTGGCCGAGCGGGACGCACTCCTCTTTCAGCGTGTCGTAGTAGATGTCGACCCACTCCTCGGCCTCCTCGGGGTCGTTGAACGCGAAGCAGAGCGCGCCGATGCCGTTCCGTGCGGCGACGCGTATCATCTTCCGCGTCGAGCAGGCCATCCACAGCGGCGGGTGGGGGTCCTGGACCGGCTTCGGAATCACGTTCCGCGGCGGCATGTCGACGTACTCGCCGTCGAAGCCCGGGTACGGCTCCATCGTCATCATGTTCGCCGCCTGCTCGGTGCACTCGCGCCACATGTCGAACTTCTCGTCCCTGGAGATGTCGAAGCCGTCCAGCTCCACGCGCGAGGCGGACTCGCCGGTACCCCACTCGACGCGGCCGTCGGAGACGAGGTCCAGCGTGGCCACCTGCTCGGCCACGCGCGGCGTGGCGTTGTAGTCCGGCGGCATCAGCTTGATGCCGTGGCCGAGCCGGATGTCCTCGGTTCGCTGGGCGGCCGCCGCGAGGAACACCTCCGGGGCCGAGGAGTGGCTGTACTCCTCCAGGAAGTGGTGCTCGACCTCCCACGCGTAGTCGATGCCCACCTCGTCGGCCAGTTCGACCTGCTCCAGCGCTTGCTCGTAGAGGCGCTGCTCGTCGTGGTCGTCCCACGGGCGCGGGAGTTGGTGCTCGTAGAAGATGCCGAATTCCATGGTGTCACCGGTGCGTTGGTCCCACGTCGGGGGCGAACGCCATAAAACGGGGGTTCGAGGCGAGTGAAGTGGAACGGACGGCGACCCGAACCCGCGACGTCGCCCAACAGTCTTGCCGGGATAGGCCCAACGTCCGCCCGACCGATGGACCTCCTCCCGCTGCTGTACGGCGTCGCCACCGGGCTCCCTCTGGTCGTCGGAGCCGCCATCGGCGTCTTCGTGCGCGTGCCGCGGACGGTCGTCGCCGTGCTGCTGGCGTTCGCGAGCGGGTCCCTCATCACCGGTCTGGCCTTCGAGCTGTTCGAGCCCGCGTTCCGGGTCGCCGGGCCGGTGCTCACCGCGGCGAGCCTCCTCGCCGGGACGGGGCTCTACGTCGCTGTCAAGTACCGCGTCGCCTCCGAAGACGGCGTCGAGGGCGTCCCGCTTCTCGCCGCCGTGGTCTTCGACGGCCTCGCAGAGAACGTCACGCTCGGCGTCGCCCTCGTGGGCGGGACGGTCGGCGGCCCGCTCGCCATCCTCGTCGGCATCGCCGCGAACAACCTCCCCGAGGCCATCGGCGGCGCGAGGAGGATGACCGAGAGCGGCCGGTCGGCAGCGTGGACGCTCGGCGTCTGGACGGCGACCGCGGCGGGACTCGCGCTCGCGGTCGTCGTGGCGTATGCTGCGTTCTCCGGCGTCGGCGCGACCGTGCTGGCGCTCGTCCGGGCCACGGGGGGCGGAGCCGTGCTCGCGTCGCTGGCCGTCGAGATAATGCCGGACGCCTACGAGGCGGGTGGGCCAGCGGTGGCGTTCGCCACCGCTGCGGGGTTCGTCGTCACGTTCGTTCTGGTCTGACGCCCCGTCGCCGCCGCGACCGTGCTCTCAGTCACATCGTCGCGTCGTGCACCGACCCCACCGAGCGAATGTGGCCGCCACCGAACGGACTACGTACCTCCGGCGGAAATCGACGGGCGATGACCGGACGGACCGACGAGGAAGCAGCCGTCGCGCCGGCCGTCGCCGAGCGGGTCCACCGCATCGAGTTCGCCATCGACTGGCCGCCCGGCCACGCAGCGGCCTACCTCGTCGGGGGCGACGAGCCGACCCTCGTGGACTCGGGCGCGCCGGGCGACCGCGGCCGCGCGGAGCTGGTCGAGGGGCTCGCCGACGCCGGCTACGAGCCGGGGGACGTCGAGCACGTCCTCGTGACCCACCCGCACAGCGACCACGTCGGGCAGGTGCCAACGGTCCTCGAGGCCGGCGACGGCGGGGACGCGAGCACGCGGGCGGCGAGCGCCCCCACCGTCTACGCGCCCGCGGGCGTCCCCGAGCGGCTGCGCCGCGACGCGGACGACCTCGCCGCGAGCGTCCGCGAGCACGCGCTCGCGGCCGGGCTGACCGGCGGCCGCGTGGACGAGGCCGTCGAGAACGCGGTGGACTCCCTCGAGCGGGACCGCCGGCTGCTGCCGCCCGAGCGCATCGACCGCGTGATCGCCGGCGGCGACCGCTTCGAGGTGGCGGACCTGACCGTCGAGGCCGTCCACGCACCCGGCCACCAGGCCGAGCACCTCTGCTACCAGGTGGCCGCGCCCGAGGGGGACCTGCTGTTCTCCGGCGACATGGTGATCGAGCCGTTCCGCGCGGCCGCGCTGCACGTCGGGCTCGACGACGGCTGCTACGAGTCGGTCGACGCCTTCTACACGGCCTACGACCGCCTCGCCGGTCGCGACGTGGCGGAAGTCTACCCCGGTCACGGGCCGGTGTTCGGGGACTACGCGGGCGCGGTCGAGCGCTCGCGAGCGGACGTGGCGGAGATGGTCGAGGACGTCGCCGACGCGCTGGCCGAGGTCGCACCGGCGTCGCCGGCAGCAGTCGCCGCGGAGCGGGCGGACGGCGAGAGTCACACCGCGATACTGCTCGATACGGTCGGCGCGCTCGGCCACCTCGACGTCACCGGCCGCGCGACCCACGAGGTCGTCGACGGCGTTCGGCAGTACCGGCCCGTGGGGTGAGGCGTCGCAGTGGCTGCTCCGACACCGCCAGCGGAGTCACTCGCTCGGAGCAGTCCTACTCCACGTACGCCGCGCCGTGCTCCAAGGGCAGCAGCACGCGGTCGGCGACGCCGCCGTACGCCTCGCGCGCGGTGGCGGCCAGCTCCCCGGGCGGGGCCTCGATGGCGAACGCGGCCAGCATCTCGTCGGTGACGAGGTCGGCCATCGCCGCCCACTCGCCCGCCTTCGATAGCTCGTGGAGCTCCCGCCCCGCGTCCTCCCAGCCGTGGAGCGCGAGCACGTCGTGGTAGGTCCGGGTGCTGCCGTAGAACGCGAGCCGCTGGCGCACCTCCGCCCGCTGGGCGGCGCGCTCCTCGTCCGTCTCGCCGGTCACGACCAGCGGGCTCACCGTGACGGTCACGTCGTCGGGGTCGCGGTCCGAGCGGGCCGCGCCCTCCGCCAGCCGCGGCGCGACGAACTCCTCGGCGTACTTGGGCGTCGAGAAGGGGTGCAGCGCGAAGCCGTCGCACAGCTCGCCGGCCAGCCGGACGTTGTACTCGTTGACGCCGGCGACGTGGATGGGAATCTCGGGGTGGTCGATGGGCCCGGGGTCGAACGCCTCGGTCATCAGCGAGAACGAGTAGTGGTCGCCCTCGTAGTCGAGGCGGTCCGCATCTCCCTGGAAGACGGCCCAGATGTGACGCAGCGACTCGACGACCTCCCGCAGTCGCGGGCCGGGCGACTCCCAGTCCACGCTGAAGCGGCGCTCGTTGTGGCCCTTGACCTGGGTGCCCAGCCCGAGGACGAACCGCCCGTCGGAGAAGCGCTGGAGCTCCCACGCCACGTACGCCAGGACCATCGGACTCCGCGTGAAGGAGAGGGCGATGCGGGTGCCCATGGTCACGTCCTCGGTGTGCTCGGCGACCAGCGGGTGCGGGAGGAAGGCGTCGTTGGCCATCTCGGGGGTCCAGACGCCGTCGAAGCCGAGCGCCTCGGCGCGTTCGGCGGCGGGGGCGGTCTCGGGCGACAGCGGTGGGACGTGCGTGTCGATGGCGAGGTCGTCGGGCATGGTCGTGGGCGGATACTTCACGTGTGGGGGCTTGAAAGCGGGGGTCGCGCTAGG
>CAZPIG010000037.1:0-15473 GCA_964586205.1 uncultured Halobacteriales archaeon | reverse complement strand
CGGGTAGGCGAACTCCTCCAGCAGCAGCGCGAGGCGGTTCACGTGGTTCATCGCGACCCGGAGCGCCGCAGCCCGTGCAGACCGTCGCGTCGACCATCGTCGGACCGCCGACGATGGCGACGGCCCCGTTGAACGCCCCCGCTTTGGCGTGTGTGACCGTCCCCTCGCGGTAGTCGGCGAAGAGGGCGTAGACCTCCTCCCGGACCCGCTGGCCGGCCCGGAGGAACCGCCTCGCCATCGCCGTCCGGTGTCCGTCCGAGGCGCGGCCGGACGTCCAGCCGTCGCTGTGCTCGCGGCAGCCGCGAGCGTCGCTACTCGCCGACGGTCCCCGTCCTGCGATCGGTCCGCCGAGCCCGCTCGACCGTCGCGGCCTCGTTGGTCCGCAGGTCAGCGAGGAACTCGAACAGCGCGTCGAAGTCGTCGACGCCCTCCCGGTGGAGGTACCGGACGTACCGGTGCTTGCGGTGGAACTCCGCCTCCACGTCCTCGACCGGGCGGTCGGTGCGCTCCGCGAGGCGGTGGAACGCCCGCGTCGCACACCGGCGCTCGTCGTCGCCCAGTTGGGGGTGGTCGTAGGCGAGGTGGAACTCGCCGCCGTGGTCGCGCCACGCGACCGCGTTGTAGTAGACCGCCGTCCCGTCCTTCTCGATGACGCCGTGGCGGCGCTCGTCGCCGAGGTGGTCGGAGACGCTGCCGGGGGGTTCGTCCGCCGCGTCGTCCTCCGCGCCCGTCCTGCTGTCCTCCCCCGACGCGTCTCCCGGACCGCTGGGGGCGTCGTCGCCGACGACGGCGCGGTACTCCTGCTCCGACAGCAACTCGACCGCGCGGGCCACGTAGCGGTCGTCGCCGGAGCGACGGGGGAAGACAACGAGGTCGAGTTCGCGCAGCAGGTACGGCGGCAACCCCTGCTCGACGACGCGGTTGACCAGCTTCTCGACGTCCTCGGCGTGGGTGGTCCCGACGACGCCGTGGCCCGTGTTCAGCGTCTCCGCGAACGTCGCGAAGCTCTCCGGGGTGTTGATTTCGGCGATGACCTCGACGTCGGGGTTGAGGTAGTTGCACTCGGTCATCAGGTCCGCCATCGTCACGCGCTTGTAGTCGGACTCGTGGTCGCGCGTGGTCAGCGAGACGCCCGTCTCGTGGGGCAGGCGGACCTCCCGGGAGCCCTCGTCGATGCTGATGGGGCGGTCCCGGAAGTCCACGAACGGCATGTGCGCGTTCATGAGCGTCGTCTTCCCGACGCCGGTCGCCCCCGAGAACAGCACGACGCCGTGGTGCTCGTACAGCATCCAGAGCAGCGCCACCAGCTCCGTCGAGACGCTGCCGCGCTCGACGAGGTCGACCGGCGTCATCGCCTCCGGAGCCTGCTTGCGGATGGAGACGTGTGGGCCGTCCTCGCTGACGACCGGCAGCGCGACCGCACACCGGATGGTCACCTCGTCGGGCACCTCCCGGGGGTCGAGGTTCACCTTCGCGCTCGGCGTCGAGGCGTTCAGCTCCGTCCCGTCGTCGGCCGCTAGCTGGGTGACGACGTTGACGAACGACGCCTCGTCGTCGAAGGAGAGGTTCGTCGGGATGCGCTCGGCGTGGCCGACGTCGGCCCTCGGGACCACCTTCACGCGCTCGCCCACGCGGTTGGCCTCGACGTCCTCCAGGCGCCCGTCGCGGATGGGCACGGTCAGCGTCCCCTCGCCGACGTAGTCCCTGAGCACGTAGTAGACGAGGTCCGAGAGCCGGTCGTCGGCGAACCGCCGGTCCAGCGGCGGGACCGCCAGCCCGTAGGCGGCCAGCGCCTCGCGGGCGCGGTGGGCGGTCGCCGCGAGCCAGCGGCGCGTGTCCCGCGCGGCTAGCTGTCTGGAGAGGAAGCGGCGGGCCTGCTCGCGCACGAACGCGGTCCGGTCCTCGACGACGCCGTCGACGTTGGCCTCCCAGATGCGCTCCTCGCACTCCGCCACCAGTTCGCGGTCGCCGGGCAGCAGGTCCGGCTCGAGGACGGCGTACTTCGTCGCGAACGGGTCGGTCCCGAGCAGGTGCTCGCGGTAGACGACCACGGGGACCTCGAAGCCCCTGAACGGCACCTCGTAGGCGGCGACCCGCTCGCTGGCGAAGCGGTCGAGGTACGGCAGGTCGGCGGGCAGGTCCGTGTCGGCGGGCGCGAAGTCGTCGGTGTGGACCACCAGCCGGTCGCCGGAGGCGTCCGCGACCTCGATGTCGCCGTCGAGCGCCAGCGGCGTCAGGCGACTGAGACACCGCACGTCGCGGAGCGCGTGGTAGTCCACCCGCCGCCTGGCGGCCGGCGAGAGGTCGGTCAGCCGGTCGACGGCCCGGCGGTACTTCGGGGCGAAGCCGTCGGCCATCCGCTCGGCGGCCCCCTCCCGCGTCAGCGGCCGCTTCTGGCTCGCGTCCGCGAAGTAGTCCCGCACCGTCTCGACCGCCCGCCGCTCGGCTGGCGACAGCACGGGCTCGCGGACCGCGTACCGGAACCCCGACCCGCTCCCGTCCGTGCCGGCGTCGCGCTCGGAGATGGTCGCGACCACCCCGGGGTGGACCTCGTACTGGGCGCGGACGTCCGGTGCGTACCAGGCTTCGGGGTCGTCGGGGGGCAGCGGCGGCGGGACGGCGGCTCTCCCGTCGCCGTCGGACGACCGGACCTCGGCCGCTAGCTCGATAGTAGGCTCCTCGGTACCGTCCACCCGGTCCGCGTCGGTCCCGTCCGGCGGGGGCATGGGCCGGGCTGGTCCCGCTTTCGGATATAAAGTTTAGTACGGAGACCCGAAGGGCGTTCGAGCCCACGGTCACAGCGCCGGACCGGCAACTGACTGGGACGTGAACGGGACACAATCGTCCACAGAGCAACAACCTTCAAGAGGGCTCGGGGAGGAGAACCGTTCGGATAGGAGGAGTGATGAGCGAGGACGACCCGGAGGAGCCGCCCGAGGTACGGGTCTTCAGGCCGCCGTCCGACGGGGACGAGGGGGACCCGGAGCCCGAGATCGAGGAGCCGACGGACGTGAAGTTCGTCGGCCCGAAGACGGCGGAGTGCCTCGAAGCCGCGTCCGTCGACCCGCTCGCCATCCCGGACAAGGAGGTGTCCTACCGGACGCTCGTCGACGCGGGCGTCAACCCCGGGACGGCGACCCGGATCCGCCGCGAGCACTCGCTGCCGTGGACCCGCGAGACCTCGCCGGGCGAGGACCTAGACCAGCGCTCCCAGCAGGTGCGGGGGCTCCAGGACGAGGAGGCGGCGTGGGTGGCCGAGAGCTCCGGCGACTGGGAGCTGAGCGACCCCGAGCCGGCCGAGGCGGACGGCAGCGGGTCGGCCGAGGCCGAGGAGGCCGCGTGGCGCGACCGGACCCGCCCGGACCCCGTCACCGAGGTGGACGGAATCGGCGAGGCCCGCCAGGAGAAGCTCGCGCGCGCCGGCATCACCTCCGTCCGCAGCCTCGCCACCGCGGACCCACAGCTCGTCGCCGACGTACTGGGACTGGAGGTCGGCCGCGTCGAGGAGTGGGTCGACGCCGCCCGCGAGATGAGCTGACCGGCGTAGCCCCACCGTTTCTTCGCCGGCACCGTTTCTCCGCTGGCGCGACGGGCCGCCACGACCAATAAACTATTGTGCCACGTCGTCGGAGTTGTCACCGATGCTTCCGCTCAGCGACTCGCAGATAGCGCGGGATGGGAAGGTCCTCATCCTGGCGTACGACCACGGGTTAGAGCACGGCCCGACGGACTTCGACCCGCAGCCGGAGACCATGGACCCGGGGACGGTCTTCGACATCGCGACCCACGACGCCGTGACCGCCCTCGCGGTCCAGAAGGGGGTCGCGGAGGCGTTCTACCCGTCCTACGAGGGGAGCGTGAACCTCCTCGCGAAGGTCAACGGCACCTCGAACCTCTGGATGGGCGAGTACGACTCCGCGGTCAACTGGTCGGTCGACTACGCGGCCGAGATGGGGGCCTCGGCCGTCGGCTTCACGCTCTACGGCGGCTCGAACCACGAGGTCGAGATGGCCGAGGAGTTCCGCGATGTCCAGGAGACCGCCCGGGAGCGCGACCTCCCGGTCGTGATGTGGTCGTACCCGCGCGGCCAGGGGTTGAAGAACGACACCAGCGACGAGACCATCGCCTACGCCTCGCGGCTGGCCCTGGAGCTGGGGGCCGACGTCGCGAAGGTGAAGTACCCCGGCAGCCGGGAGGCCATGGAGTGGGCCGTGGACGCGGCCGGCCCCGTCAAGGTCATCATGAGCGGCGGCTCGAAGGTCAGCGACTACGAGTTCCTGTCGAGCGTCGAGACCGTGATGGACGCCGGCGGCGCGGGCCTCGCGGTCGGCCGGAACGTCTGGCAGCGCGAGAACCCCGAGCACATCCTCGACGCCCTCCAGAAGGTCATCTTCGAGGGGGCGTCCGCCGAGGAAGCCCTCGACTGATGCCGTCCGACGACCGAACGACGCTGCCCGACGACGCGGTTCCCGGTAGTGGAGTGGACACTACTGCACGCTCGGTGCTGGATGCCGTCGCCGACACCGCACCGGAGATACGCGCCGGGCTGAGCGAGCGCCGGACCGTCGAGGCCGGCGCGGAGAACCCCAGCGGCGAGACCCAGATGGCGGCCGACGTCCGGGCCGACCGGCTGCTGGAGGAGCGGCTGACAGCCATCGACGGCGTCGGGTGGTACGCGAGCGAGGAGCGCGAGGACCCCGTCGACTGCGGCGACGGCCTCTCGGTCGCCGTGGACCCGCTGGACGGCTCCTCGAACCTCGAGTCGAACAACGCCATGGGCACCATCGTCGGCGTCTACGACGCCCCGCTGCCGGCGTCCGGCCGGGACCTCGTGGCCGCCGGCTACGTCCTCTACGGCCCCATCACGACGATGGTCGTCGCGGCGGGCGGCACCGTGACCGAGTCCGTCCTCCGGTCCGACGACGCGCGCGTGCTGCGCGCGGACGTGACCCTCCCGGACGACCCCGTCGTCTACGGCTTCGGCGGCCGGGTGCCGGACTGGCCCGACGACTTCGCGGCGTACGTGCGCGAGGTGGAGACCGAACTGAAGCTGCGGTACGGCGGCGCGATGGTCGGCGACGTGAACCAGGTGCTCACCTACGGCGGCGTCTTCGCGTACCCCGCCCTGCAGTCGCGCGCCGAGGGCAAGCTACGGCTCCAGTTCGAGGGCAATCCGATGGCGTACGTCCTCGAGACCGCGGGCGGCGCGTCGTCGGACGGCCAGCGGTCGCTGCTGGACGTCGAGCCCGGGGCCCTCCACCAGCGCGTGCCGGTCCACCTCGGCAACGAGGAGCTGATAGCTCGCCTCGAGGACGCGGTCGGCGGGTCGTAACGGGGCCGCGGTCGGCGGGTCCCGACGGAGGGGTCGTCAGGCCACGCCCTTCGACCGCCGACACCCCGTCGATTCCACCGCCACCGGAAGCGTTATCCCGCCGTCACGACCACGGAGCCACATGGACGACCGCGTGATAGGGATGGCCCGGTGGGGCGTCGCCTATCCGGCCGGCGTCGTCGTGGTCGTCGTCGCGGCGAGCGCGGCGGTCGGAGCCCAGGCGACGGGCGGGGCCTTCCTGACGACCATCGTCGCCGCCATCGTCGGCCTCGTCGCGCTCCACGACCCCCAGTCGCCGCGCCGGCGGGCCCGCCGGTCGGTCCGCGACGACGAGGGCGACGATGACGACGAGGACGTGACCGACCCCGCCGCGTCGCTGACCGGCCACGGCTCGCGCCCGGACCCCGACGAGGAGCCGATGCCGGGCCGGTTCGACGAGCGCTCCCGACGGCTGGCCGTGTTCGCGACGGGCCTGTTCGTGCTCGGCTGGGTGGCCTTCTTCATCGTCCGCGGCGGGTGAGCGACGGGCCCCGGACGAGGTACCCACGATGACGAACCGCTACGTGCCACTCCGGAGGCACGCTTAACCGCTGTCACAAGAGCTTTAACGGACTCGTAAATCGACCGACGGCAGCGGATTCGAACGCCTGTAAACGGTGCGAACCATCACGGCCTTTTATACCGGGACCGCGGCTACGGCGGGTCATGGGCTCGACTGGGACCGACGGGGGACGGGGCTGGACTCGTCGCCTCGCGAGTACGCTGAGCTACCGGGCGGACAGGCAGGACCTGCTGTACCTCGTGGCGGTGGGCCTCGGGGCCCCGGCCGCCGCGCTGGTGGGCCTGTCCGTCGCGGCGACCGTCGCCGGGCCGGACGTCGCGTCCGGCGCGAGCGGCCTCGGAGCCGCGACGCTGCTGTTCGTGGCGACGGTCGTGGTCTTCGAGGCCGGCTGGTACGCCGGCCACGGGACGGGCGACCGGGGCGCACGGACGGCCGACCGGGGCGGACCGGCGGACGACTGACGACGGCCGAACGGGCGACCGATAGTGGGAGACGGACGACCGATAGTAGGGACGGCCGACCGGGGCGGCCCGACGGCGAGCGGGCGGGCGACTGACAGCGACCGCAGTTCCGTCGGCATCGAACTTCGGACGGCGCGACCCCACACGCCGCGGCCGTCGACCTGACACGCCGCGGTGACTAGGTTATATCACCCCTGGCCCGCATGGGACGTGCAAGCCATGAACCGGGCGGACGACGCCGGGGGGAACCGATGACGTCCATCGCGGGGACCCTCGGGGTACTCGTGGGGCTGGCCGTCTCGGTCGTCGCGCTGGGGATGATAGTCGCCAACTCCTCGTACATGGGGACCCTGGAGGTCCAGCAGGTGTTCGTCTGGTCGATAGTGTTCCTCGGCGGCATCTTCCTGTTCGGGTGGGGCCTCGGCAAGCGCGCGTCGGCGTACTGACCCCAACACGCCGTCGTGTCGACCGACTGCGCGGAGCCCCGGCTCATCGACGTGTTTATGTGAGGTTGAATTTCAGGAGTAGAATGTAAAATGGCGAAAATATTGACGTGGAACGTCGACGGCCAGACGAGCGGGGGCGTCGACGTCCTCGAGGCCATCGAGGACGAGATCGTGGACGCGGACCCGGACGTGGCGTGTCTCCAGGAGTTCGGACCCCCGCCGGAGGAAGCCGAGTTCCGGCACGCGTGGCAGGGCGGCCGAATCGAGCTATACGAGTTCCCGAACGGACACCCGCTGCAGGCGTACTACCTCCTCCACTACAGGTGGGACGGGGGGTCGAACCGGGTGAATCCGGCGATACTGTGGCTGCGAGGGCTCACTCCGGACCCCGAGGGCGCGGTCGCATATCCCGACCCGGGCGACGAGTGGTGGCGCAACGCCGTCGGCTTCGGCCTCCCCGACGCGGACGCGCCCGCGTTCTTCACGGTGCACGCCATCTCGGGCCGCCAGCAGGCCCCCGACGCGCGGTACGTCCTAGAGCAGATAGACGACCTCGTCGGCGCGCCGTGGGTCGGCGCGGGCGACTTCAACACCGAGCCCGGCGACCTCCGGGGGCGACTCCGGAATCACGGCCACGGTTGGGGCGTCCGGCCGCCGGACGGTCCGACGCGCCCCGCTTCGGGGCGGACCATCGACTACCTCGTCCACACGGGCGCGGGCGAGCAGCAGGGGAGCGTCCTCCCGATGCCGACAGTCGGGGGTCACGCCGTCTCCGACCACTACCCCGTGCTGTTCGAGAACGTGTAGGAGGGTGGCGACGCGGTGCGCGGGCGTCGCCGCTGGCTCGCGTGTACGACTGCGACGGCCGTCCGGCTACTCGGGGTCGGCCGCGATACGACGAACGTCCCGACGTAGCGACGTCCGAGGGGTGTCGTCGGAGAGTCGGTGTGCGCTGGGACTGTCTCAGACCTGCTGGAAGACGCTGATGGTGCAGTCGCACTCCTCGACCGGGATCGGTTGGTCGGTGCTGGTGAGGGTCCACCCGTCCAAACCGTCCGGGCCGACCACCCCCGAGCAGAACGCTCGGCCTTCCTCGACTATCACCTCCTCGTCGTCCTCGTCGGGGTTGTCGTCCCGTATGCAGAAGCCGTCCTCGGTTCCGAACGGAACCACGAACTCGTAGGTCCCGTCCGCGGCCCCCTCGATGCGGAGGACGTAGTCGGCGTCGCTCGCCGTGACCTCGTCGGGGGAGACCGAACACACGGAGGCGTCCGATTCCGTGTCCACGCTCCTCCGTAGCGCCGTTCTGCGGCGTTGTTCGCTCGGCATACATTACATTTTACACCGTGTTTTCTAATGAAAACTATGGCTATACTCTGACGTGGTGGCAGCATCACCGGTCTATACTCTTCGAGGACGCGCCGGCCGCGGTTGTCGAAGACGCGCCGACCGCGGTCGTCGAGGACGCGCCCGTCATCGTCGCTGTCGGGAGTCCGGACGACTCCGTAGACCACCCACGCTGTACGCGACGCGTCGAAAAAGCGCCCGTCGGTCGGTTCGCGACCGGCTCAGGTCTCCTTGAAGACGCTGACGGTGCAGTTGACCTCGCTGGTCGCGAACGGTTCGCCCGTGCTCCTGGTGGTCCACTCGTCCTCGCCGTCCGAACCGACCGTCCCTTCGCAGATGACCTCCCTGTCCTGGTCGTCCGGGACGAGGACCTCGTCGTCCTCGTTGAAGTTCTGGCTGCTGACACCGAAGTCGTTGTCGTTGCCGTACGGGACCTTGAACTGGTACGTCCCGTCCGCGTCACCCTCTATCTTGACGATGTAGTCGGCGTCGCTCGCCGCCGCGGCGTTGCCGGTGACGGCCGCGCCCCCGGCGAGGAGGGTCGCTGCACTCGCACTCTTCTGCAGTACCGATCTGCGGGTTTCGTTTCCCGACATGCATTCTCTATTACGGCCACGACACTATTGTTCGCTATGGCTAATAGAGAAGATTAATCTAGAAAACATACGTAATATTCTAGGCTCTCGAATCGCGTGACGGCAAAGGAGTCTCGTCCCGAACGCGAACGGCATCACGCGCTCGCCCGTCCGGCCGCACCGTCATGCCGTCCGGCTACGGTGTCGACCACACGGACCGCGGACTCAGCACGCCGACGATTCGTTCGCCAATCGGCTCGTGTCCGGCGTGAAGAGGTTCTCGTCGAGGTAGCCCCAGTCGTCGAAGTCGTCCTCGTGGTGGGTCCCGTCGGACAAGCGGAGGGTCTCGAAGACGCCGACCTGGCTCATCACGCTGGGGTACCGCCGGAACGGCAGCGAGAAGTTGTCCACGCCGGTGAACACCCGTCGGGTCAGCCCGAGCGAGTGGCCGAGCTCGTGGGCGAAGACGTTCACGTACAGCGTCGGCGAGCGGTCCGGAATCGCCCGCTGGACGAGGATGGTCCCCCGCACGCCCCGCCCGAGGGCGTTGCCCGCCACCCTCTCGACGAACAGGGCGTAGTGGTAGCCCCGGCCGTCGTTGTCGAAGTGACCCGCGTAGTCGGTGACGTTGAACGTCGGTAGCGGCCGGTCGCGCGCGGGGAGTTCGTCGTCGTAGACGAGGTGGAGGTCGACGCCGGGGTCGCCGTTGGGGTTGTGGACGGGCGCGTCGTCGTACACCGCGACGAGCGCGCGGAGGTCCTCCCGGCTCGGCCGCGCCCCGGCGGTCCAGTCTATCTCGACGTAGACGTCCATGCGCTCGGGGTTCGCGTCGTCGAGCAGGCGGCGCTCCTCGCAGGCCGTGAAGCCGTCGCCGTCGCGGTCGGAGGTCGGTGCGGGGGTGGCCGTGGGTGTCGGCGTCGGACGAGGGTCGGTCGGCGGGGCCGATGTGCCGCTCGTCGCGGTGGCCGGTGTCGTAGCCGTCGGCGTCAGCGACGGCGGTGTCTCGGTCGGCGTCCCCGTCTCCGGAGGCGCGAGTCCGCTACAGCCCGCGAGGACGACGAGGAGGGCGACCGCGAGGGCAAGCGGGCGGTCCGAAGGGAGCATCGAGAGTGAGCGGGCCGTCGGCACGTGGCTACCGTGGGCCGGGGTCGGGAAAAGCGTTCGTCGGGAGCCGCGTGTCGGGACGGACCGGAGATGGGGAGTCAGCAGGCCGGCGCGTCCTCCAGCCGGTCCGTGTCCGGCACGGTGAGATTTCCGTCGAGGTAGCCCCAGTCGTCGAAGTCGCTCGGGCCGGCCGTGCCGTCGGAAAGCGACCGGGTCTCCCGGAGTCCGTGGTAGCTCATCACGCTCGGGTACCGCTCGTACGGCATCGTGAAGTTGTCGACGCCCTCGAACACCTGCCTGGTCAGCCCGAGGGAGTGGCCGAGCTCGTGGGCGAAGACGTTGACGTGCAGTCCCTGCGACCCGTTCGGGATGACCCGTTGGACGAGGATGCTCTCCGGGTCGCCCCGACCGAGGGGGTTGTTCTCTATCGTTTCGACGAACACTGCATGGCGGTATCCCCGTCCCTCGTTGTCGAAGTACTCGGTATAGGCGCTGAAATTCCCGGTGTCGAGCGGCCGGTCGCGCGCCGGCAGTCGCTCGTCGAACACGAGGTGCAGCGCGATGCCGTCCTCGCCCGGATTCTCCACCGGCGCGTCGTCGTACAGCGCGACCAGCTCGCGCACCTCCTCCACGTTCGGGCGCGCCCCGGCGGTCCAGTCTATCTCGACGTACACGTCCATGCGGTCCGGGTCGGCGTCGTCCAGTAATTCTCGCTCCTCGCAGTTCGTGAAGCCGTCGCCGTCGGGGTCCGGTGTGGACTCGGGAGTCGGTGGCGTCGCCGTCGCGGTCGAGGGCCCGGCCGTTTCGGCCGGCGATGGGGCGTCCGTCGACGGCACGGTGGCCGTCCCCACGTGTGCGTCGGTGGGGGTCGTCTGTGGGGCGAGTCCGCTGCAGCCCGCCAGGACGACGAGGAGGGCGACCAGGAGGTGGCGGCGGGCTGCGGTCACGTGTCGGGTATCGAGGGGATTCGGGATAAGCTTTGTTCGGGAGCAATCGGTTCGAATGGAGAGACTGTGGTCTCCCCGAGCGTAGCGAGTTCAGCTAGGACGGAACCGTCCGCCCTCCCCGATTCGAACGAGCCGAGACGGTCCTGCTCGCCTCACTCGCTTCGCTCGTTCGGCTGCGCGGGCTGCGTCTCGTCGGCTCGAATCGGGTCGTGGGTGAAGATACAGTCGTCGCCGGGCTCGCTTCGCTCACGGCTCACTTCGTTCGCCGTTCGCGCGTTCGGCGGCCCTCGCTACGCTCGCGCCGCCCGTCGCTCGTTCGCGGGCGACGACAGAAACGTCCGCCCTCCCCGATTCGAACACCGTCAGACGTTCCGGGTCGCTCGCTCCGCTCCCGGCGGTCGCTTCGCTCGCTTCCCGGGCTGCGACTGACGAGCTCGAATCGGCTCGGGATGGACTCCTCACTGCTCGCTTCGCTCCCAGGAGGAGTCCGCCCTCCCCGATTCGAACGGGGGACAAGCCGATCTACAGTCGGCTGCTCTACCAGGCTGAGCTAAGGGCGGGCAACGCGCGGAACTAAGCCCGGTACCGGACTTAAGGGTTGCTGTTCGCCAGACCGCACCCCTGCGTCACTGCACCACGTGACCACCCTCGTTCACCGTCGAACGACGAATCAAGAACGCGCAAACGACACACAGAACACCTCTCCCCGCCAAAAACACCGTTTCTCGCGCGCAAAAGCGACCGGCAACGCCGACGCGTCGAACGCCGACCGCGCGCTCGTAAACGACGCGCTCGTCAGCCACAATCGCCCGAAAGCGCCGCTTCCACCCGACGAGCGGGCTGGAACCACCCCGACGTACGTCCCACGACGACGGACACGCCACGAGCTTCGTAATACTCCGTTACTTACCACGTAATGACCGATTATATCGAGATAGAGCCCCTTACGCTCCCGTTTACGACAATCGGTTGCCGCGTCGTTAGTTTTATAATGTATCACGATGTGGCTGGTGGTGCGTAAGACGGTTGTCTTACACCGGGCGCAGGGCGGCGATGGAAGGCGTCTCCCCCGCGACGGTGTGTAATACGGCCCTCGCGGCCGGCCGCCGTCTTACTACCGAGGGGAAGACGAACCATGGAACGTGTCACACTCCGCATCCCGGAACAGCAGATCGAACAGGTCGAACGAATGGTCGAGACGGGCGAGTTCCCGAACCGCAGCGAAGCCATCCGCTCGGCGGTCCGCGACCTCATCAGGGAGCAGGACGACGGGTCGCGCGAGCCGTCGCGCAAGCGCAACTGGGCGAAGGTGTAACGATGCAGGACATCGTCCAGGACGCGCTGGACAACGCCGAGCGCGAGCAGCGCGAGGTCGCGTCCGCGGACGGCGACGCCGAGGAGTTCGGCGACCCGCGCATCGTCATCGTCGGCTGCGGCGGCGCGGGCAACAACACCGTCAACCGACTGTACAACATCGGCGTGACGGGGGCCGAGACGGTCGCCATCAACACCGACAAGCAGCACCTCAAGATGGTCGAGGCCGACACGAAGATACTCGTCGGCAAGTCCCTGACCAAGGGCCTCGGGGCGGGCGGCGACCCCTCGATGGGCGAGCGCGCCACCGAGATGGCCCAGGGCACCGTCAAGGAGGTGCTCGGCGACGCGGACCTCGTGTTCGTGACCGCCGGCATGGGCGGCGGCACCGGCACCGGCGCGGCCCCGGTCGTCTCCCGCATCGCCAAGGAGCAGGGCGCTATCGTCGTCGGGATGGTCTCGACGCCGTTCAACGTCGAGCGCGCGCGCACGGTGAAGGCCGAGGAGGGCTTAGAGAAGCTACGCAGCGAGGCCGACTCCATCATCGTGCTGGACAACAACCGCCTGCTCGACTACGTCCCCAATCTGCCCATCGGCAAGGCGTTCTCGGTGATGGACCAGATAATCGCCGAGACGGTCAAGGGCATCAGCGAGACCATCACCCAGCCGTCGCTGATCAACCTCGACTACGCCGACATGACCTCCATCATGAACAAGGGCGGGGTGGCGGTCATGCTCGTCGGCGAGACCCAGGACAAGAACAAGACCGACGAGGTGGTCCGCGACGCGATGAACCACCCGCTGCTCGACGTGGACTACCGCGGCGCGAGCGGCGGGCTGGTCCACATCACCGGCGGCCCCGACCTCACGCTGAAGGAGGCCGAGGGCATCGCCGACAACATCACCGAGCGCCTGGAGGCCAGCGCCAACGTCATCTGGGGCGCGCGCATCCAGGAGGAGTACAAGGGCAAGGTCCGGGTCATGGCCATCATGACCGGGGTCAAGAGCGCCCAGGTGCTCGGGCCCGGCGAGGGCCAGCCCCAGCACGGCGACGTGCCCACGGACGTCGACGAGATGGAGTTCGACGCGAGCCAGAACGTCGACGGCGTGCAGAGCGACGGCGGCCACGAGGCCGAGCAAGGAACGGCCGGGCTAGACGTCATCAAGTGACGACCCCCGGCCCCACCCACTGACTTCTCTGGGCGTCACAGCCGCCCGGCGACTGCGGCGGCGCGACAGGTCCGTCGAAGGTCGGACCCACGAACGGGACGACGGCGAGTGACGCGACCGGACGGACGCCGACCTCGACGCGCTGTAGATACGCGGCGAGTACCGCTCCGGCAGCCACGCCAGCGGCATCGACGGTGGAGCTGGCCGGGTGGCCGGTCGATTCGCGGTCACCCGACGGGATTCGAGCCGCTACCCGCTTCGACTCACCCGGTCCCGCCCACCGCCGCCACGAGGTCGCACTTCCGGCACCGGTCCCGCGTCGTCGGCGCGCCGCAACGCTCGCAGGGCGTGCGCTCGGGCCCCTCGCCGGCCCGGTAGGCCGCGGCGGCCATGGCCGCTAGCTCCTCGTAGCCGGCCATCACCGAGTGCCGCGTCCCCGGGTGGTCGGCCTCCACCGCGAGCAGCAGGTCCCGGACCTCGCCGCGGTAGGCCTCGCTCGCGTGCGGACACTCCGCGACGTGCGCAGGGAGGTCCCGGACGTGGGCGTACAGCGCCACCTCGCGCTCGGGGACGTCCCGCAGGGGCTTTGCGCGCGGCACGAAGTCGTCGGCCAGCCGCCGCGGGCGGTCGGCGGGGTCCGCGCCGGGCGCGAGCCCCGGCCCGACCTCCTCGTCCGGCTCGGGGAACCGCCCGAGGCTCGCGTCGTAGTGTTTCGCCATCTGGGCGACGTCGCCCTCGAAGAGGTTCATCAGCGCGGTCTGGGCCTCGTCGTCGAGGTTGTGGCCCGTCAGTAGCTTGTCCGCGCCCAGCCGCTCGGCGTGGCGGGCGAGCACGTCCCGCCGGAACACCCCGCAGTACGCGCAGGGGGCCATCCCCTCCGGGTCCTCCTCGACCACCCGGTCCATCTCGACATCGAACTCCTCGGCGTAGCTGGTCGTCTCGTGGCGCACGTCGGCGTCGAGCGCCTCGACCAGCTCCTCGGCCGCTTCGAGGCTGCGGTCGCGGTAGCCCGCGATGCCCTCGTGGACCGACAGCGCCACCAGCTCGACGCGGGGGTCCTCGGCGAACGTCTCGGCGAGGATGGCCGTCAGGACGACGCTGTCCTTGCCGCCCGAGAGGCCGACGACCCACGTCTCCGGCTCGTCGGGGGTCGCGTCGGGACCGAGCAGGCCGTCCTGGCGGACCCGCCGGCGGACCCGGCGCTCGACGGACGCCCGGAGGTGGGTGGCACAGAGGTGGGCTCCCGAGTAGGCGGCGTGCATCACGGCCGCGGCGTCGCACCGGTCGCAGTCCATCGGGCGTCCTTAGTTGTGCGGGCCCAAGATGCTTCCGTCTCCGCCGCCGCTGTCGCCGTCACTGCTCCCGCTGTCGTCGCCGTCCACCCCGAAGCGGTCGCCGCCGCCTGCGTCGTCGGTCGCGTAGCTGTCGTCGCTCCCGATGTCGGGCGACGAGAGGGTGCTGCCGCCGCTGCTACTGCCGCCGGAGCTGCTTCGTGAGGGCAGGCTCGGGAAACCGCCGAGCGCCTTGCTGAGCCGGCGGTAGGAGTCCACCAGCACGAGCAGCGCCAGCAGGCTGCTGACGGCCGCCACGGCGAGGTACAGCACCTGCATCACCCGCGAGGTGAGCGTCACGTCGGGCTGGCGGAGCGTCAGCCAGAGCAGCACGTAGCCGGCGAGCGTCGCGAGCGCCAGGACCGTCTCCCCGATGCGTATCAGCGTCCGCACGACGAACGCGAGCAAACGCCGCAGCAGACTCTTGAGTCCCATAGCCGGCCGTGCTCGCGGCAACGGGATGTTTCTTTCCCCTGTTCGGGACGAGGAGCGTTCGGACCTCCGTCGCTGCTGGCCGGAGCGACTGGCACTGTTTAGATATGCCGATGAGCCGGCGAGCTAGTGCCAACTCGACAACCAGCACGGGTGGGGCTTCGGAAGGGGCGACCCGTTCGGCGAACCCGGCCGACGCAAGCACTGCAGGCCCGTGAGCGGAGCGAACGGGCCGAAGCGCGCAGCGAGGTCTTCGCGAGGGCCGGAGGCCCGAGCGAAGGCTCGGAAGGCGAGCGAAGCGAGCCTTCCGGAGCCCGGGAGCCGAACGGGTCGGGGCTTCCGACCGAGAAGCTGTAGTGCGGTCGTTTCTCCACCCTCATCAAGCACCTCCGGACCAACGGAGCGGGTCAGTTATCCGTCCGTCCGCCCTACCCCCGCTCGATGTCGTTCGA
>CAZPIG010000036.1:0-15483 GCA_964586205.1 uncultured Halobacteriales archaeon | reverse complement strand
GGTCGGTTTCACGACGTCGCTGAATCGAGGCGTCTCCCGGTGAGTTCAGTGTGGTGTGGGCGCTAACGCAGTGGGGCGCTGGTGCTAACACATCGAGGTTGGACGCGCGAGCCGTGGAATCAGCTCCGCCGCGCGGAGATGAAACTCCGCGCTCGGAAGGTGGAAGCGAGAGATGCGCTGGCGGGGATTTGAACGCGCCGAGACGGTCCTGCTCGCCTCGTTCCGCTCCCTGCGGTCGCTCCACTCGGCTGCGCGGGCTGCGTCTCGTCTGCTCAAATCCCAGAACGCATTCACCGGCGACAGCGAACCGCGGCGCGATGAAACTCGCCGCTCGTCGTCTGTCGCCGGAGAAGTGCGCTGGCGGGGATTTGAACCCCGGTTGCGAGCATGGCAAGCTCGCGTGATACCACTACACTACCAGCGCCCGCGGCACCTACGACTAACCGCAGTTGCGGCCATAAGGCTTCCGGAATTCGCCACGACTTCCGACGCCCGCGCCCACCGAATCACCGAGCAGTGCCGCCTCGACTGCCCCCGTGGCCCGCCGTCGCGGCTGAAAGCAGTTCGCGCTCGCGCGCGCTTCTCGTGGCCCGGCCCGTTCCGAAGGCTCCACGCCGGTTCGACGGTCCACGACTCGCGCTCCGACGGAACCGACACCCCTCCACCACAGACCACGAACTGAACAGCTATCGAACACGTCCTCCCCCGAACCGCCCGCAGGTGGCCGTGTTACCCACCGACGGTCCCGGAACCAATCCGGCAGCCTTTTAAGAACTGACCCGATATACCCGCCACAGTCTAGTGGGTCGGCGCCGAAGCGCCACGGCATGACCGTCAGCGTGCTCGTGCCGACGTCCCTGTGCCGGGAGGCCGAGGACAAGCGGGAGGCCACCCGGAAGCTCGGATACGTCGCCCGCGCGGCGACCGTGTTCCGGGCCGACCGCCTCGTCGTCTTCGACGACGCCGAGGGGGAACGACACTGGGGCGGCGGGTTCGTCGAAACCGTGCTGCGGTACGCCGCGACGCCGCCGTACCTCCGAAAGGAGGTGTGGGGCGAGCGGGACGAACTGGAGTACGCGGGCGTCCTGCCGCCGCTCCGCGCCGTGCCACGGCTCGGCTCCGGATCGAACGGTCCGGGGTCGTCAAGACAGGGAATCGTGACCGAGGTCGGTCCTGACGGACGCGTCCGGGTCAATTGCGGCCTGCAACACCCGATCTCGCTCGTCGTCCCGCCCGAAAGGACGGTCGACGAGGGGGAGCGTGTCACCGTCAGGGTCTCTTCGCGACGTCCGGTCCGCGCCCGACTGACCGACGAGCCCCCGCCGGGGGTTGTCGTCGAGCGCGCGGACCTCCCGGTGGCGCTCGACCGCGCCGACGCAGGCGTCCGCATCGCCACGTCGCGGCACGGTGAGTCACTCACAGTGTCGCGGCTGGGACCGCTGGCCCGGGCCATCGACGCCGACGGAGCGACCGTCGCGTTCGGGGCCCCGGGACGAGGGCTGCCGGAGATGCTCGGCGTCGACCCCGAGTCGGTCGGGGCCGACGGCGAGCACGGGACGACCGGCGGCTCGGACCCGTCGGACGACGGCTCCGACCCGCCGAGCGACCCCGCGGCGCGGTTCGACCGCTGGGTCGACGCGATTCCGGACCAGGGCAGCGAGACCGTGCGAACGGAGGAGGCGATGTTCGCCGTGCTCGCCTGCCTACGACTGCGAGAGTGAGACACGATGCCACGATCACACAGACCACGAAAAGGGTCGCTGGGCTTCGGCCCGCGCAAGCGAGCGTCCGGCGAGGTACCGCGGTTCGGCACCTGGCCGGACGGCGACGGACAGCCACAGCTCCAGGGGTTCGCCGGCTACAAGGCCGGGATGACCCACGTGGTGATGATAAACGACGAGGCGAACTCCCCCCGCGAGGGGATGGAGGAGACGGTCCCTGTAACGGTAGTCGA
Source organism: uncultured Halobacteriales archaeon (assembly GCA_964586205.1). Lineage (GTDB taxonomy): Archaea > Halobacteriota > Halobacteria > Halobacteriales > CAZPIG01 > CAZPIG01. The sequence goes on along the minus strand of CAZPIG010000036.1, from coordinate 13,529 downwards.
GACGCCGCCCATGCGCGCCGTCGCGGTGCGGGGCTACGAGGACACGCCGTACGGCATGCGCCCGCTGACCGAGGCGTGGACCGACGAGGTCCACGACGACCTCGCGCGGGCGCTCGACGTGCCGGCGTCGAACGACTTCGACGCCGCCGCGGAGGCGCTGCGCGAGGCGGCCGCCGACGGCGACCTCGACGACGTGCGGGTCATCACCCACTCGGTCCCGGCCGACGTGCCGAGCGTCCCGAAGAAGGAGCCGGACGTGATGGAGAGCCGCGTCGGCGGCGGGGGCGTCGAGGACCGCCTGGAGTACGCCCTCGAGCTGGTCGCCGACGGCGAGTACGCGATGACCGACGTGTTCCGCGCCGGCGAGTACGCCGACGTCGCGGGCGTCACCAAGGGCAAGGGCACCCAGGGCCCGGTCAAGCGCTGGGGCGTCCAGAAGCGGAAGGGCAAGCACGCCCGCCAGGGGTGGCGACGCCGCATCGGCAACCTCGGCCCGTGGAACCCCAGCCGCGTGCGCTCGACGGTGCCCCAGCAGGGCCAGACCGGCTACCACCAGCGCACCGAGTTGAACAAGCGACTGCTCGCCCTCGGGGACGGCGACGACGTCACCCCGGACGGCGGCTTCGTCAACTACGGCGAGGTCGACGGCCCCTACGCGCTCGTGAAGGGGTCGCTGCCGGGGCCCGACCGGCGGCTGGTGCGGTTCCGGCCGGCCGTCCGCCCGGGCGACCAGCCGCGCCTCGACCCCGAGGTGCGGTACGTACACACGGAATCGAACCAGGGGTGAGCAAGTATGGACGCAACAGTACGCGACTTAGACGGCGGCGACGACGGCTCGGTGGAGCTACCGGGCGTCTTCGAGACGCCGCTCCGGCCGGACCTCGTCCGGCGGGCCGTCCTCGTCGCCCAGGCGAACAGCAAGCAGGCCCACGGCACCGACGAGCTAGCCGGGCTGCGCACCCCCGCCGAGTCGCCCGGCAGCGGCCGCGGCATCGCGCACGTCCCGCGCATCCGGAGGGGGCCCCGCGGCGGCCAGCACGGGGCGCGCGTGCCCCACACCGTCGGCGGGCGGACGGCCCACCCGCCGAAGGCCGAGGCCGACCGCGGCAAGGACATCAACGACAAGGAGCGCCGGCTCGCGGTCCGCAGCGCCGTCGCGGCGACGGCGGACGCGGAGCTGGTCCGCGAGCGCGGCCACCGCTTCGACGAGGACACGGAGCTGCCGCTGGTCGTCAGCGACGCCTTCGAGAGCCTCGTGAAGACCCAGGCGGTCGTCGAGACCCTCGAATCGCTCGGCGTCCACGCGGACGTGGAGTACGCCGACGAGAACCGGACCATCCGGGCCGGTCGGGGCACGACCCGCGGCCGGAAGTACGCCGTGCCGGCGTCGCTGCTGGTCGTGACGAGCAGCGAGTCGGGCCCGTCGAAGGCGGCCCGGAACCTCCCGGGCGTGACGGTGGCGACCGCGGGCGAGGTCAGCGCGGAGGACCTCGCGCCCGGTGCCGCGCCGGGTCGGCTGACGCTCTGGACCGAGAGCGCCGTCGCGGAGGTGGGCGAGCGATGAGTTCGGTCGTCCACCACCCGCTGGTGACCGAGAAGGCGATGGACCTGATGGACTTCCAGAACCAGCTCCAGTTCGTCGTCGACACGGACGCGAGCAAGCCGGAGATACGCGACGCCATCGAGGAGCAGTTCGACGTGACCGTCGACTCGGTACGGACCATGGTAACCATGAAGGGACAGAAGAAAGCGACGGTGACCCTCTCCGAGGCGGACGACGCCCAGGAGGTCGCCTCCAGGATCGGGGTGTTCTGAGCGTGGGACGACGACTGCGCGGCCAGCGGCGTGGCAAGGGCGGCTCGACGTTCCGGGCCCCCTCCCACCGCTACAAGTCGGACCTCCAGCACAAGCACACCGAGGACGGCGACGTGGTCAGCGGGACCGTCGTCGGCGTCGAGCACGACCCCGCCCGGAGCGCCCCGGTCGCGGAGGTCGAGTTCGAGGACGGCGACCGCCGGCTGGTGCTGGCCCCCGAGGGGGTCGGCGTCGGCGACGAGCTACAGGTCGGCATCTCCGCGGAGATAGCGCCCGGCAACACGCTGCCGCTGGGCGAGATACCCGAGGGCGTGCCGGTCTGCAACGTCGAGCGCCAGCCCGGCGACGGCGGGAAGTTCGCCCGGGCCAGCGGCGTCTCGGCGCAGGTCATCACCCACGACCGCGACGCGACCGTGATACAGCTACCCAGCGGCGAGATAAAGCGGCTCGCGCCGTCCTGCCGCGCCACCATCGGCGTGGTCGCCGGCGGTGGACGGCTGGAGAAGCCGCTGGTCAAGGCCGGGAACAAGCACCACAAGGTCCGGGCCCGCGGCACCGTCTGGCCCCGCGTCAGCGGCGTCGCGATGAACGCGGTCGACCACCCGTTCGGCGGCGGCGGCCGCCAGCACCCGGGGCGTCCGAAGAGCGTCTCCCGGGACGCGCCGCCGGGCCGGAAGGTCGGCGACATCTCCTCCCGGCGGACCGGCCGGGGAGGTGAGAACTGAGATGAGCGACAGCGAGCTACGAACCGGCCGCGAGGGGGCGTTCACCTACCGCGGCCACGAACTGGACGAGTTGCAGGCGATGAGCGAAGAGGAGGTCGCGGAACTGCTGCCCGCACGACAGCGGCGAACCATAGAGCGCGGGCTGAGCGAGGAGAAACGGAAGCTCCTCGAAGAGGCCCGCGAGGCCGGCGAGGAGGAGACGGCCAACGACCCCATACGGACCCACCTGCGGGACATGCCCATCCTCCCGGCGATGGTCGGCAAGACCTTCGCCGTCCACGACGGCCAGAGCTTCGAGCGCGTGGCGGTCGAGCCCGAGATGCTCGGCCACTACCTCGGGGAGTTCCAGCTGACCCGCCAGCAGGTCGAGCACGGCCAGGCGGGCATCGGGGCGACCCGGTCGTCGAAGTTCGTGCCACTCAAGTGAGGTGACAGGATGGGAATCAACTACAGCGTGGAGGCGGACCCGGACGCGACGGCGAAAGCCATGCTCCGGGACCGTCCGATAAGTCCGAAGCACAGCAAGGCCATCGCCCGGGAGATAAAGGGCCGGACGGCCGGCGAGGCCCGGGCGTACCTCCAGCGGGTGATAGACGGCGAGGAGTCGGTGCCGTTCCGCCAGCACAACAGCGGCGTCGGCCACCGCAAGGACGTCGACGGCTGGGACGCGGGTCGGTACCCCCAGAAGGCCAGCGAGGCGTTCCTCGACCTGCTGGAGAACGCCGTCGCCAACGCCGACCACCAGGGGTTCGACGGCGAGTCGATGGAGATAGCCCACGTCGCGGCCCACAAGGTCGGCGAGACGGAGGGCCAGAAGCCGCGGGCGTTCGGGCGCTCGTCGCCGTGGAACACGCCCCAAGTGGACGTCGAGCTGGTGCTCGCCGAGGACGAGGCGGAGGTGACCCACTGATGGCCGACGAGCAGGCGTTCATCCACGACGGCCTCCAGCGCTCCCAGATAGACGAGTTCTTCGCCAGCGAACTCGGCCGCGCGGGCTACGGCGGCATGGAGGTCGCCAAGACCCCGATGGGGACCCAGATAGTCCTCAAGGCCGAGAAGCCCGGGATGGTCATCGGCAAGGGCGGCAAGAACATCAGGAAGATAACGGCGGAGCTAGAGGAGCGCTTCGAGCTGGACGACCCCCAGATAGACGTCCAGGAGGTCGACGAGCCGGACCTCAACGCCCGCATCGTCGCGGACCGGCTCGCCAACGCCCTCGAACGGGGCTGGTACTTCCGGAAGGCCGGCCACACGACCCTCGAACGCATCATGGACTCCGGGGCGCTGGGCGCGGAGATAGTGCTGTCCGGGAAGGTCACGGGCGCGCGCTCGCGCGTCGAGAAGTTCAACGACGGCTACATCAAGCACAACGGCGAGCCCGCGGCGGAGATAGTCGACCGCGGGCAGGCGACCGCCGTGATGAAGCTCGGCACCATCGGCGTGGACGTGAAGATAATCCCGCCGGGCGCGGAGCTGCCAGACGACTTCCGGGTCCGCGAGGGCGCGGACATCGAGGGGCTCGTCCCCGAGCCCGAGGAGGCCGGCGTCGACGAGCTGCTCGACGAGGCCGCCGGGACCGGCGAGGCCGCCGACGCGGACGAGGCGGCCGCCGAGACCGGCGCGGAGCCGGCTCCCGAGGGCGAGCCCGACGTCGAGGAGATAGTCGAGGAGGTCGAGGAGGCCATCGACGAGGAGCCCGAGGTCGAGGAGGTCGAGCCCGACGCCGAGGAGCCGGAGGTCGAGGAGTCCGTAGCGGAGGCCGAGGAGTCCGCAGCGGAGACCGAGGAGCCGGCGGCCGAATCCGACGGCGAGGACGAGCTCGGCGACCTCGACGAGGACGTCGCCGACGAGGCCGCGGCGCTGGTCGCGGAGATGGAAGCGGAGGAGGATAGCTGATGGCCATCCTCCGCACCGACGAGATACGCGACATGACCCCGGCCGAGCGCGAGGCCGAGCTAGAGGGCCTCGAGACGGAGCTGCTGAACGCGCGGGCCGTACAGGCGGCCGGCGGCGCGCCGGAGAACCCCGGGCGCATCAGGGAGCTCCGTCGCACCATCGCCCGGCTGAAGACCATCCGCCGCGAGGAGGGCGACCTCGACGACGAGGCGAGCGAGCCCGGCGCGACGGCCGCGGAGGGGGAGTGACCCGTGTCGCTCTCGCCCGAGACGCTGCCGCGACACGAACTCGTCGGCCTCGACGTGCGGGTCGCCGCGGCCGACAACCCGGACCTCGTCGGTATCGAGGGCCGGGTCGTCGACGAAACCGAGCGGACGCTCCGCGTCGAGGGTGCGGACGGTCGGACCCGGCAGGTGCCGAAGGCCGGGACGACCTTCGAGTTCGCGCTCCCCGACGACGCCGGCGGCGGCCACGTCACGGTCGACGGCGACCGCCTCGTCGCCCGACCGGCGGAGCGAACGGAGACGACAGGTGATTCGAGATGGCACTAGGACTGGACGCACCGGAGCCGGAGACGACCTGCGACGACGACAACTGCCCGTTCCACGGGTCGCTGTCCGTGCGCGGACAGGTCGTCGAGGGGCGGGTCGCCTCCACCGACATGGAAGGCACAGTCGTCGTCGAGCGGGAGTACGACGTACCGGTCCCGAAGTACGACCGCTACATGAAGCGGCGGAGCCGGGTGCCCGCACACCACCCGCCGTGTCTCGACCTCTCGGTCGGGGACACGGTCCGCATCGCCGAGACGCGACCGCTCTCGAAGACGAAGTCACACGTGGTCGTCGAGCGCGTGGCCGCGGCCGGCGCGGCCGGGCCCGACGCCGCCGGAGGTGAGGCCTGATGGAGGCCATGAGGGCCGACGTCACCCGCGGCGTCGAGAAGGGGTCGCTGCTGACCTGCGCGGACAACACGGGCGCACGCGAGTTGAAGGTCATCAGCGTCGCCGGCTACTCGGGGACGCTGAACCGCCACCCGAAGGCCGGCATCGGCGACGAGATCACCGTGTCGGTGACCCGCGGGACGCCCGAGATGCGCCGGCAGGTCCTCGAGGCGGTCATCGTCCGCCAGCGCAAGCCCATCCGGCGGCCCGACGGCCGGCGGGTGAAGTTCGAGGACAACGCGGCGGTCATCATCGACGAGACGGGCGAGCCGCGAGGGACCGAGATAAAGGGCCCCATCGCCCGCGAGGTCGCCGAGCGCTACGGAACCATCGCGAGCACGGCAACGATGATAGTATAGCATGACACGGCAACCACGCAAACAGCGACGACGGAGCGAGAACGCGCCGCTGCACGAACGACAGAAGGAGGTGCGCGCGACGCTGACCGACGACCTCCGCGAGGAGTTCGACCGGCGGAACGTCCGGGTCAACGAGGGCGACGCGGTCGAGGTGCTGCGCGGCGACTTCGCCGGCGAGGAGGGCGAGGTCGTCGCGGTGGACCTGAAGGACGAAGTCGTCCACGTCGAGGACGTGACCGTCGAGAAGGCCGACGGCGAGGAGGTCCCCCGGCCGCTGGACGCCAGCAACCTCCGGGTCACGGACCTCGACCTCGAGGACCCGCGCCGCGAGGAGCGCCTGCGGGGTGAGACCGCATGAGCGGCCACCAGAAGCGGCTGTCGGTCCCGGACTCGTGGCCGGTCGAGCGCAAGACCGCCACGTGGTCCATCGCGGCCGGCGCGGGCCCCCACGGCGAGGCCGGCGTGCCGCTGCTCGTCCTGCTGCGGGACGTGCTTGGCTACGTCGACAGCCGCAAGGAGGCCCGCTACGCGCTCGCGCGGGACTCGGTGCTCGTCAACGGCGACGCCGTAGACGACGAGAGCCGGCCCGTGGGGATGTTCGACATCCTCGCGTTCCCCGAGCGCGAGGAGCACTTCCGGGCGTTCCCCGACGAGGGCGGCCGGCTGGCGCTGTCGCCCATCGCGGCCGACGACGCCGAGAGCAAGCTGGGCAAGATAGTCGACAAGCGCGCCGTCGACGGCGACACCGTCCAGCTGAACCTCCACGACGGCATGAATCTGACCGTCGGGGACGAGCCCTACGGCACCGGCGACTCGCTGGTCGTGGACAACGACACCGGCGAGGTCGTCGCCCACTTCCCCTACGAGGAGGGCGCGCTGGTGACCGCCGTCGCCGGCGCGCACGCGGGCGACGTGGGCGTGCTCGAGTCGGTCGAGGTGACGCCCGGGAGCTCCCCGAACAACGTGACCGTCGAGACCGACGACGGCACCTTCGAGACGGTCGAGGAGTACGTCGTCGTCATCGACGAGAACTTCGTCGAGGACGCGCCGCCGGGCGACGAGGGCGGGTCCGACGACGCGGGGACCGAGGCCGCCGATGGCGAAGGCGGGAGCGACGAAGCGGCCGCCGACGAGGGTGACGACGCCGACGGGAGCGACGCTGCCGACGCCGACGAGAAGTCGGCCGCCGGGAGCGACGGGGCGGCCGAGGCGAGCGACGACGGCGACGACGAGGGAGGTGACGGCGAGTGAGCGAGGCCGAGAGCGGGTCGGCCGGCGGCGAGCCGGGCGGCGACCGCGAGGCGGAGTTCCACGAGATGCGCGAGCCGCGCGTCGAGAAGGTCGTCGTCCACGCGGGCGTCGGCCGCGGCGGCCAGGACCTCGCCGACGCGGAGGACATCCTCGAGGACGTAACCGGCCAGCGTAGCGTCCGGACGACGGCGAAGACGACGGAGCCGGCGTTCGACATCCGCGAGGGCGAGCCCATCGGCGCGAAGGTCACGCTCCGCGGCGAGACCGCCGTGGAGTTCCTCGAGATGGCGCTGCCGCTCGTGGACCTCTCGCGCCGCCAGTTCGACGAGACGGGCAACTTCAGCTTCGGGGTCGAGGAGCACACCGACTTCCCGGACCAGGAGTACGACCCGTCGGTCGGCATCTACGGGCTGGACGTGACCGTCAACCTCGTGCGCCCGGGCTACCGGGTGAAGAAGCGCGAGCACGCCTCCCGCTCCATCCCGTCGGGCCACCGGCTGACCGTCGAGGACAGCGTCGCGTACCTCGAGGAGGCCTTCGACGTGGAGGTCCGAGCATGAGCGACGGCGAGGGCGCGGCCGGCGAGAGCGCGACGGGCGAGCACGGGAGCAAGCGGACCCGGGTCCGCCACGAGTGCCAGCGCTGCGGCCGCGAGCAGGGGCTCGTCGGCAAGTACGACATCTGGCTGTGCCGGCAGTGCTTCCGCGAGGTCGCCCGCCAGATGGGGTTCAAGAAGTACCGGTGATACCATGACGAGCAACGACCCCTTCAGCAACGCGCTGGCCGGCATCGACAACGCGGAGCGCGTCGGCCGGCTCAGCCACACGGTAGCGCCCGCCTCGAACGAGATCGGCAACGTCCTCGAGGTCTTCTACGACCGCGGGTACGTCGACGGCTTCGAGTTCGTCGACGACGGCAAGGCCGGGCAGTTCGAGGTCGAACTGAAAGGAGCGATAAACGAGTGCGGTGCCGTCAAGCCCCGCTACTCCGCGGGAGCCGACGAGTTCGAGAAGTGGGAGAAGCGATTCCTCCCCGCCCGCGACTACGGGACCCTCGTCGTGACGACCTCGCGTGGCATCATGAGCCACTACGAGGCCCGCGAGCAGGGCGTCGGCGGCCAGGTGATAGCGTACGTATACTGACAATGCCACGAACAGAGATCGAGCTACCGGACGAGGTGAGCGCCGAGGTCGATGACCTCGAGCTGACCGTGGAGGGCCCCGAGGGCTCGGTGACCCGCCGGCTCTGGTACCCCGACGTGTCCGTGTCCGTCGAGGACGGCAGCGTCGTCGTCGAAAGCGACGAGGACGACGCGAAGACGACGGCCACGATGGGGACCTTCGAGAGCCACGTGCGGAACATGCTCCACGGGGTCACCGAGGGCTGGGAGTACCGGATGGAGGTGTTCTACTCCCACTTCCCGATGCAGGTCCGTTCGGAGGGCGACGAGGTGGTCATCGAGAACTTCCTCGGCGAGCGCGCCCCCCGACGGACGCCCATCCACGGCGACACCGAGGTCCGCGTCGACGACGAGGAGGTCGTCCTCAGCGGGCCCGACATCGAGGCCGTCGGCCAGACGGCGGCGGACATCGAGCAGTTGACGAGGGTGACGGACAAGGACGTGCGCGTCTTCCAGGACGGCGTCTACATCACCAGCAAGCCGACGACGGGAGGTGCCTGAGATGGCCGACGACGACATCGAGAGCATCGAGGACGTGAGCGGCGTCGGCGCGAGCAAGGCCGAGTCGCTCCGGGAGGCCGGCTTCGAGACGCTCGCCGACCTCCGGGCGGCGAGCGAGGACGACCTCGCGGAGGTCGACGGCGTCGGCAAGGCGCTGGCGGCCCGCATCAAGTCCCAGGTCGGCGGCCTCGAGGTCGACGACGCGGAGGCGGCCGAGTCGGCCGCCGAAACCGAGGAGTCGGCCACCGAGGCGGACGCCGACGAGACGGCCACCGAGGCAGACGAGGAGGAGGCGGCCGCCGAAGCGGACGACGAAACCGCCGACGAGGCGGGCGAAGCAGCCGACGAGCCGGCCACGGAGACGGTCGAGCGCGCCCCGCCGGTGGCGTCCATCGAGGACATCAGCGGCGTCGGCGCGAGCAAGGCCGAGTCGCTCCGCGAGGCCGGCTACGACTCCGTCGAGGCCATCATGGGGGCCGACCAGTCCGACCTCGCGGACGTCGAGGGCATCGGCAACGCGCTCGCGGCCCGCATCAAGGCCGACGTCGGCGACCTCGAGGTGACCGAGGAGGTCGCCGCCGAGGTCGAGGAGGAGGCTCCCGCCGAGGAGGCGGAGGTCGAGACGGAGCTCCGCCCGCGCGGGCTGGTCGAGAAGACGCCCGACCTGTCCGAGGAGGAGCAGCGCCTGTTAGGCGAGAAGCGGGCCACCTCGCTGCCGTCGTTCCAGCACCAGGACACCCACAAGAAGAAGCGCCTGCCCGAATCGTGGCGCAAGCCGCGGGGTACCCACAGCAAGCGCCGCAAGGGCGTCAAGGGCAAGGGCGAGACCGTCGAGGCGGGCTACCGCTCGCCCGCGGCGGTGCGGGACCGCCACCCCAGCGGCTTCGAGGAGGTGCGCGTCCACAACGTCGACGACCTCGAGGGCGTGGACGGCGACCGCGAGGCGGTCCGCATCGCCTCGTCGGTCGGCGGCCGCAAGCGCGAGCGCATCGAGGAGACCGCCGAGGACCGCGGCATCAGGGTGCTCAACCCCACCTACGAGGAAGTGGAGGTCGAGACCGATGACTGACCTGTCCGCACAGCGGCGGCTGGCGGCCGACGTCCTGGACGTCGGGCGGAACCGCGTCTGGTTCGACCCGGCGGCCCAGGCCGAGATAGCGGAGGCCATCACCCGCGACGACGTGCGCGAGCTCGTCGACGAGGGGGCCATCCGCGCCGAGGCGGCCGACGGCAACTCCCGGGGCCGGGCCCGCGAGCGCGACGAGAAGCGCGCCTACGGCCACCGCAAGGGTCCGGGAACCCGGAAGGGCAAGGCCGGCGGCCGCGAGAGCGACAAGGAATCGTGGCAGAAGCGAATCCGCGCGCAGCGCCGGACGCTCCGGGAGCTCCGCGACGCGGGCGAGCTATCGCCCACCGAGTACCGGGAGCTGTACAACAAGGCCCGGGGTGGGGAGTTCCGCAGCGTCCGCTACCTGCGCAACTACATCGACGAGGAGTACGGTGAGGACTGATGGCGACAGGACCACGCTACAAGGTGCCGATGCGACGCCGCCGGGAGGTCCGGACAGATTACCATCAGCGGTTGCGCCTGTTGAAATCCGGCAAGCCGCGGCTGGTCGCTCGCAAGAGCAACCGCCACGTCAGGGCGCAGCTGGTGACCCCGACCCCCGACGGGGACGAAACGCTCGCGAGCGCCCACTCGGCCGACCTGGCGGAGTACGGCTGGGAGGCCCCCACGGGGAACCTCCCCGCCGCCTACCTGACCGGGGTGCTGGCCGGCAAGCGCGCGCTCGAGGCGGGCGTCTCCGAGGCGGTGCTGGACATCGGGCTGAACACGGCGACGCCGGGCAGCAAGGTGTTCGCCGTCCAGGAAGGAGCGATAGACGCGGGCGTCGAGGTGCCCCACAACGAGTCGGTGTTCGCCGACTGGGAGCGGACCAGCGGCGAGCACGTCGCCGACTACGCCGAGCAGCGCGACGAGCCGCTGTACTCGGGGGACTTCGACGCCACCGAGCTACCCGCGCACTTCGAGGCCGTGCGCGAGCGGATACAGGAGGACCTCTGACATGAGCGGCGAGGACTACGACGACGGCTGGGAGCCGGTCACACGGCTCGGCCGGAAGGTACGGGACGGCGAGATAGAGACGATGGAGGAGGCCCTGACCTCGGGGCTGCCCCTGAAGGAGCCGGAGATAACGGACCAGCTACTGCCGGGCTTAGAGGACGAGGTCCTCGACATCAACATGGTCCAGCGCATGACCGACTCCGGCCGGCGGGTGAAGTTCCGCTGCGTCGTCGCCATCGGCGACCGCGACGGTTTCGTCGGCTACGCGGAGGGCCGGGACGACCAGGTCGGGTCGGCCATCCAGAAGGCCATCGAGATAGCGAAGCTGAACGTCATCGACGTCTCGCGGGGCTGCGGCTCGTGGGAGTGTGGCTGCGGCCGTCCCCACACCGTGGCCCTGCGGACGACGGGCACCGCCGGCAGCGTCGAGGTGGAGCTCATCCCGGCCCCGCGCGGGCTGGGGCTGGCCGGCGGGGAGACGGTCCGGCACGTCCTCGAGCTGGCGGGCATCGAGGACATCTGGACCCGGACCTCGGGCAACACGCGCACCACGGTCAACTTCGCCAAGGCGACGTTCGACGCCCTGCGCAAGACCGCGGAGGCGCGGGTGCCCCGGCGCGCCCGCGAGCAGCGCGAGGTGATCGAGTGATGCAGGCGCTCGTCCAGGTCCGCGGCGAGGTGAACATGAGCCAGGAGGTGGTCGACACCCTCTCGATGCTGAACGTCGAGCGCGTCAACCACGCCACCCTCGTCCCCGAGACCGACGCCTACCGCGGGATGGTGACGAAGGTCAACGACTACGTCGCCTACGGCGAGCCCAGCGCGGACGTGCTCGCGACGGTCCTGCGCCGGCGCGCGGAGCCGGTCGAGGGCGATGAGGAGATAACCGACGAGTGGGTCGCCGAGCACACCGACTACGACGACGTCGAATCGCTCGCGGCGGCCCTGCTGGACGAGGAGACGACGCTCCAGGAAGCGGGGCTGTCGCCGACCCTGCGGCTGCACCCGCCGCGGGGCGGCCACGACGGCCTGAAGCACCCGGTCGCGGAGGCCGGCGTGCTCGGCCGCCACGACACCGAGTCCATCGACGACCTGCTCAGGAGGATGCGATAGCCATGACCGACAAGAAGCGACGCCAGCGCGGCACCCGGACCCACGGCGGCGGCAGCCAGAAGAACCGCCGCGGCGCGGGCAACCGCGGCGGCCGCGGCCGGGCCGGACGCAAGAGCCACGAGTTCCACAACTACGAGCCCATCGGCAAGCACGGCTTCAAGCGGCCCCAGAAGGCCCAGCGCGAGGTCCTCGAGGTGGACGTCGGCCACATCGACGAGGACGTCGCCGTCCTCGCCGCCGAGGGCCTCGCCGAGGAGGTAGACGGCGGCTACCGGGTCGACGCCCGCGACCTCGTCGAGGACGGCCACGAGGCCGACGCGGTGAAGGTCCTCGGCGGCGGGCAGGTCCGCCACGAGCTGACCGTCGTCGCCGACGACTTCTCGGCGGGGGCCGAGGACCTGCTGGCCGACGCCGGCGGCGCGGCCGTGCTCAGCGAGCGCGGCGAGGCGGCCGAATCAGAAGAGATTTCCGAGGAGAGTGCGGACGAACCCTAACACATGAGCTGGAAGGAGGTAGCCGAGCCGGTCCTCACCCGGATGCCGTCGGTGCAGCGGCCGGAGGGCCACGTCCCGTTCAAGCGCAAGCTGGGCTGGACCGCCGGCGTGCTCCTGCTGTACTTCTTTCTGACCAACGTGTACCTGTACGGGCTGCCGAGCCCGAACGCCGGCGGGGACATCTTCGGGCAGTTCCGGTCCATCCTCGCGGGCGGTCAGGGGACGGTCCTGCAGCTCGGCATCGGCCCCATCGTCACCGCGAGCATCGTCCTGCAGCTACTCGGCGGCGCGGACCTCCTCGGGCTGGACACCGACGACCCGCGGGACCAGGTGCTCTACCAGGGGCTCCAGAAGCTGCTGGTGGTCGTGATGGTCGTGCTGACGGGGCTGCCGATGGTGTTCTCCGGCGGCTTCCTGCCGCCGAGCCAGCAGGTCGCCTCGCGGCTCGGGATCGGCCTGACCGGCGTCCAGTGGCTGATGTTCGCCCAGATATTCGTCGGCGGCGTCCTCATCCTCTTCATGGACGAGATAGTGAGCAAGTGGGGGGTCGGCAGCGGCGTCGGGCTGTTCATCATCGCCGGCGTGAGCCAGCGGCTCATCGGCGGCCTGTTCGCGTGGGGCGAACTCGCCGCCGAGGGCCCGGGGCTGCTCCCGACGTGGTTCCAGATACTGTTCGTCCCGGCGAACCAGGGCGGCATCGAGGCCCCGCCCATCGTGACGACCGAGGGGCTGCGCTTCTTCCTGTTCGAGGGCGGCGGCATCATCGCCCTCATCACGACCGTGACCATCTTCGCCCTCGTCGTCTACGCCGAGAGCGTCCGGGTCGAGATTCCGCTCTCGCACGCCCAGGTCAAGGGCGCTCGCGGGCGGTTCCCGGTGAAGCTCATCTACGCCAGCGTCCTGCCGATGATCCTCGTCCGGGCGCTACAGGCGAACATCCAGTTCCTCGGGCGCATCCTCGACCAGCAGGCCGCGAGCGCGCTGCCGGCGTGGGTGGTCAGCTACAACAACCAGGGGCTGCCCGACCCGGGGACGCTGTTCTACTACCTCGCGCCCATCCAGACCAGAGACCAGTGGACGTGGTTCCTCGGGACCACGTCGGCCGACCCGGTCGACATCATGATACGGGTCGGCATCGACCTGACGTTCATGGTCATCGGCGGGGCCATCTTCGCCATCTTCTGGGTGGA
>CAZPIG010000035.1:12109-16026 GCA_964586205.1 uncultured Halobacteriales archaeon | reverse complement strand
CGGCGGGGGACCTGCCTCCCGGACTCCGGAACCGGGGGCTGCTGTCGCACCACGTGCTGGCGAGCGCGGTCCCCGACCGCGACGACTGGAGCGCGGCCGGCGAAGCGGACCGCGCCGTCCGGGACCGGACCGGGCTGGACCTCCTCGAAGGACTGGGGTACGACGCCGAGCCCATCGACGACCGGCGCTACGTCCTGACGGACGCCGCCGACGGCCGCGAGGTGGCCGTGGCGGTCGTCGGAGCGGACGGGCGCTTCGGGGACGATGCCGGCAGCTTCGACCCGGAGCGAACCCCGGTCGTCGCCGCCCTCGCGGCAGCCGACGGGCGAGGGCTGGACTACGTCATCGCGTGCGCGGGCGGCCAGCTCCGGCTGCACGCGACGGACCCGGACGCCGGATTCGGGCCGCAGGGGCGGGCGGGGACGTACGTCGAGGCGGACGCGGACCGGCTGGCCGACGACGCCCCCCTCCGGCTGCTGTTCTCGGCGTCCGCGCTGGGCGAGGGCGAGTCGCTGGAACGACTCCGGAGGGCCTCGCGGGACCGCGCCGCCGCCCTCGGCGAGCGGCTCCGCGAGCGCGCCGGCGACGTCGTCGGGGACCTCGCGGCGGCTATCGCGGCCGAGCGGGACTTGGCGGGCGAGCAGGGCTTCGCCGCAGGCGTCGCGGCGAGGCGGGACTCCGCGGTGGACGGCGCGGCAGAACGCCACTTCGACGCGGACGGCGGGGTGGAGCGGAACCCCCCGGGGCCCACCCGGGACCAGCTAGACGGGACCCGCCGGATGGCGCTGGTCGCGCTCTTCCGGCTGCTGTTCGTCGCCTACGCCGAGGCCGAGGGGCTGCTCCCGGTCGAGGACCCCCGATACGCCCCGCACTCGCTGACCCGGACGGTCCGCGAGCTGTGCGACCGCTGCCGGGAGGTGGGCGGAGACGGGGGGCAGGCGGGGGGAGCCGAGGGGCTGGCAGTCGAACTCGACTCCGACTCGACGGCCCTCTGGGACGACGCGATGGCGCTGGTGCGAGCCGTCCACGACGGCCGGGCGGAGTGGGGACTGCCCGCCTGCGGCGGTCGGCTGCTCTCCCCGGACCCCGACGACGTCTCGACGGCCGGGACGGAGCCGGTCGACGTTCCGGCGGCGGGCGCGAGGCTGGCGGACGTCGCACTGACCGACGACCAGTTCGGGCCGGTGCTCGTGGGGCTGCTCGGGCCGGAGATGGGGGGTGAGACGGCCGGGAACGGCGAGGCGGGCCCCGCAGACGGGGAGGGTTCGGCGGGTCCCGAGCCGCTGGACCTCCGGGACGTCGACGTCCGCGCGATGGGACGCGTCTACGAGGGGCTGGTGGCGACCGAGCTGTCGGTCGCCCGGCAGCCGCTGACCGTGGACGGGGACGGCCGCTACGTGCCGGTCGACGGCGTCGGTGGAGGAGCCGCCGGAGGAGGACGTGACGGCGACGGACGGGCCGACCGAAGCGACGGACCGGCCGACGGAGGCGGGGACCGCGACGACGTAGCGGTCGCGGCGGGCGAGGTGTACCTCCACGGCCGGTCCGGCGAGCGGAAGGCGACCGGCACCTACTACACCGAGCCGCGGTTCGTCGCGCACCTGCTTGACCACGCCGTCGAGCCCGCGCTGGACGACCACGTCGAGCGCATAGAGCGGCTGCTGGAATCCGACGGCGAGCGGGCGGCCGCGGACGCCTTCTTCGACGTGCGGGTCGCGGACGTGGCGATGGGCTCCGGGCACTTCCTGCTGGCCGCGGTCGACCGCGTCACCCGGCGGCTGTCGGGGTTGCTGGTCCGTCACGACCTGCCGTCCGTCGAGGCGGAGCTGGACCGGCTGCGGGAGGTGGCCGTCCAGCGGCGCGGGGTCGACGACGGCGCGTCCGAGCCGGATGGACAGCCACGAGGGGTCCCACGAACCCAGCTCCTGCGCCACCAGGTCGCCCGCCGGTGCGTCCACGGCGTGGACGCGGACCCCCTCGCCACCGAGTTGGCGCGCGCGTCCCTCTGGCTGCACACCGCCGTTCCGGGACTCGTCCCGACCGCTTTCGAGCACAATCTGCGGACCGGCGACTCGCTGGCCGGCGTCGGAACGCTCGCCGAGGCCGCGGACCTGCTGAACGAGCGCGACGGCTCCGGAGCCACTGTCGCGGACCTCCGCGACGCCATCTCCGAGGCGGGTCGCCTCGTCGAGGACCGCGCGGCCGCGGCCGCCGACCCGGCGGCCACCCGCGGGGCGGTCGACCGCCGGCTGGAGCGCGCCCGGGCCGCGCTCGACGGCCTCGCCGCCTCGCGGCTCGGGGACGAGCGAGACGCCGACGCGCAGCCAGACGCCGACCTGGTGCACTTCCCCGTCGCCTTCCCGGCGGCGTTCGTGGGCGAGGAGCCGGGCTTCGACGCGGTCGTCGGCAACCCCCCGTGGGAGGAGGCCGTCCTGGAGGAGGACGAGTTCTGGGCCCGGTACGTCCCCGGTCTGCAGGCCCGGGACCAGGGCGACCAGGAGCGCATCAAGCGGGCGCTACGCGAGCGCCGGCCGGACCTCGTCGCGGCCTACGAGGCCGAGCGCGACCGCCAGCAGCGCCGCCGGGAGCTACTTCGCGCGGGCCCATACCCGGGCATGGGCACCGGCGACCCGGACACGTACAAGGCGTTCGCGTGGCGCTTCTGGCGGCTCGCCCGGCGGGGCGGCCACGTGGGGCTCGTCCTGCCGCGGAGTGCACTCGTGGCCGCCGGGTCCGAGCCGTTCCGGCGGACGATTCTCGAAGACGGGACCGTCCGCGACGTCACCCTCCTGAAGAACGAGGGGGGCTGGGTGTTCGACGGCGTGACCGAGCAGTACACCGTCGCGCTCCTCGCGGTCCAGCGGTCGCCCCCCGGCGACGACGCGACGCTCCCGCTCCGGGGACCGTTCACCGGCCCCGAGAGCTACGAGGCGGGGATGGACCGCGAGCCCCACCGCTTCGACGTCGAGCGCGCGCTCGGCTGGACGGCGAGCGCGTCGCTCCCGAAGCTCCCGCCGGACCCCGACGCCGTCGCCGCCTTCGAGCAGCTATCCGACCACTCGCCGCTCGGGCTGGACGACCCGGACGCGTGGCGGGCGCGCCCCCACGCCGAGCTGCACGCGACGAACGACAAGACGGCGGCCGACGGGACCGAGGTGATGCGGTTCCCCGACGACCCGCCCGACGACTACTGGCCGGTGTACCGCGGCGGGTCGTTCCGGCTCTGGGAGCCCGACACCGGCACGCGATACGCGTGGGCCGACCCCGACGTCGCCATCCCGTACCTCCAGGCCCAGCGCGAGCGCTCCTACCGGTACGCCGGCAGCCGGTCGGCGTTCGCGGCGTTCGACGAGGCGTGGGTCCACGACGAGGGGACCCTGCCCTGCCTGTCGCCGCGGGTCGCGTTCCGCGACGTGGCGCGCGCCAGCGACCCGCGGACGGTCGTCGCCGCGCTCGTGCCGCCCGAGACGCTGCTGACGAACAAGGCCCCCTACCTCCTCTTTCCCCGCGGCGACGCGGCCGACGAGGCGTACGTGCTCGGGGTCGTGTGCTCGCTGCCGTTCGACTGGTACGCCCGGCGGTTCGTCGAGATGGGGGTCAACTACCACCTCCTCGAGTCCATCCCGGTCCCCCGGCCGGGACGGGACGACCCGCTCCGCCGGCGCGTCGTCGCGCTCGCGGGCCGTCTCGCGGCCGTCGACGGGCGATACGCCGACTGGGCGGACGCCGCGAGCGTCGACTGCGGGCCGCTCGACGGGGACGGGAAACGGGCCCGAATCCACGAGCTAGACGCGGTCGTCGCCCGCCTCTACGGCCTGTCCCGCGAGCACCTCGAAGCCGTCTACGCGACCTTCCACGACGGCTGGGACCACGAGCAACGGCTGGACGCCGTCCTGGCGCACTACGACGACTGGGAC
>CAZPIG010000035.1:7429-12009 GCA_964586205.1 uncultured Halobacteriales archaeon | reverse complement strand
AGCGACCGCCGGTAGCGGTACCCCGCGACCGACAGCGCCGCCAGCACCACGAGCAGCAGCGCCGCGACGCCGGGGCGGCCCCGCGCCAGCCCCGCCCCCGCGGCGCTGGCGAGCGCCAGCGACGGCGCGCGGCCGACCGCCGCGAGCACGACGACGCGCCGGACCGGCACGTCGGTCAAGCCCGCGGCGAAGCAGACCACGTCGTCCGGCAGCCCGGGGACGAGGAAGACGACCAGCAGCACCGCGGTGCCGCGCTCGGCCACGGCCGCGTCGAACCGCGCGAGCGTCTCGGGCGCGACGAATCGCTCGACGGCGGGCCGACCGAGCGCCCGCGCGAGCGCGACGGCGACCACCGAGCCGAGGGCCACGCCGACGACGGCCACGGCGGTCCCGACGGCTGCGCCGAACAGGTAGCCCGCGGCGACGCCGACGCCGTGGCCGGGGATGGGTGCGAGGACCACCTGGGCCGCCACGAGCAGGACGAACGCGGCCGGCGCGAGCGGCCCGTAGGCCGCGACGGCGTCCCGGACGGCGGCGGGGTCCGCGAAGAACTCGACTGCGGGGCGGCCGACGGCGACGACGGCCGCGAGCGCGACGACGGCCGCGAGCGCCAGCACGCCGGTCCGGAGCCGCGGCGTCTCGTCGAGCACGGTCGTTCGATGGGTCGCGGGTGGGCGGGCGTGATAAATCCCGACGGTCGGTCGATTCGGGACGGTCGCCGCCAGACGGGAGCTATCGCTTCCGATTCACTTCTCGCAGCGGTCCATCGTACCGATGCCCAATCCTGTATCGAACGCCGCCACCTGAAGGATTGCACAATCCAGGCGTGCGTGTTCGGCGACGTCGAGCTCCGACGGTCGGTCTTCCTCGTCTAGCCAAGCGGTTGCAATATACCGACGGGGCTCGTCCGGAAGTTCGTCGTCAATGGTCGCCGTCGGAACGACCGTTCCCTCCTGCCGCTCGAGGCGGTGGGTCCCTTCGTACACTACGTCTTCGTTGTCAGTAAGTCGGAGACGGATCTCGTGACCACTGGACTCGTCGAAGTTTGCGATTTGCACCATCTCGATAGTCACCGTCTCGGCTGGGAGAAACCGGGGACACCCCGCTATCATCGTGATTCCCCCGACCCCCGCGGCGAGGAACTCGCGTCGGTGCATCTGCTTTCGGATTACATTTGACGACGATAAAAACTATCGCGTCCTTCCCGGCACCACCCTTATCCCCCTCCGACGCCTTCCACACATCGTGCCACACAAGCACGTCACGGTCACCGTCGACGCCGAAACCGTCCGGCGCATCGAGGAGCGTCTCGACCCGGGCGAGACCGTCGCTCACTGGATGCGCGATGCGGCCGAGATGCGGCTCGACGGGGCCGTCGGCGGGTCCGCCGACGGACCGGACGACGGCAGCAGACCGGATGGCGGCGACGAGCGAGGGTCGGGCCCCGACGACTCCCGCGACCGGAGGCCGGACCGCGACTTCGACGACCGCGGGTCCGCCTACGAGTTCGTGGACGACTGCGCCATCTGACGGCGCTGGACCCGGGAATCCGACCGTCACGTCCCGCCCCGCCCCGAGGGTACTGTTTTCACCACCCCGCCCCACGCCCCGGCCATGAGCGAGGTCGCCGACCTCACCCGCCGCCTCGTCGAAATCCCGAGCCACGACGGCGAGAAGAGGGCGGGCGACGCCATCGAGGCGTGGCTGCGCGAGCACACCGACGCCGCGGTGACGCGCGACGACGCGGGGGCCGACGAGGGCCGGGGCGGGAACGTCGTCGCACGGAAGCGTTCGGAAGGTGGAGGATCGGACGCCCCGTCGCTCGCGCTCGTGGGCCACCACGACGTCGTCCCGCCGGACGACTCCCAGGTGGCGGCCGACGGCAGCTACGTCGTCTCCGAGCGCGACGGCCGCCTGTACGGCCGCGGGACCGCCGACATGAAGGGCGCGGTCGCGGCCGCGATGCTGGCGTTCCGGGACGCCGACCCCGCCGGCGGCCTCGTCTTCGCCTCGTTCGTCGGCGAGGAGGTCGGCGGCGTCGGCGCGCGAGCCGCCATCGAGGAGGACTTCGCCCCCGACTACGCCGTCGTCTGCGAGGGTTCGACCGGCTACTCCGCGCCGGGGGTCACCGACGTGGCGGTGGCCCACCGTGGCCGCCGCGGGAGCACCCTCGTCGCCCGCGGCGAGGCGGCCCACGCCAGCGAGCCCGAGGCGGGCGTGAACGCGGTCTACCGCGCCTGCGACGCCGTCGACGTGGTCCGGGACCTCGACGCGCCCGAGGCACACGTCGCGGCCGCGGACGCCACGGCCACCGGCAGCGTGACCGTCACCGAGGTCGACGGCGGGACGGCGTGGAACGTCGTCCCCGACCGCTGCGAGGTGACCGTCGACGAGCGCACCGTTCCCGGCGGGCGCGCGGACCTCGGCCGCGCGGAGGAGATTACGGGCGTCGAGTGGGTCGTCGACCAGGACCTGCCGCCGATGGCCTGCGACGACCCGGCGTTCGCCGAGGCCGTCCTCGCGGCGGCGGACGCGGCTCAGGAGGGCTCCCCGGATCCCTTCGTGAAGCCCCACGCGACCGACGCGGGGTGGCTGGCCGAGGCTGGCACGACCTGCGTGGTCTGCGGCGCGTCCGAGCCCGGCGAGGCCCACACCGCGGACGAGAGCGTCTCCGTCGCGGTTCTGGAGCGGTGCCGGGAGACGTATCGGCGCGTGGCCGAGGCCGGGCGGCCGTGGTCACCCGAGTGAGGGAGAAACCGAGCTGTGCCGTGCGTGCTCCTCACTGTCCACCTGCACCCGCTACGGGCCGAGAGCCGCCGACCTCCACGTCGAACGTCCGCCGCAGCCGCGCGATGCGCTGCTCGTAGGTGGGATGGGTCGACAGGAGGCGCTCGTGGAGCGGCGCGGACGGTCCCGCCGTCGTCCGGCGATCGGGCCCCGTCGTTGCCGCGAGGCGCTCGAAGAGGGCCACCATCGCGGCCGGCGACGTCCGGCGCGCGCCGTCGGCGTCGGCCTGGTACTCCGTGTAGCGCGTGACTGCGTGCGCGAGGAGGCGCTCGGTGGCCACGAGCAGGACGAGCCCGGCCGTCGCGGCCGGAGTCAGCGTCTCGAACCGCCACGTGAGGGCGGCGGCCCCGGCGGCCAGCCACGCGGTGCTCGCGGCCCCGCGCACCAGCAGGTGCTGGCGGCGGTGGTGGCTCACCTCGTGGGCCAGCAGCGCCCCCAGCGCGTCGGCGGGCAGCGTCTCGACGGCGAAGCGGCTCACGCCGACGACGTCCGCGAGCGGGCCGCCGACGGTGTACCCGTTGACCAGCCCCGTGCGGGCGGCGTCGACGACGCACACGTCGACGGCGAGCAGGTCCGTGGCGTCGGCGAGTCGGTCGGCCTCCTCCGGCGTCGGGGCCCGGCAGCCCAGCCGGTAGCCGTGGGCGAGCGGCGCGGCGACGACGGTCAGCGCGGTCAGCCCGACGACGCCCCACAGCCACGTCCGGAACGGCGTCGTCGCGACGAGGAGGGCCGCGAGGACGCTGGCGACCCCCGGGACCGCCCCGCCCGCGACCGTCCGCGCAAGCGCGTCCCGTGCCGAGAGCCCGCCCTCGTGGCGGGGGAACCACGCCTCGGCCCCCTGCTCGAACAGCGGCGAGTGGACGACGACCTGGTGCACCACGGCGAGGCCGACGGCGACCAGCGCGAGTCCCACCAGGAGGGGCGCGAGCATCGGGGCACGATTCGAGAGGCGGGACTAAAGCCGCGGCGAATCGCCGGTGCGGACCGGGGGAAACCCGAACGTGGGCCACTCCGACCGGACGTATCGCAGGCACCTACACCGGATATATCCGGTGGCCCCTTTACACCGGCTCCCACCGACCCGCTCCTGTGACCTACTCCGTCTGCGCGCGCCTCGAGGCCGGCGACGGGGCCACCGCCTTCGGCGCGGCCGTGGCGACCGGCGCGCCCGCCGTCGGGGCGCTCGCGCCCTACGTCTCCGAGCGCGGCGCGGTCTGCACCCAGAGCTTCGTCAACGTCCGGCTGGGCCGGCGCGGCGTCGCGCTGCTGTCCGACCTCGCCGTCGAGGACGCCCTGTCCGGCCTGCTGGCCCGCGACGACGACAGCGCGCTCCGACAGCTCCACGGCGTCGACCGCGAGGGGACCTTCGCCTCCTCGGGCGAGGAGTGCGACGGCTGGTTCGGCCACGAGGTCCACGACGACCGCGGCGTCACCGCGGCGGGGAACATGCTGACGGGCCCGGAGACGCTGTCGGCGGCAGTGGCGGCGCTCGACGAGCCAGCGACGGACCCGGTCGACCGGCTGCTCGCCGCGCTGGTGGCGGGGCGGGACGCCGGCGGCGACGAGCGCGGCCACTCCTCGGCGGCCGTGGTGGTCTCCGCGCCCGAGACGACGGCCTACCACGACCTCCGGGTGGACCACCACGAGACGCCGGTCGCGGAGCTCCGGCGGGTGTACGAGGCGGCGAAGGAAGCCAGCGAGGAGTTCGCCGAAGGGAAGAAGTCCCGGATTTTCGACTAGGCGTTGGTCACTCCTATTGCCGAATGCCAGTGTTCGGATTCCGTGGTCGACCC
>CAZPIG010000035.1:0-7329 GCA_964586205.1 uncultured Halobacteriales archaeon | reverse complement strand
CTCGCTGCGCTCCTCACCTCGCTCACTTCGTTCGCTCGGCTGCGGTGCTTGCGTCGCCCGCCGTCGGCGAGAGCGCCGCCCCTTTCAGTCCCACCCCGGCAGTGGATTGGCGCGCCGGCCGTTACGGCGGTGTTCAGGCCCTGTCGGGACTAACCCTCACTCCCCACCGCCGTTCCGCGTCGCGAGGTGACAGGCGACCGTCCGCGAGCCGCCATCTCCGTTCTCCGGCACCGTCCCGCCGTCGACCGCCACCGTCCCGCCGTCGACTGCCACCGTCTCCGGGACCTCGCCCGAACACGGCGAGGGGAACGCCTCGCCGACGATGGCCGCCGCCCGCTCGGCGTCGCCGCGCGCGACGGCCGCGGCCGCCTCGCGGACTGCGTCGGCCGCCCGGTCCGGCAGGTCGGCGGGCGAGCAGGGCAGCGACTGCTCGACGAGGTAGTCGGCGACGGCCGCGTCGTCGGGGCTGCCCGCCGACCCGCCGGAGCCGCGTCCGCCGTCGTCCCGCCCGCCCGCCTCCAGCCGCGTCCGCGCGGCCTCGGGGTCGAGTTCGCCGGCCTCCACCCGGGTCCGGAAGGTGAACGCGGCCGCGAACGCCGACTGGTCGGCCTCCCAGTCCGCCGGGGGTATCACCTCGGGACAGCGCGTATGGAACCGACAGCCCGAGGGCGGGTCGACCGGCGACGGCACCGTCCCCTCGAGGACGACCCGCTCGGTCCGGCGCTCGGGGTCGATGCGCGGTACTGCAGACAACAGCGCCCGCGTGTACGGGTGCTTGGGGTCCTCGAACAGCGCGTCGGTCGGGGCCGTCTCGACTATCTCGCCGAGGTACATCACCGCCACCCGGTCGGCCACCTGCCGGACGACCGAGAGGTCGTGGGTGATGACGAGCATCGACATGTCCTCCTCGACCCGGAGCGAGTCCAGCAGGTCGAGTATCTGCGCCTGGACGCTGACGTCGAGCGCGCTCACGGGCTCGTCGGCGACGAGCAGCGACGGCGAGAGCGCGAGCGCGCGGGCGACGCCGACGCGCTGCTGCTGGCCGCCGCTGAACTGGTGGGGGTAGCGGTCCCGGTGGGCCGGCTTGAGGCCGACCCGCCGGAGTAGCTCCTCGACCCGCTCGCGGCGGTCGTCCGGACCGTCGCCGATGCCGTGCACCGACAGCGGCGCGGCGAGTATCTCGCCGACGGTCTTGCGGGGGTTCAGCGACGCGAGGGGGTCCTGGAACACCATCTGCACCTCCCGGCGGTAGGGCCGTAGCTGGCGGTCCGACAGCCCGGTGACGTCGTCGCCCCGGAACCGGACCGTCCCGGCCGTGGCGTCCTCCAGTCCGAGGACGGTCCGGGCGAGCGTGCTCTTGCCGCAGCCGCTCTCGCCGACGACGGCAACGGTCTCGCCGTCGCGGACGGTCAGGTCCACGCCGTCGACGGCCCGCACCCGGCCGGCGTCGCCGACGAGGCGGTCCAGCAGCCCGTCGGCCTGCGCGAAGTGCTTCGTCAGCCCCTCCACCGACAGCAGCGGCGCGTCCGTGGCGTCGTCCGGGGAAACCGTGGCGTCCTCGTCCGCGTCCGAGGTCGCGTTTGCGCCGGCTCCCCTGCTCGCCGCGCCGGCCGACGCGGACGCCCCGGTGCCGTCGGCCGTCACAGGACCTCCCCTCCCGGACCGCGGCGCAGGCACGCCGCCTCGTGGTCGTCCCCGACGGGCCTGAACTCGGGGTCGTGCTCGAAGCACTGGCGCTCGGCCTCCGGACACCGCGGCGCGAAGTGGCAGGCGTAGGGGACGTCCACGAGGTCCGGCACCGTCCCCGGGATAGGGTGGACGTCGGCCTCGGGGTCGTCCACGCGGGGCGTGCTCGCCAGCAGCCCCTGGGTGTAGGGGTGTCGGGGGTTCCCGAACAGCTCCCCGGCCGGCGCGCGCTCGACTATCTCGCCGGCGTACATCACCGCCACCCGGTCGCAGGTTTCGGCGACGACGGCGAGGTCGTGGGTGATGAGCAGCACCGACATGTCGAACGCCTCCCGGAGGTCGGCCAGCTCCTCGAGTATCTGGGCCTGGATGGTCACGTCGAGGGCGGTCGTGGGCTCGTCGGCTATCAGGAGGTCGGGCTCGCCCGCGAGCGCCATGGCGAGGACGGCCCGCTGGCGCATCCCGCCGGATAGCTCGTGGGGGTAGTCGGTCGCGCGGCTCCCCGGCTCCGGCAGTTCGACCGCCTCCAGCATCTCGATGGCCACCTCCCACGCGCGGCTGTTCCGAGTCGCGCCCAGTATCTTGCGCTTGACCTCCGCCGGCAGCGTCGTCGCCTCCCCGAGGTCCCGGTGGAGCCGCGCGGCCTCGGCTATCTGCTCGCCGACGGTCAGCGTGGGGTTCAGGCTGTTCATCGGGTCCTGGAACACCATCGCGATATCGTCGCCACGGACCGACTGCACCGCGGCCCCGTCGTCGTCGCGGAGCGACTCGCCCCGGAGCCGGACGTCGCCCGCCACCACCTCGCCGGGCTCCTCGACGATGCCGAGGACGCTGTGGGCGAGGACGCTCTTTCCCGACCCCGACTCGCCGACGAGGCCGACTATCTCGCCCTCCCCGACGGTCAGGTCCACGCCGTCCACGGCCCGGACGACGCCGCGGTCGGTCGGGAACTCCGTCTCCAGGCCCTCTATCTCCAGCAGGCTCACACCGCATCGACCTCCCGGCTCGCGTCGAGGCCGTCCCCCGGGCTCGCTCTCTCCGGCAGGCTCACACCTCATCGACCCCCTGGCTCACGTCGAAGACGTCCCGGAGGCCGTCGCCGAGCGTGTTGAACGCGAGCACGACCACCATGATGGCCAGCCCCGGCATCACGCTTATCCACCACGCCTCGCCGATGTACTGCCGGCCGTCCGACAGCAGCAGGCCCCACGTCGGCGTCGTCGGCTGGACGCCCAGTCCGAGGAAGGACAGCCCCGCCTCGGCGAGGATGGCCAGCGGCAGCAGCAGCGTGGCCTGGACGATGAGCGGCGCGAGGGCGTTGGGGAGTATCTCCGAGCCCATGATGCGGCCGTTCGTCATCCCGACCGCCCGCGCGGCGAGGACGTACTCCTCCTCGCGGATGGCGAGCACCTCCCCGCGAACGAGCCGCGCGAAGTCGTCGACGTAGGCGATGCCGATGGCGAGGACGACGTTCGCGACGCCGAGCCCGCCGGCGACGGCGATGATGCCGGCCGCGAGTATCAGCTCGGGGAACGCCCACTGGAAGTCCACGTAGCGCATCAGCGCGCTGTCTATCCAGCCCCCGTAGAAGCCGGCGGCGAGGCCGATGGTCGTCCCCACCGTGAAGGCGATGGCGACGGTCGCCAGCGCCACGAGCAGCGAGACGCGCGCGCCGTAGACGATGCGCGAGAGGACGTCGTGGCCGAACGAGTCGGTCCCGAGGAGGTGGAAGACGCGCTCGGTGGCCCCGTCGCCGTCGAAGTCGCCGACCGAGGTCGAACCCGGCGGCTGCATGAACGAGTACGTCGCCTCGGGGTCGTGGGGCGCGAGCGCCGGCGCGAGGACGGCGGTGAGCACGAACGCCACGACGACCACGAGGCCGAACAGCGCCAGCTTGTCGGCCAGCAGCCCCTCGACCACCCGCCGGAGCGTCGGGCGGTGCTCCTCGACCACCGCCTCGACCTCGTACTCCGGGGGCGTCTCGCCCGGCCCGAACTCGCCGACCTGCTCGCCGAAGCCCGGGGCGTCGTCGCCCGTTCCCGGGTCGGGTCCCGTTCCGGTTTCGTCGTCGTTCGTGGAATCGTCACCCATCAGGCCTCACCTCCGTACCGGATGCGCGGGTCGAGGACGGTGTAGAGGAGGTCCACCGCGAGGTTGGTGAACACGAACACCCCCGAGACCAGCAGGATGACCGACTGGGTCACCGGGTAGTTCCGGTCGAGGATGGAGTCGACCAGCAGGCGGCCGAGCCCCTGGATGCCGAACACCAGCTCGACGGTCACGCTGCCGACCAGCACGAGCGCTAGCTGGATGCCCGCGACGGTGACGACCGGGATGAGCGCGTTCTGGAAGGCGTGCTTGTAGAGCCGCACCCGCGGGTCCACGCCCTTCGCCAGCGCCGTCCGCATGTACTGCTCTCCCAGCACCTCCAGCAGCGACGACCGCATGATGCGCATCACGACGGCCCCGTAGGGCAGCCCCACCGCGATTCCGGGCAGCAGGACGCTCTTGAGCCACGGGACCAGCCCCGCCGAGAGCGGCTCGTAGCCGAACACCGGCAGGACGTCCAGCCAGACGCCGAACACCAGCGCCAGCAGGATGCCGACGAAGAAGGCCGGCATCGACACGCCGAGGAACGCTCCGACCGTCGCGACGTAGTCGACGGCCTCCCGCCGCCGGGTCGCGCTCACGACGCCGGCCGGGACGGCGACGCCGACGCCGACGACGATGCCCACGGCCGCGATGGAGAGGGTCTTCGGGGCCGCCTGGCCGACGAGCGTCGCCACCGACTGGCTCGTGACGACGCTCTGCCCGAAGTCCCCGACGAGGAGGTCCGTCATCCAGTCGGCGTACTGGACGTACAGCGGCCGGTCGAGGCCGAGGTCGGCCCGGAGGGCCCGGAGGGCCTCCGGGGTGGCCTCCTGGCCGAGCATCGTCCGGACCGGCCCGCCGGGGATGGCCCGGAGCCCGAAGAACACCGTCGTGGCTACGAGCCACATGACGAACAGCGCGTGGAGCACGCGCTTTGCGACGTACCGCCGGAGTCCACCCATGGATGTGTCCGACGGTGCCTACCCGCGGAGCCGGATAGCGGTGTGGGAGTTGGGCATGTGTTGGGTCCTACTCGTCGAGCCAGACGGTGTGGAAGTTGCGCATGTACGGGATGTGGGTGAACCCCTGGACGTGGGGCTGCTTGCCGGCGAAGTCGCTCTGGTGGACGAGGAAGACGTGCGGGACGTCCGCGATGAGCTTGTCCTCCAGGTCGTGGAGGGCCTGCTTGCGCTCCTCGCGGTCGAGCGCGCGGCGCTGGTCGGCCAGTAGCTGGTGGACCTCGTCGTCCTCGTAGGCGACCCAGTTCCACGGGCCGTCCTTGCGGTAGAAGTTCCACAGCGACTGGTCGGGGTCGGGGTCGCCGACGCTCCCGCTGATGGTCACGTCGTAGTCCAGCTTCGCGTACCGGTCCCAGTAGGTCGAGCTGGTCACCTGGTCGAGCTCGACCTCGAAGCCCGCCCGCTGGAGCTGCTGGCGCATGGCCTTCGCCGGCCGGAGGTTCCCCTGGGCGACCATGATGTCGAAGCTGGCCCCGTCGGCACCGGCGTCCTCGATGAGCTGCTGGCCCTCCTCGGGCGCGTAGTTCTGGTCGTCCGGCTTGTCGTCGCGCCAGACCCACGCGGTCGCCTTGTTGATGGGGCCGTGGTCGACGAGGGCGTTGCCGAAGTACGCGGTCTGGACGTACTCCTCGTTGTCGACGACCTTGGCGATGCCCCGGCGGACCTGCCGGGAGCCGAACGGCTCGCGCTGCTGGTTCATCGCCATCCCGAGCCAGTTGACGCCGGGGGCCTCCAGTAGCTCGGCGTCGCTCTCGGCGACCCTGTCGACGTTCTGCAGCGGCAGCACGTTCGCGAAGTCGATGTCGCCGCTGCGCAGTGCGTTGACGATGGTCGCCGCCTCGGGGATGGGCTCGATGGTGACGCCGTCGAGGTACGGGAGCTGGTTGCCCTCGTCGTCGGTGCCGAAGTAGTCGTCGTAGGCGTCGAGGACGAGCTGCGAGCCGACCTGGTGCTCGCGCACCTCGAACGGGCCGGTGCCCACCGGGGTCACCGAGTACTGGTCGGCACCCATGTCCTCGATGGCCGACTTGCTCACGATGGTCGCGGCGCGTCCCGGGCCGCGCGTGAGATAGACGAGCGCCGGGGCCATGGCCTTCTCGAAGTTCAGCTGGACGGTGTAGTCGTCCTGGACGACGACGCCATCCTCGGCGACCGGGCGCAGGGTCGACAGCTTCGCCGCCGCGGGCGTCTCCTCGCTTATGGTCCGGTCGATGGTGTACCGGACGTCCTCGGCAGTGAACTCGCTGCCGTCGTGGAACGTGACCCCCTGCCGGAGGTCGAACGTGAACGTCCGCCCGCCGTTCTCGACGGTCCAGTCGGTCGCGAGGTCGCCGCGGACCGTGAGGTCCTCCTCCAGGGTCACGAGCCCGTTGAACACGTTCGCGGCCACCTGGAAGTACTGGCCGACGCTTATCTTCGGGGGGTCGAGGACGTCGATGCTCCCAGTGAACCAGCCCGCCGTCAGCCGGCCGCCCGACCGGTCGCCGGCCATCGCGTCGGTGCTCGGTCCGCCGTCGTCGGTCTCCGCGGAGCCGGGCGTCTCCGTGCCGTCGCCGCCCTGCTGGGTCATACAGCCCGCGAGACCGGTCAGGCCGGCCGCCCCCAGTAGCTGGAGGGTGGTCCGGCGGTCGACCACCGGTCCGCTCAGGTCGTCGTCGGTGATCGTGTCATCGGTTGCCATACTGTCTCTACGCCACCGTTCGGTCCCGGCCACTTCACTGTGGAACCGGATTGTTCCGGTGTGGGGGGTCGGCCCCGCACGCGTCTAGTTTGCCCCTATCCGATGGCATGAAATATCGCGCGCCCGTGAAGGTTTCTACTCTATCGGAGTGGAACGAATGCGGCAGGTCACCCTTCGAATCCGCCACCGCGGCGAGCCCGAGAGCGACGTCAGCGCCGAGCACCCCCGGGTCACCCTCCGGTCGGTCTCCTCGATGACCGGCCGGACCGCCGAGCGAAAGCGCATCATCGAGATGAGCGGTCCGCCCGAGGCGATAGAGTCGTTCGTCGAGGACTTCCGGGCCGCCGACTCGGTCGTGGACGTGCTCGTCATCACACAGTCGGGGACATCGCCGGTGTACGCGGCGCTGACGTACGACGCCTACAAGTGGGACAGCATCTCCGAGCGCCTCACCGACATGGGCGTCCACTACCGCACCGGCACCCGCATCACCGCCGGCTGGGAGCAGTGGACGCTGTACCTCGACGAGAGCGACGACCTCGGGACCATCGTCGAGAGCATAGAGCGCGCCGGCAACGACACCGACCTGGTCCGGGACGTCGAGCTGAGTGACTTCGAGCCCCCGGCTCCCCTGGAGCTGGCCGGGGCGTTCGACCGGCTCACGGCGCGCCAGCAGCTCGTCCTCGACACGGCCATCGAGCTCGGCTACTACGCGCCGGGCAGCGACACGGCCATCGCCGACATCGCCGAGGAGGTCGGCATCGCGACGACGACGGCGTGGGAGCACCTGAGCCGCGCCGAGGGGAAGCTGATGGACGAGGTCGGCAAGCACCTGTAGCCGGGTCGTGGCGT
>CAZPIG010000034.1:0-16073 GCA_964586205.1 uncultured Halobacteriales archaeon | reverse complement strand
CCCGACAAGCGCAACGCCGTCGACCGCGAAACCGCCGACGGGCTCCGCGAGGCGTGGGCGCGCTTCGACGCGGACGACGACGCCGCGGTCGGCGTGCTGACCGGCGCGGGCGACCACTTCTCCGCGGGCGCGGACCTCGAAGCGATGGACCTCGAGGACCGCCCGGAGGGCTACCTCGGATTCACGCGCACGCGGGTGGACAAGCCCACCGTCGCCGCTGTCGAGGGCTACTGTGTAGCGGGCGGGCTGGAGATGGCCCTCTGGTGCGACCTCCGGGTCGCGGGCGAGGGCGCGACGTTCGGCTGCTTCGAGCGACGGTTCGGCGTCCCGCTGGTCGACGGCGGCACCCAGCGGCTGCCCCGCGTCGTCGGCCTCGGGCGGGCGCTCGACATGATACTCACGGGGCGACCGGTCGACGCAGCGGAGGCCCACGACTGGGGGCTGGCGGACCGCCTCGTCGACGACGGCCGCGCCCTGGCGGCGGCCGTCGAACTCGGCGAGACGATAGCCGGCTTCCCCCAGCGGACGGTCCGTAGCGACCGGCGGGCGCTGTACGAGGGCCTCGGCGAGCCGGAGGCCGCGGGGCTGGCTATCGAGGCGCGCCACGGCCGGTGCTCGCTGGAGACCGGCCGGGCGGGCGCGGAGCGGTTCGCCGCCGGCGAGGGCCGCGGCGGCGAGGGCGTCGGTGACGGCGGCTGATAGTGATTGGCAGAAGCATTCGGAGTGCTGCGGTTCTAGTCAGCGGTCGAAACGTGTACGAACGACAGCTTGGCTCCCGGAAGCCCCGGGCCGCTCGACTCCCGGG
The DNA here is from genome assembly GCA_964586205.1 of uncultured Halobacteriales archaeon. Classification (GTDB taxonomy): domain Archaea; phylum Halobacteriota; class Halobacteria; order Halobacteriales; family CAZPIG01; genus CAZPIG01. The sequence continues at coordinate 15,268 of CAZPIG010000034.1, read as the reverse complement.
CCTCGCTGCGCGCTTCGGCCGCTTCGCGGCCTGCAGTGCTTACGTCGGCCGGGTTCGCCGAGCGACCCGCCCCTTCCGAAGTCCCGCCCCCAAGTGGATGGCGAGACAGCTATCGACAGCGGTCGGTCCCCGTCTCCAATCACCGGCGGTTGGCTGTCGAGAAGCTACGAGGACTTCCGCTAATCACTACGAGTCGGGGTCGACGACGGACCGTTGCTCGGAGACGACCGTCGTCGAAAGGCATCGGAAACGCATAGTCGCGCCGTCGAAGGAGAATACGAAGTGTCGCGTGTGACGGCGGTTCCCACGCCGCCGTCTGACCCCGGACCCCCCGGCCCGTGCCACTCCCCTTCCGTCGTCCCCGTCCGCCTCGACCGATCCTCGTTGCCGCCTCTTCGACCCCGGCCGCCCAGTCCGGACGGACAGTCGCGCCGCCGCCCGGGAGGGTCAGTCCGCACTCGCGGGCGCAGTCCCGCCGGCCTCCGATAGCTGGGGGCTCCGGACCTGCTGCCAGTTCAGGCCGCCGCCCGACCGCTCGACGACCTCGCCCAGCCGCGGGCCGTCGTCGATGGGGGCCTCCACGGGGGTCGCCTCGAGGCGGTAGACGTTGCCGACCACGTCCGAGTACTCCAGGGCGAACGTCGCGCGCACGCGCTCGGCGCGCCCGGCGTCCGCTATCTCCTCCAAGACGCCCGAGACGGTCCGCACCTCGGGGCCGTCGTCGCCGTCCCGGACCGCGTACAGCGGCCCGGCGAACGTCTCGCGCTGCTCGCGCGGCCCCAGCGACTCGCCGTGGCTGGCGAAGGAGTGTAGCTCGAAGCGCTCCGCCCGCGTCAGCGGGGCCGACCGCACCTGGACGCCCGCGTCCGCGACGTCGTGGGCGGTGCCCGAGCCGTCGATGACCTCCAGGCTGCAGTCCACGGTCAGCCCGGTGGCCATCCCGTTGCCCGTGTTCGAGAGCGTGACCTCGACCACGTCGAGCGAGGCCAGCAGGGCGGCCTCGGTCGCCTGGTAGCCGGCGGAGACGAGGCTCTCGGCCTCCCTGTACTCGAAGTGCCAGTCGAGGACGTTGACGACCGGCATGTACTGCACCGCGAGCGTCCGCCGGTCCTCGCGGTCGTCCCCGGGGCCGTCGACGTTCGACGCCTCGCGCGAGTGGAACGCCAGCCGCTGGCGCGCCTGGAGGTCCGCCTGGGCCGCCTGGACGTCGCGCAGTCCCCACGCGACCCACACCAGCAGGCCCGCCAGCAGCACGGACGCGGCGACGCTACCCAAGCGGGCGGCGTCGACCAGCGAGACGGTCCTCGGGACGGTGACGACGACCCCCAGCCGCATCATCGCCCCGCCCACGGCCGCCGGCACCGCCGCCAGCAGGGCCGCGACGACCGCGGCCCGCTTCAGCGTGCCGGCTGCCATCCCCGGTCACCTCCCCCGTCGTGAGCGGATCCTGACATGGTTCCTTCACGCGCTCCCCGGCCGCGGCGGGGCGGTGAAACCGCCCGCCGCGACCCATCCTGTCGGCCCCGTGCTTTTCTATCCGTAGGGGTGCTTAAATATTAGCTCGTTAATCCTGCCGGTGAGACTACAGAAAATCGACGGTCTTTCGGTGGACCTCCGACGGCGTCCTACCGGTTCGACGGCGTCGCTTCGGGGGGTAGCTCCGTCTGTTCGCCGGGCGGGTCCGTCCTGAACCGGTGATTAACGTAGTTGCCGCGCCGGACGAGGTAGCCGTCCGCGTCGCCGGCGTCGTGGGGTGGGGCGTCCTGGACCCGGACCGGGTCGCCGGGGGCCTCGGAGAGGTCCGCCGCCCAGCCGACGGCGGCGGCCTTCGAGTCGAACGTCCGGCGGGGGGCGTGGTCGCGTAGCCACTCGCCGGCCCCGGCGTTGGCCCGCCGGGCCGAGGGCTTGACCTCGACCGTGTAGCCGTCGGCCGCCATCGTCCCCGGAGGTGGGCGTAGCGGTGCGGGGGCAATAACGGTTCCTCTACTCCGCGACGGGCTGGAATGCTCCCGGCGTCGGTCCTGCGCGTCGGCGACGACGCTACTCCTCGACGATGCGACTCCCGCCAGGCGGCAGGAAGTGTTGGATGCGGTCCGGGCTCGCCACCTTGCGGACGAACGACGTGTCGGCGAAGCGCTCGCGGAACGCCCGGTAGATGCGCTTGCCGACGTCCGCCTGGGCGAACTGCCCCGGCTCGACCCGGACCGCCGTGGCGACCTGCTCCTCGATGGCCGACGGCGGCCCGCCGACGACGCGGGTCTCGGGCTCGACGGCGACGCCCACGGCGACGCCGACCGCCACGTCCCGGTAGTAGGTGCGGTCGCCGCGAACCGCGAACGCGCCCTTCTCGAGGTACTCGCCGCTCTCGGGGGTCTTCGACACCTGGTCGTGGCCGACGAGGTAGGCGTCGCCGCTGAAGCGGCCGTCCTTCCAGACCGACGAGTACGAGACGGCGAACCGCGCGGCCTCCTCGCGGCTGGACTCGGGCACGTCGACGTCGCGGGCCGGCTCGCTGGGGCCGGTGGCCTTCAGCACCGTCGCCGGCCCGCCGTGGGCCTGGGCGTGGACGAACAGGTCGCCCGGTTCGAGGTACTTCGAGACCAGCGCCTCGTTCTGGTCGGCGTCGCGGCCGCCGACGACGAGGAAGCCGTCGCTCGTGTGGAACCACCGGAAGCGCTCGTACCAGTGCTCCGGCTGGCGGACGGGGATGGACGGCTCGGCGAGCCACTCCTCGGGCGTGCGCTCGGACGCTCCAGCGTCCGCGCGGTCGCCGCCACCCGCGCCGGCGTCGGCGCGGCCCTCGCCCGCTTGCCCGCCCTCCCCGTCCTCGTCCCACGCGTCGCGCTCCTCGCGGATGGTCTCCAACTCGGCGCGGCTCTCCTCTAGGGCCTCCTCCGCGCCATCGCGCTTGTCCTCGACGCGCTTTGCCTCCTGGTAGCGCCGGTCGGCGTTCTTCTCGACGCCCATCGACGGGTCGACCGGGACCTCGGTGTCGTCCAGTGCCACGGTCACCGTCCCGCCGTCGGGGTCCACGTCCACGACGGCCTCCGCGGCGGGGATGCCCCGCTCGGCCCCCTCCGCGAGCGTCTCGCGGATGGCCGCCCAGTCGCTGCCGGCCTCGCGGGCCTCGCGGACCGCCGAGATGACCTCGTCGACGAGGTCGTAGTTGGCGTACAGTAGCTCCGCCTTCTCGCGCTCGCGGTCGGCCTCCTCGGCGAACTCCTCGATGGCCTCCTCCTGCTGGGCGACGATGCGCTGGTGCTTCTCGATGCGGGCCTCGAAGTCCGGGCGGTCGGGCTCGCGGTCGACGGCCGCCAGCCGGTGGAAGTACTCGTCCAGCGCGCCGTCGAACGTCTCGAAGGCCTCCGAGTCGAGGCCCGCCCGCTCCTCCAGGGGGAACGGCGTCGCGTCGACCGGGCGGTCGTCCTCGACGTACAGCCGCGGGTCGAGGTCGCCGGTCCGGAGCCGCTCGGCCAGCCGGCCAACGGCGTCGTGCAGCCGCCGGTACTCGTCGTCGCCCGCGTCGCCGATGGCGAGGGCCTTCTCGACGCCCGCGCGGGCGCAGACCTCCTCGGCGTAGAGGCCGCCGAAGTTGAGCTGGGTGGCCAGGGTCCGCACCACGTCGGTGTCCGAGTCGTCCATCAGGGCGGCGAAGGTGTCGTAGTCAACGTCGAGGGGGTTCACCCGCGACGCCGGGTACTCGTACTGCGCGCCGGGTGCGACCGTGCGGGACTGCAGCCGGACCGTCCGCAGCGAGTCGACGACCGCGCCCGTCTCGTCCAGCACGGCGACGTTGCCGTCGCCGAACAGCTCCGCGACCACGGTGGTGTCGGCGTCCTCGCGCTCGAATTCGGCGACGAGGATGCGGTCGAACTCGTACTGTTCGACGCTCGCGAGGTTCCCGCCGGCCAGCCGGCTCCGGAGCTTCCGGGCGAAGTCCGGGGGGCGCTCGGGGGCCGCCGGGACGCGCTCGGGGTCGGCGACGTGGGCGCGCTTGGTGTCGCCCACCTCGACCAGCAGCTCCACCCGCCCGTGGTCGTGGTGGCGGAGCTTCAGCCGGACGAGGTCGTCGCCGTAGAGGTAGGCCTTGTCGACGACCGCGCCCTCGTAGCCGCGTAGCTCCCCGACGACGGCCGCGATGTCCACGCTGGAGAGCTCCCGTTTCGGCTCCATGTCCCGTTGGAGCCGGCCGGCCGGGAAAGGCGTGTCGTCTCCTCGCCGCGGCCGCGTCGTCCCTTCCCCGCGGCATCGTCGCCTGTCCCCGCCGAACCCCGGTGGCCAACTCCTCCCGGTGGCCGACCCCTCAGCGAACGCCAATCGGGCGCTCAGACCGTCCGGTCCGCCTCGACTACCGAGACGAGGGCACTGGAGCCCGATGGGGCCGCGGCGTTCGGGACCCCGGCGAGGTAGAGGCCGTCTTTGACGGGCACCGGCATGGGTTTTATCGGCTCGTCGAGGTCGAACCGGAACTGCGTCCGTCCGGTCTGGGAGTGGAGGGCCGTCACGCTCCCGTTGATGCCGGCGACGTACAGCGCGTTGCCCCCGAGCGCGAGCGAGTCGTCCGCGCGCTCGAAGAGTGGGTGAATCCCGACGTCCCGGTGCCACCGCCGCCGGCCGGTCGCGACGTCGAACGCGTGGACGCCGTCGTCCCACTCGATGGCGATACCGCCCGTCAGGACGAACACCCGGCCCCCCGCGACGACCTGCGCGGTGACGACGACGCTTCTCGGCGGGTCGAGTCGCCACTCGAGCCGGCCGTCCGACGCCGAGAGGACCGCGAGGTTCCTGCCGTTGTTCGTGACCACGTGCCCGCCGAAGACGGACGTCTGTCTCCCCGGGGCGTCGGACCGCCATCGGACGTCGCCCGAGGCAACGTCGAGGGCGACGACGGATTCGTCTCCGACGCCGAGGTAGGCGACGCCGCGCTTGACGGACGGCGGGGCCAGCAGCGCCCCGCCGGCGTCGAACGTCCACAGCTCGTCCCCCGTGGCGGGGTCCAGTGCGTAGACGGTCCGGTCGCCCGCGACGAGGACCGTCCCCTCGGCGACGACGGGAGCGCCGAGGTCGTCCGCGCCCGGGTCGAACCGGAACAGCTCGCTCCCGTCGCCGGCCGCCACCGCGTAGAGCGCGTCACCGCCGGCGTAGACGGTGTCGCCGACGACCGCCGGCGTGCCCTCCACGGTCTCGCCGGCCGGCGAAAACTCCCAGCGGAGCGCTCCGTCGGACGCAGCGCGGGCCCGGAGCGTGCTCTGGAACGCGTCGGGGTCCCGATTCGTGAGGAACACCGTCTCCCGGGACGTGGCGACCGTCCGACGGCCGGACGAGCCCAGCGGTCCGACCCGCCACTGCTCCGCGAGCGGCGGTTCGAGCGCGCCCGCGGCCCGGTTCGCCGCGGAGTTGGCCGCGTCGGCCCGGTGCATCGACCACTCGGTCGGTGACGTACGTCCTCGGGTCGACCCGCGTCCGCCGTCCGAACCGTGTCCTCCACCTGAACCGCGTCCCCCGTTCGACCCGCGCCCTCCACTCGACGTGGTTCCGCCGACTGCGCCTCCGACCCCCGAGGCGACGGGCGTCGTCGCCACGCCGAAGATGCCTGCGAGAACAGCTCTCCTGTCGTATCCGTTGTCTCCACCGCTACGAGACATGCACGCTCGTACAACGTAAACGACCAAAGTTATGAACACGATAAACTGGCACGTCGTGGCCGGAGGTGTTCAGCGCCGAAGGGAACGCGGCATGGCCGAGAGGGCGGACGAGGCGAGGGTCGACGGCCGAATCAGCAGCCGACCCACGTCACCCAGAGCTGTCCGTCGTCGAGAACCACGCCGACGCCGGAGCGCTCGACGTTCGCGCCGAGCAGTAGTTGGCGGTTGTCGCTCCGGCCCAGCCAACCGTCCACTATCCAGCCGGCCACGTCCGACGGTCCGTCGAATCTGTCGAGGCTCCCCTGCCGCCCGACGACGGTCGCCGGCGTCTCGCAGCTCACACCCGCCTCGTCGATGCGGTCGACGACGGTCGCGTCGCCCGCGCGGAGGGTCGATAGCTCGCCGTCGTCGGCCATCGCGCGGGCGTGGGCCGCCGCGGCGGCCGACAGGCCCGGCGAGAGGATGGTCGGGTCGTTGTCGACCGCCCCGCGCTCGACGGTCAGCTCCTCGTGGATGCCCGCCTCGACCGCGGTGGTGTTCACGTCCACGCCGGCGAGCGGGCCGTCGCCGGGCAGCGGGACGACCCCCAACCCCGCCAGCACCACGAACCCCACGACGAGGACGATGCCCGCGAGGTACCGTAGCTCCACGTCGAGCCACCCACTCGACGGCACGTAGTCGCCTACCTCGCGGGACTCGACCTGCACCTGCTCGAAGCGCATGTTGCCGCAGCGCCGGCAGGGCGGGGTGTTCCGGGGGTGGCCGGTGCCGCACTCCGTGCACTGCCACTCGATGTAGCCTCCGGACTGGCCGCCCTCGCCGCCGGCTGTCGCGTCGGGCGGCTCGTCGGGCTCGACCTCGACGTACTCCGAGAGCCCACAGTTCCGGCAGGCCGAGTCGCGCTCGGCGTTGCGGGTGCCGCAGGCGGTGCACTCCCAGCGTAGTCGGACCACGCTCCGCTCGAACTCGTCGTGGCCGCAGCTATCGCAGGGGTCCTCCTCGGACGCCGCCGGCCGGCCGCAGTTGGCGCACCGCCACTCCATGTCGGTTCGGAACGGGGGCCGATGGGGATAAAGGGTTTCGGCATCGCGGCGCGGAGGGTCGCGGCGGGCGAGCGCCGTTGCGGACGACCGACGACGATGACGCGAACAGCCGAAAGCGGCTCAGTACGACCGCGGGAGCCCGAGGTGGTGCTCGCCGATGAAGTTCTTGACCATCTCGTTGGAGACGGGCGCAGTCTTGGTCAGCCGGACGTTCCGCCAGATGTCGTACACCTCGTACTCCGGCGTGAAGCCGTTGCCGCCGTGGGTCTGGATGGCCCGGTCGGCAGCCTCGAGGGCGGCCTCGCTGGCCCGCAGCTTCGCGGCGTTGGCCTCCGCGCCCGCGTCCTCGCCCGCGTCCCACTTCCACGCGGCCTTGTACGCCAGCTCCCGCGCGCCGAGTAGCTTGGTGTACGAGTCCGCCAGCGGGTGCTGGATGCCCTGGTGGGCTCCGATGGGCTGGCCGAACACCTCGCGGTCGTTCGCGTAGTCCACCGCGAGGTCCACCGCCCGGAGCCCGCCGCCGAGCGCGCTGGCCGCGCCCGCGATGCGCTCCGTGTTCAGCGTGTCGAACAGGAGGTACAGCCCGCCGTCCTCCGAGCCGAGGATGTCGTCCTCGTGGACCCGCAGGCCGTCCATGTCGACCTGGTACTGCTTCTCGAACCACGGGACCGTGGTCTCGACCTCCGTCAGCGAGATGCCGTCGCGCTCGGTGGGCTCGGGGACCACGAACAGCGTGACCCCGTGGGTGGGGTTCGAGCGGTCGAACTCGGAGGTCCGGGCTATCAGCAGCATCGCGTCGGCGTTCTCGACGCCGCTGATGAACATCTTCTGTCCGGTGACGACGAATTCGTCCCCGTCACGCTCCGCCCTGGTGTCGATGTTCAGCGTGTTCGTGCCCGCGCCGGCCTCGGTGAGGCCCATGCAGAAGCGCATCTCGCCGTCGGCTATCTTCGGGAGGTAGTGCTCCTTCTGGGCCTCGGTGCCGTGGCGCTGGATGCCGATGCCGCCGAAGACGGGCGTCAGCGTGAAGATGATGCCGCCCTGGCCGCCGGCGCGCGATAGCTCCTCGATGATGATGGTCATCTCCTGCATGCCCATCCCGACGCCGCCGTACTCCTCGGGGATGGTGACCCCGAGCCAGCCGTCGGCCGCGAGGTCGTCCCAGTAGGTCTCGGGGAACTCCTTGTTGTCGATCTTGTCGGCCCAGTACTCGCGGTCGTAGTCCTCGCCGATGTCCCGGACCGCGTCGCGTATCATCCGCTGCTCCTCTGTCTCGCCGTAATCCATGCCCCGGTGTTGTGTTCGGGCCGTGTTAGCGGTTGTGCTTGTGGGCTCGGAGGAACGCGTTGGGAGTTTACTCGGGGAATCGGCTGCTTGATCCCCATGAGGCTACTGCCAGCCCCACTGACCACCGCGGGGCGGGGCTGATAGTGATTCGCGGAAGTACTCAAACGTTCCTCGGTCAGAGCCATCGGAAGGTCCCCTGTTCTTGCGACGACCGAGCACCCGGAAGCCCCGGGCCGCTCGACTCGGGGGCACCGGAAGGCTCGCTTCGCTCGCCTTCCGAGCCTTCGCTCGCTCCCTGCGGTCGCTCGCGAAGACCTCGCTGCGCTCCTCGCCCCTCGCTCCGCTCGGGGCTGCGGTGCTTGCGTCGGCCGCCTTCGCCGAGCGGCCCGCCCCTTCCGAAGTCCCGCCCCGCCAGTGATTGGCGAACTGGCCACCGAACGCCGGCGGGGCACTGGCACGAAACTGCGACAGTTGATCAGTACGAATCTATGGATACTTCCGCGAATCACTATCAGTCCCACCCCGCGGTGGTTCGTCGTGGCCGACCGAGCGATGGTCCAAAGCCCACCTCACGAAGCGTCCTCGACGGCCTCCTCGTCCAGCTCCACCCCCAGCCCCGGCCCCTCCGGCGGCTGCACCGCGCCCTCGTCCACCTCGAACGTCTCTTCGAGCAGGAAGTCCCGCGCCTCCGGCGTCCACGGGGGCTCCAGCGGGAACTCGCACCACCGCGCGCCCGTCGCGGCCATGACGTGGAGGTTCGCCGCGAAACCGAGCCCGTTCGTCCACGTGTGGGGCGCGAACTCCAGCCCGCGCGCGTCGGCCATCGCCGCCACCTCCGTCGCGCCCTCGATGCCCGTCGCCAGCGCGGCGTCCGGCTGGAGCACGTCCAGCGAGCCGTGGTCGACGAACTCCCGGAACTCGGCGACGCCGGAGTTGAACTCCCCGCCCGCGATGGGGACGTCGGTCTTCGAGCGCAGGCGCGCGAGGCCGTCGTAGTCGTGGCGGCCGAGCGGCTCCTCCAGCCACGCCACGCCGCCGATGTCTTCGAGCTCCCGCGCCACCGCCAGGGCCTGCCCGAACGACCACGGCTCGGGGTCCTCGAACACCCGGACCTGCCAACCCATGTTCGCGTCCACCATCAGCGTGAGGTCGGGGTGCTCCTCGCGGACCCGCCGCGCGACCTCGAGGTCGGGCTCCGGGTCGGGCCCGAACCGCAGCTTCACCGCCTCGAAGCCCTCCTCGACGCGCCGCTCGACGTACGCCAGGCGCTCGTCGGCGGGCTGGCGCTCGCCCGTGCTCGCGTACGCCGGGATCTCCCTGCGCGTGCCGCCCAGTAGCTCGTAGACGGGCTTGCCGGCGTCCTTGCCGACGACGTCCCAGAGCGCCATCTCGACGTGCCACGGCCGCGGGCCGAGCAGGTCGATGCTGGCGAGCTTCCGGCGGATGCGGCCCACGTCGTGGGGGTCCTCGCCCGCGAGGAAGATGGAGAGGGGCTCCTCGTAGTCGATACCGCCGGCGAAGCTGGGGCTGGCCGCGAGGCCCGTGATGCCCGCGTCCGTCTCGACCTCGAATAGCTCGACCTCGTGGCTGGCCTGCGCGTAGCCGGGTATCCACGTCGGCTCGTAGTGGCCGTCGAGGTCGTGGCTCAGGTGGCGCTGGGTGACGTCGACTATCTTCATCCGTTCGATAGCTGTACCGGGAATGCGGGCTTAAGTCTGTGGCCGGTGAACGGCGGCCGCGACCGCAGGCGACGCCGCGACGCCGACCGGGACGTGACCGGTGGACGACGGTCGTCTCCGCGGCGGTCGGGCTCGTCCGCCGCCGGATGGGACGACCCGACGGTCCCGACCACTCCACCGACTTCCCGGATCAGTGACACGCAAGCTACTTGGCAGTGCCATGGTCACCACGGGCCATGGTCGACCGGTCGAAACGGATCAGGACGCTCGCGGGCGCACTGGTCTGGGAGATACGCGCCGAGAACGTCCCCTTCATGGCCGGGAGCATCGCCTATCACGCGTTCGTGTCGCTGCTGCCGATGCTGTTGCTCCTGCTGACGGCGGCGTCGCTCGTCGGCGACCGCTCGCTGGAGCAGTCCATCGTCGTCCTCGCGGAGACGTTCCTCAGCCAGGGGGCCGGCAGCGCGCTCGTCGAGGAGCTACGGACCGCCCGCCAGTCGGCCGGCATCTCCATCCTCGGCGGCCTCGTGCTGCTCTGGGGGACGCTCCGCATCTTCCGCGGCCTCGACGTCGCGTTCTCGGACATCTACGAGACCGAGGCCGAGAACACGCTCCCGGACCGCTTCGCCGACGGCATGCTCGTGCTGGTCACCTTCGGGCTGGCCGTCGTCGTCGGCGGGGTCGTCCAGGCGAACCTCGGCACGTCGGGGTTCGGCCCCCTCGGCTGGGTCGTGAACAACGCCGTCGGCGTCCTCGGGCTGTCGGTCGCCTTCCTCCCCATGTACTACGTGTTCCCGGACGCCGACGTGACCCTCGTGGAGGTGCTCCCCGGGACGGTGTTCGCGGCCACGGGTGTGACGGCGCTGAAGTCGCTGTTCGGACTCTACGTCATCTTCGGCAGCCAGTCGGCCAACGCGAACGCGGTCGCCGGCGTCATCGTCCTGCTGACGTGGCTGTACCTCGGCGGGCTGGTCATCCTCGTGGGGGCTGTCATCAACGCCGTCCTCAGCAACCGCAGCCGCGACGTCAGCGTGCGGCCCGTCCTCGGCGACGCCCACCCGGTCGGCGGGCCGGTGTCCCAGTCGCGCGCGGAGCTGGTCGACGGCGTCGACGGGCTGGCGACGCTCGTGACCGAGCACGACGAGATGCGGGTCGTCGCGGGCGACGACGAGGTGGTCGTGCCCGCGCCGACCCACGTGGTCGCACACACGGACACGTCGCTGCTGTTCTCCGAGAGCCGGCCCGTGGGGCTGGAGCTGCAGTGGATGCGGGGGCCGGCCGAGGAGGGAGAGGAGGGCGACTGAACGCGAGGAAGGCGACTCGATGCGAAGGAGGACTAACGCGGGGGTGACCGAACGCGCGGAGGGGGACTGAACGCGGGACGGCCCGCCGAGGCGCTTCGAGTCGCGACGGTAAACATCGCCCTCGCCGGGATGCCAACCGTCTTGTCCCGTCACACACAAGCGCGGGACGGATGGTCTTCGAGACCGACCGGCGGGTCTACGTCCTCGCGTTCGCCCGCATGGCGGACGCCATCGGCAACTCCTTTCTCATCGTCGTCCTCCCCGCCTACCTCGCCAGCGACGTGGTGGACCTCTCGGGGCTGGTCGGCAGCCGGGTGCCGCTGCTCGGCATCCCCGTGACCGACGCCCTGCTCGTCGGCGTGCTGCTGTCGCTGTTCGGCTTCCTCAACAGCCTCTCCCAGCCGTTCGTCGGGCGCGTCTCGGACCGCATGGGCATCCGCCGGCCGTTCATCCTCGCCGGCCTCGCGCTGCTGTCGGCGGCCAGCGGGGCCTACGTCGTCGTCACCGACTACGGCGCGCTCGTGGTCGTGCGGGCGCTCCAAGGGGTCGGAGCCGCGCTGACCATCCCCGTCACCGTCGCGCTGGTCAACGAGTTCGCCACCACCGAGACCCGCGGCGGCAACATGGGGACGTTCAACACCTTCCGGCTGGCCGGGTTCGGCTTCGGCCCCGTCGTCGCCGGCGCGGTCGTGGCGGCCGGCCCCTACTCGCTCCCGCTGGGCGGGGGCGTCTCGGTCAGCGGCTTCGACGCGGCCTTCCTCGTCGCGGCGACGGGCGCGGCGGTCAGCTTCCTGCTGGTCGCCCTGTTCGTCCGCGACCCCGAGCGGACCCGCGCGTCGGCGGGCTCGGACCTCGCCATCGCGGTCCGGGACCCCACCGGCCGGCGGCTGCTGGACCCCGCGTTCGCCGTCGCTGTCGCGACGCTCTGCATGGGCGTCGGCATCGCGCTGTTCGCCACGCTGCAGGTGCCGGTCAACGAACGCCTCGGGCAGGGCGAGACGCTGTTCGGGCTGGAGTTCGCCGCGGTCGTGGTCGCGAACGTCCTGCTGCAGGCTCCACTCGGGCGGGCCAGCGACCGCTACGGCCGGCGGCGGTTCATCGTCTGGGGGTTCGTGCTGCTGGTCCCGTCGGTGCTGGCCCAGGGGCTGGTGACCACGCCCCTCGCGATGCTGGTGGCGCGGTTCGTCCAGGGCGTCGCCGTGGCGGCGGTGTTCGCGCCGAGCCTCGCGCTCGTGGGCGACCTCGCCCGCGCGGGCGAGTCGGGGACGAAGCTGTCGCTGCTGACGATGGCGTTCGGTCTGGGGACCGCGCTGGGGCCGCTCGTGTCGGGCTACCTCGTCCGCTTCGGGTTCGTCGTCCCCTTCGCCGCGGGCAGCGCGCTGGGCGTCGTCGGCCTCGTGCTGGTGGTCACGCAGGTCGAGGAGACGGTCCCCGGCGCGATGGGCGAGGAGCCCGCTGTCGCGCCGACGGATTGACGAGCAGTACGACGAGCCGAAATCCGGCGAGCTATTGCTGGCTGGCTCCCCGCTATCGGGTGGGACTCCGGAAGGGGCGGGCCGTTCACGGCGGCTTTAGTGGTCGTCACAACTTCTGTATGCATCGGGCAGAAGGGCCGGCGGCTCGTCGCTCCTCGCCTAGCCGCCCACGGGCGGGATCGAAAGGGGCCGCGCGCTCGACCACCCGCGGCGCTCGCGGCTTCGCCGCTCGCGCGTATCGTGGCGCTCACTCCGTTCGCGCCACGCGCTCGCTGCGGTCCTCGGGCCTCCGGCCCTGCGGGGTCGTGCGGCGCGCCCGAGCGCGCGCCGCACGGCAAGCGGGACGCCGGAGGCGTCCCGCCCTGCTTGCGTCGCCGGGGGCGGGTCGAGCGCGCGGGGGCTTTCTGGCCCCACTGCGCTGCCGAGCCACACTGAATCGCACCCCTGATGCCGACTCCACCGATTCAACAGTCACGTCGATCACTATCGCCGCCGTTAGCTCGGGAGACCGACGGTCTCCCGGTGCTCGATCCGGCCCCGGCGACGTAAGGACCGCAACGACCGTAGGGAGCGAGGACCGCAACGAGCGTCGGAGACGCGGGAGCGGCCGGAGGCCGCGAGCGCCGGGAGAGCACGCTCTCCCGAGCCCGCCCTCGCTTCGTCTGCGGCGCGGCCTAGCCCGCGCCGCACGTGCAGCGAGACCGCGACGCGGTCTCGCACGCCTCGCGCGGACGCCGCGGCCGGTCGAGCGGCCCGGGGCTTCCGAGCGCCAGGTAGCGACGCGACCGCCACCACACCGCGTCCGAACGGGAGAACGTAACGCATCTACGTATCCAGAAGGCCTTTGGCTCCCAACGGCGACGTTCGACCCATGATAGACGAGACGGTCGAGGAGATACGCCGGATGCAGACCCACAGCTCGTCCGTCGTCGCCGTCAAGGCCGCCCGCGCTCTGGAGGAGCTCCTCGACCGCGAGTTCGCCACCGTCGAGGAGTACGTCCGGGCCGTCGAGCGCAACAGCACCGCCCTCCGGCGGGCCAACCCCTCCCACGCCTCGCTGCAGACGACCCAGCGCGAGGTCGTGGCCGCCATCCCCGAGGACGCCCCCTCCGTCGACGCCGCCAAGGAGCGCACCCGCGAGGCCATCGACCGCGTCGTCGAGTCCGTCGAGTCCGCCAAGGACGCGGCCGCCGCGAACGCCGCGGACCTCCTCACCGACGGGACGACGCTGCTCACCCACGACTACTCCTCGACCGTCCTCGCGGCCGTCCGGCGCGCGCTCGACGAGGACCGCTCGCTGACCGCCTACGTCACCGAGGCCCGCCCGCGGCTGCTCGGCCGGAAGACGGCCCGCGAGCTGGGCGTGCTGGACGGCGTCGAGACCCACCTCCTCGTCGACAGCGCGTGCGGCCACTACCTGCCCGAGTGCGACCGCGTGGTCGTCGGCATGGACTGCATCGTCGACGGGACGCTGTACAACCGCGTGGGGACGTTCCCGCTCGCCGCGACCGCCGCGGAGGTAGGCGTCCCGGTGACCGTGGTCGGCTCCAGCGCGAAGCTCGTCGAGGGCGGCTTCGTCTTCGAGAACGAGTTCCGGCCGCCCGCGGAGGTGATGCGCGAGCCCGCGGAGGGCTTCGCCGTCGAGAACCCCTCCTACGACGCGACGCCGGTCCACCTGCTCGACTCCGTGGTGACCGACGAGGGTATCGAGGAGTTCTGATAGTGGGTGGCAAACGAATTCGGATGGTCCTTGGTTGGCAGCATCGACGGTAAAATCCTGTAGTTCGAGCGGCAATCTAGCGCCCGGAAGCCCCGGGCCGCTCGACTCCCGCGGCTCGCTGCGCTCCTCGCTCCTCACTACGTTCGGGCCTGCGGTGCTTGCGTCGCCGGGGTTCGCCGAGCGGCCCGCCCCTTCCGGAGTCCCACCCCGAGGAGGGTACGGAATCGGCCACCGAACGGTGGTCGTCCAGTAGCCGCAGACGATGGCGATTGCCCGGCGGGAATCTACGATGATTTCTGCGAATCACTATCAGCGCCACTCCACGGTGAACGACAGAGGACCCAGAAACGCCGGCCGTCGAACGAATCGATGGCCGAACCTCACTCCCCGTCCAACACCCGCGCACCCCGGTTCGCCACGCACGTCCGCTCGTCCAGCACCCCGTCCACGTCCACCGCGAAGACGGTGTCGCCGAACAGCGCCATGCTGCCGGCCCCGCCCGCGGCCTCGACGCGCTCGAGCTGCTCGACCACGAACTCCGTGGCGATGCCGGTGTCGTCGAGGTACTCGCGGGACCGCTCGGCGAGGTCGCGCAGGTCCGGCGGGGTCGTCAGCCGCGTGAGGTGCTCGTGGCCGCTCCGGGCCGCGTCGGCCATGAACGACTCGTCGGCCAGCACCTCGCTCGTGTCGATGCCGCCGCGCGTGGCGTACTCGACCGGAGCGTCCACCTCCGCGCGGTTCACGTCGCCGTCGCCGCTCCAGACCACGCCGCCCTGCTCCTGGATGAACACGTCGCCCTGCCCCGTACCGGCCGCGAGCTCCGCGCTGTGGGCCGCCTGCAGGAGTTCCGCGCGGTCGGCCCCGAGGTCGAACGTCGCGTCGGCGGCGAGCGCGGTGGCGAGCGTCGCCGCGCCGCTGGCCCCGAAGCCGTGGCCGAGCGGGACCTCGGGGCGGACGTCCACCGCGGCGGCGACGCCGAGGTCCTCCAGGACCCGCTCGACCGGCTCGAACGGGGCGGGGTCGCCGTCCACCGTGACGGTGGTCGCCTCGGCGTCGGTCACGTCCACGACCACGCCGTCGCCGACGGCGAAGCTCGCGCCCGCGGAGGTCCCGCC
>CAZPIG010000033.1:0-16162 GCA_964586205.1 uncultured Halobacteriales archaeon | reverse complement strand
GGGCAGAACATGGCCGACTCCGGCACCGGCGACCCACAGTTCCCACACGCCATGCCCGTCCGCTGTCACCCGACTCACAAAAGCGCTCCCCTGTTCGCCGGTCGGCCCGGCGACGCGGGTACCGTCGCCACGACGCTCGGGCCCTCTGACGCCGGTCGGGTGAACAGCGGGACGCGGTCGGACCGGCGGCGCGATGCCGGCACTTACACCTCCGACTGCCGTAAACCCCGACGTGACACCGCTTCCGCTGCAGTTCGGCGTCGAGCTGACGACCCGGACGCTCACGCTCGCTGGCGTCGCCGCCGTCGCAGTGCTCGTCGGGCTCTCCGGGTTCTTCTCCTCGTCGGAGATCGCCCTGTTCTCGCTGGCCGACCACAAGGTCGAGTCGATGGTGAACGAGGGGCTCGCGGGCGCGAACCGTGTCGCGACCCTGAAGGCCGACCCCCACCGCCTGCTGGTGACCATCCTCGTCGGCAACAACGTCGTCAACATCGGCATGGCCTCCATCTCGACGGCGGTGCTGGCGCTGCACGTCCCGCCGGCGCAGTCGGTGCTGGTCACCACCTTCGGCGTCACCGCGCTCGTGCTGCTGTTCGGCGAGAGCGCGCCGAAGTCCTACGCCGTCGAGCACAGCGACACGTGGGCCCGCCGGGTCGCCCGACCGCTGCAGCTATCGGGGTACCTGATGTACCCCCTCGTGGCGCTGTTCGACGTCCTCACGAGGCAGGTCAACCGTCTGACGGGGACGACCGGGGCCATCGAGGCCCCGTACGTCACCCGGACCGAGCTCCAGCAGCTCATCGAGACGGGCGAGCGCGAGGGGGTCATCGAGGCCGGCGAGCGCGAGCTACTGCTGGGGGTCCTCGAGTTCAGGAACCGCATCGCCAAGGAGATAATGCAGTCCCGCCTCGACGTGGTCGCCGTCGAGGCCGAGGCGAGCGCCACGGAGGCCATCGACGCCTGTCTCGACTCGGGCCGCGACCGGCTGCCCGTCTACGAGGGGACCCTCGACACCGTGGTCGGCGTCGTGGCGCTGGCGGACCTCGTGGCCGCCGAGCGGGGGACCGGAAGTGACGGTAGCGCCGCCTCCTCGACCGGCGGCGACCTCGCGGGACCGGTCCCGCAGATACCGGAGACGAAGGACGTAGACGAGCTACTGGTCGAGATGCGCGAGGGTCGCCACCGCGTCGCCATCGTGGTCGACGAGTTCGGGACGACCCAGGGGCTGGTGACCCTCGACGACGTCCTGGAGGAGCTGGTCGGCGAGATACTGGAGGAGGCCGAGCAGCCGGCCATCCGGCTGCTCGACGACCGGACCGCGCGGGTCCGTGCCGACGTGAACGTCCACGAGCTGAACGAGGCCCTGGACGCCAGCCTCCCGGAGGGCGAGGTGTTCGAGACGGTCGCCGGCCTCGTCATCGACCACCTCGGCCGCATCCCCGAGGAGGGCGACGTGGTCGAGCACGACGACCTCCGGCTGGTGGTCGAGCGGATGGACGACGCCCGCGTGCGCGTCCTCCGCGTGACCCGCGCCGACGAACGGTGACCGTTCCCGGTTCGTCAGTCGGGTGCGCCGGCGTCGTCGGACGCTCCGTCGTCGTCGCGTGTGCCTGCGTCGCCGGACACGCGAGTGTCGTCGCGCGTGCTCGCGCCGCCGAGCACGTCCACGTCATCGTCGCGCGTGCTCGCGCCATCGGACGCTCCAGTGTCGTCCAGCGGCGGGAGCGCCGCCTCGTCGTCGGCCCCGATGCCGGTCGTCACGAGCAGCCCGAGGCCGCGCCGGACGCTGACGTCCACCTCCTGCACCTCGTCGTCGGGTAGCATCACGAGGCGGCCGCCCGTGGGGTTCGGGCTGTTGGGCAGGAAGACGGTGTGGGCCCGCTCGCCGACGACCCCCTCGACGGCCGCCGGCGCGTCGCCGGTCACGAGGCCGATGGCGTAGACGCCCTCGCGGGGGTACTCCACGAGGACGACGCTCTCGTAGGCCGCGTCCCGGTCGACGAACGAGTTCGCGACCTGCCGGACGCTGGAGTACACCGTGCTGACCAGCGGGACGACGTCGACCACGCGCCCGGCGTTGCCGAACACCTGCCTGCCGACGTTGTGCTGGGCGACGTAGCCGAGCACGGTCACCGCCAGGACCATCAGGACGGCGGCCGCTAGCTGGGCGACGGCGACGTTCTCGCCGGTGTACTGGGCCAGCCCCGTCCCCTCGACGACCGGGTCGACGACCTGGAGCGACCAGACCACGAGCGTCCGGAAGACGAACAGCGTGATGACCAGCGGCGTGACGAGGACGATGCCGGTGACGAAGCTACGCTTGACCGCGTCCGAGAGGGTCATATGCCGCGCCTCGCACGAGGGGGTGAAAAATCGGTCCCCTCGGGGAGCGCGGGAGCGGCGTGTACCCTCCACGAGCGCAACGGTGCGATTGCTATGTGTCGATGTGACTGACGATTGACCCCGAGAAACCGTTCCCGTCGTCTATACTCGCCGTCCCCACAAAGGTTACACCGTCGCCTGTCCTCGCTCTACCAATGCCAGCCGCCATCGTGACCGGCTCCTCGCGGGGCATCGGCCGCGGGGTCGCCCGCCGGTTCGCCGCCGACGGCTACGACATCGCCGTCAACTACGTCGAGAGCGCCCAGCGGGCCCGGTCGGTCGCCGACCGCATCGACGGCGAGACCGACAGCGGGGCCGTGGCTGTCCGCGCGGACGTCGCCGACGCCGACGAGGCCGCGGACCTCGTGGCCGCCACGGTCGACGCCTTCGGCGGGGTGGACCACGTCGTCAACAACGCCGGCATCGACCAGCACGTCTACACCGCGGACCTCCCGCCCCAGGACTTCGACCACGTGATGGACGTGAACGTCAACGGCGCGTTCAACGTCACGAAGGCGGCCCTGCCGCATCTACGGAACTCCACGGCCGACCCCACGCCCTCCGTGACGAACGTCTCGTCCATCCTCGCGTACACGGGCGCGCCCATCGAGTGCCACTACGCGGCCTCGAAGGCGGGCGTCGTGGGGCTGACCAAGAGCCACGCCGCGGACTTCGCGCCGGAGATACGGGTCAACGCGGTCGCGCCGGGCCACGTCGAGACCGACATGACCGCCGACCGCGACGAGGCCGAGAAGGCCGAGGAGCGGGCCGCCATTCCGATGGGTCGGTTCGGCCAGCCCGCCGACGTCGCCGCGGCGGTGGCGTTCCTCCGCGACGCGGGCTGGGTGACGGGCGAGACGCTGAACGTCAACGGCGGCGAGCTGATGCGGTAGAGCGGTCAGTTCCCGAACTGCTCGCGGTGGTTCTCGACTGCGAGCCCGTCGACGCGGTCGAAGTCCGAATCCCCGGTCACGAGCGGTGCACCGACCGCACGTGCCGCGCCGGCGATCATCGTGTCTGGCTCGGAGATACGCCGGCCCGCCCCGCGTAGCTCGGTCCGGATGGCGGACGCCTCCGCGGCGTGCGATGGCTCGAACGGGAGCGTGTCGGTCCACGACAGGGCGTCGTCCACCTCGTGGGGGTCGCGGCCTTGACTCCGGGCACCGCTGTACAGCTCGTACAGCACCACGGAGGGGACCACGAAGGCGTCCTCGTCCGTTGCTTCGATGAACCGAGCCGCGACACCCCGTCCTCGGAGGTAGTCGCCGAGAAAACTACTGTCCAGACACTTCATCGAATTCCTCCGATAGGTCCTCGATGGTCGCCGCGAAGTCCTCGTCCATCTCGCGCTCGATTCGCTCCAGCTCCTCGTCGATCTCGGTGTCGGAGAACGCTCCGAAGCCCGAAAGGGGGTCGTCCTCCCCCATCAACCGGTCGATGACGTCTGCGAAGCTCTCGTCCTCCCGCTTTCGCCGCCGGAGACGCTCGTAGACCCCATCGCGGATGGAGATGGTCTTGCTACCCATATTTGTACCAATACACACGCACGTAAAAGCGTTGGGCCGGTCGCCCCGTCGTCCGTCAGAATTCCCTGCGACGACGTTACAACACCTCGTTCCGCTACCACGGACCGTTCCGCGGAACGATCCACCCTTGCCGTTCACCTGACACCAACTACTCGGCATCAGTGCGACCGCGCTCGCGGCGAACCCCGCGTCGGCGCTCGCTTCCCCTGCGGGCGGCCCGAGGGGGCGAACGGACACGTCGTCCGGTGGTCGAGCGGGCCGGGGCTCCCGAGCGCCAGGATTTACCACGTCTACCGCGCAACAGGGGCCATGACCGACGGCTTCGGAGCCGGGTTCTTCGTGCTGACGCTGCTGGTGGCGCTCGGCGGCACCGCCCTCGTCCTCGCGCTGCTCGCGGTTGTGGCCGTCGTGGTCCGCCGGCGAACGGGACGGGTCCCGGCGCTCGTCCGGTACCTCGCGGTCGCCGTCCTCGCCGTCGTCGTCGCCGTCTCCGGGTTCGGCGTCCTCGCGCTCTACGACGAGGCACCAGTCGGCGCGGGGCTGCTCGTGGCGGTCGTCCTCGCCCCGCTCGTGGTCGCGACGGTGCGCGGCCGGCGGGCGACCGACCTGGGGCCGCCCGACGTGCTCGCCGCGACCGCGCTGGCGTGGGGGCCGCCCTTCCTCGCCGGCGTGGTGCTGTTCTTCGCGCTCGACCTCGGCGTCGCCGCGGCGCTCGACCTCGCCCCGGCCGAGGCCGGACGGCTGGCGGTCTCGTGGGCCGCCGTGGCCGGGAGCGGCCTCGCGGCCGTCGCCGGGACGGTCCTGCTCGCGGAGCGGGTCGCCGCGCTGCTCCCGTCCGAACCGACGATCTGACGCCGTCCGTAGCGCCCGAGTCCTCCCACAGCGAACGCACTGGCCGCGACGCCAGCACTGAAGGCCCCCGCCCGCGCAGTCCCCGTACGGGAGCCGACACATGCCCGACATCGCCATCATGGTCGAGGGTCAGGCGGGACTGACCTGGCCGCTCTGGAAGCAGTTCGCGCGCACCGTCGAGGACAGCGGCTTCGCGGGGCTGTTCCGGTCGGACCACTTCACGAACCCCGAGGGGCCGCATCAGGACTCGCTGGAACTCTGGACGTCGCTGACGTGGCTGGCGGACGAGACGGACCGCATCGACTTCGGGCCGCTGGTCACGCCCGTCTCCTTTCGCCACCCGGTGTTCACCGCCCGGATGGGCAAGGACGTGGACAACCTCGCCGACGGCCGCCTCGTGCTCGGAGTCGGTGCGGGCTGGCAGGAGCGCGAGCACGAGACCTTCGGGTTCGACCTGCTCGACGTGGGGCCCCGCTTCGACCGCTTCGAGGAAGGGGTCGAGGTGATACACGACCTCCTGCGGAGCGACGACCCGGTCTCGTTCGACGGGGAGTACTTCGCGCTGGACGACGCGCTGCTGCTGCCGCGGCCGGAGCGCGAGGGAGGCACGCGGCTGCTCGTCGGCGGCAACGGCCCGAAGCGGACGCTCCCGCTCGCCGCCGAGTACGCCGACGAGTGGAACGGCGTCTTCCAGCCGCCGGGCGACTACGCCGACCAGAACGACCGCCTCGACGACCTGCTCGCCGAGGCGGGCCGGGACCCAGGCGACCTCCGGCGGTCGATGATGACGCGGGTGGTGTTCGGCCGCGACGACGAGGAACTGGCGGAGCTGCTCGACGGCCGCGACGCCGAGGAGCTACGCGAGCGCGGCGCTATCGTCGGCACGGGAGCCGAGGTGGCCGAGCAGCTAGACCGGCTGGACGAGGCCGGGGCCGACCGGGTGATGCTCCAGTGGCTCGCCTACGACGACACCGAGCGACTCGAGGCGATGGCCGACGCGCTGCTCTGAGCGGATAGCGGAGTACTGTCGCCCGTCACGAGCTGCTGTCTTCGTCTTCCGCTCGCACCCGCCCGCGCGTCGCCGTCGCCTTCCACGAGACGACGACGGGCTCGCCCGGCGCGAGCCCCAGCGTCGCCACGCTGTCGAGGGTCAGCAGCGCCGCCAGCGGCGTCTCCGCCCCCACGTCGACGGCGACCTCGGCGATGGCCGCGCCGCGGTCGACGCCGACCACGGTGCCGGAGAAGCGATTGCGGGCGCTCGTGCCCTCCGGGGCCGGCGCGTCGGCCGGCGACGCGACGGTGACCGCGTCCGAGCGCATCCACACCTCCACGTCGGTGGCGTCCTCCGGGACGAGCGCCCGGACCGGTCCGGCAGCCGTCTCGACGGTCGCCAGCTCCCCGTCCCGGTCCGTGACCCGGCCGTCGAGCACGGTCTGGTCCGCCCGCGCGACCCCCGCGAACTCCCGGCGGAGGCGGTCGAAGCGCGCCAGCAGGTCCCGTGCGGTGGGCGTCAGCTCGCTGCCGCCGCCGCCCGGTCCGCCGCGGCGGCGCTCGACGAGCGGGCCGAAGGCGTCCTCGAGCTCGACGACGCGGCGCTGGGCGTGGGCGAACGACCGGCCGAGGCCGTCGGCGGCGCTGTTGAGCGACCCCGACTCGTCGACGGCCCGGAGCAGGGCCGCGTCACGGGCCTCGAAGCGGACGCCGTCGGCGACCAGCGCCGCGTCGAAGGCCGCGCTGTCGGCCCACTCGTCGGTGGCGTCGCCCGGGTCACCGGCGGCGTCGCTACGCTCCCTGCCAGCGTCGCCCCGGTCGAGGTCCCTCCCACCGGCCCCGTCCGCACCGTCGTCCATGCCACCACTCGGACCGGGGACGGGGAAAACGTTTGGTAGGGGGTCCGACTGCTCCCCCGAACACCCTGCCCAGGCTTCCTTCCGCCCTCCCGGCCGCGAGAGCCGGTACGGAAACCCTTATTCCGGGCGGCACACAACGCCGTTGTATCGGTGCCGAAACAACGAACCGACGACGCGGCCGGACGGACGTCCCGGCGGGGCTTTCTCGCCGCGGCGGGGACCGCCGCCGCCGGGCTGACGACCGGCGCGGCGGGCTGTCTCGGCCTCGGCGGAGGTGACAGCGGCTCGATGACCATCTTCCACGCGGGGAGCCTCGAACCACCGTTCGGCCGGGTCGAATCCGAGTTCGAGGACCGGGAGGGCGTCGACGTGACTCGGGAGGCGAAGGGGTCGGTCGACTCGACGCGGAAGATAACCGAGCAGGGCCGGTCGGCGGACGTCCTCGGCGTCTCCGATTACCGGCTCGTCCGCGACGCGGTCCTCCCCGAGTTCGGCTCTTGGTACGCCATCTTCCAGACCAACGCGGTGACCATCCACTACACCGAGGACTCGACGGGAGCCGGGGACATCTCGACGGACAACTGGTGGGAGGTCCTCTCGCGGGGCGGCGTCAGCATCGGCCACAGCGACCCCGCCGCCGACCCCGGCGGCTACCGCGCCGTCATGGCCCAGCAGCTCGGGGCCGTCCCCTTCGAGGGGTCGGCGCTGTACGACGACGCGACCTACCGGGCGCTCCGGGACAACTCCACCGTCCCGACCAGCACGGAGACCAAGCTCGTCGGCCAGCTACAGTCCGGGAAGCTGGACTACGCCTTCAACTACCGCTCCGTCGGGACGACCGCGGACGTGCAGTTCGTGGAGCTCCAGCCGCAGGTCGACCTCTCGCGGGCCACCGCGGAGTACGCGAGTCACTACGCCGAGGCGGAGGTCGAGACAGACAGCGGGACGTACACGGGCGCGCCCATCGCCTACGGCGTCACCGTCCCGTCGGTCGCGGCGGCTCCCGGGCTCGGCGCGAAGTGGGTCGAGTTCGTGCTGGGCGACCGCGGCCGGACCATCCAGGAGGAGACGGGCTTCGTTCCGGTCGACCCCGCGGTGGTCCCGGCCGACGGCGAGTCGGCGGTCCCGGACCGAGTGACGAGCCACGCCGAGGCCGAGGAGAGCCTCGGACCGCTGGAGCTTTAGGCCGTCCGGGCCGTCAGTTCCGCCGAACGGTGGCGCGGACACACCACCGCACTCGCACGCGAGCACCCCCCGAACGACGACCGGACCACCGACCATGACGACCGGACCACCGACCACGACACGACCACATCGACGGAGCGGTCCGTGATGGCCCGGCACGCCGACGCCGCCCTGCCGACGGGACGGCTCGCCACGGGGTCGGTCGTCGTCGCGTTCGTCACCGTCCAGGCCGTGGCGTTCGCCGCGGCGTACGCGGTCGGCCGGCCGACGCTGTACGCCTTCGTCGCGGTCGCCAGCGCCGCGGGCGCGGCCCTCGCCGCCGACGAGGGCCCGTTCGGCGTCGCGGCGACGGCGCTGGGAACGGTGCTGCTGGTCGCCGTCGGGCTCCCCCTGGCACTGTTCGTCGCCCGCCAGTCGCCGGACCTCGTCGTCGAGGCGGCGCTGGACCCGGCGGTCCGGCGGGCGCTGCTGCTGGGCGTCTATGCGCCGCTGCTGGCCGCGGTCGTCAGCGTGCTGTTCGGCGTCCCCCTCGCGTGGCGGCTCTCGCGAGGCTTCCCCGGCCAGACGCTGGTCGAGAGTCTCGTGGACCTGCCGCTGGTCGTTCCCCACTCCGTGGCCGGGCTGGTCGTCCTCTTCGGCTTCGGCGAGGGCGGCGTCCTGCCCCAACTGGAGGTCCTCGGGACGGTGTGGGGGATGGTGCTCGCGCTGACGTTCGTGAGCGCGCCGTACGCGGTCAACGCCGCGCGCGAGGCCTTCGAGGCGGTGGACCCCCGCCTCGAGTACGCCGCCCGGGTCCACGGCGCGGGCGAGTTCGCTACCTTCCTCCGGGTGACCGCGCCGCTGTCGGCCCGCGGGATGCTCACCGGCGGCGTGCTGGCGTGGGCGCGGTCGGTCTCGGAGTTCGGGGCCGTCGCGGTCGTCGCCTACAGCGTCAGCCTGTTCGTCCCGGGCGCGGGCAGCGTCCGGGCGTACCACGCCCCGGTGTTCGTCTACCGAACGTACCTCTCGGAGGGCCTCGCCGAGAGCGGGGCGGTCGCGTTCCTCCTGCTGGCACTCGCCGCGGCCATCTTCGTGGTGGTCCGGTGGGTCGCCTACGGCGACGGGACGGGGGGTGGGCTGGCGTGACCCTCGCCATCGACGTGTCGGCGCGGTTCGAGGCCGACGGCACGGAGCCGTTCGACGTGGCCGCGTCGCTGTCGGTCGCCGACGGCGAGACGCTGGTCGTACTCGGCCCGAGCGGCAGCGGCAAGACGCTGCTGCTGGAGGTCGTCGCCGGCCTCCACCCCCACGAGGGGACCGTCTCGCTCGACGGGACCGAGCTACAGGACCGCCCGCCCGAGGGGCGGGACTTCGGGTTCGTCTTCCAGGACTACGCGCTGTTCCCGCACATGACGGTCCGCCGGAACGTCGCGTTCGGCCAGCGCTACCGGGGCGGCGACCGCGACCCCGAGGCCCTGCTCGCGGCCCTCGGCGTCGCCCACCTCGCCGACCGCTCGCCCCGGACGCTGTCCGGCGGCGAGGCCCAGCGGGTC
Source organism: uncultured Halobacteriales archaeon (assembly GCA_964586205.1). Lineage (GTDB taxonomy): Archaea > Halobacteriota > Halobacteria > Halobacteriales > CAZPIG01 > CAZPIG01. The sequence goes on along the minus strand of CAZPIG010000033.1, from coordinate 6,835 downwards.
GCCCTCGCGCGGGCGCTGGCGGTCGACCCCGCGGTGCTGCTGCTGGACGAGCCGCTGTCGTCGCTGGACGTGCCGACGCGGCAGTCGCTCCGGACGGACATGCTCGACGTGCTCGACGGCGTCACCGCCGTCTACGTCACCCACGACCGGACGACCGCGCGGACGCTCGCGGACCGCATCGCGGTGCTGCGCGACGGGAGCGTCGTGCAGACCGGGACGCCCGAGACCGTCTTCGAGCGCCCCGCGTCGCCGTTCGTCGCGCGCTTCACGGGCTCGAACTGCCTCGCCATCGACGGCTCGTCGCTGGCGTCGGCGCTCGACCGGCCCGCGGACGCCTCCTACGTCGCTATTCGTCCGGAGCACGTCGGCCTCGGAGCGGGAAGTGGCGGGGGAGCGTCGGCGGGCGACGTGGTGGCGTCGACGGATGACGATAGCGACCTCGACGGCGAGGACGTCACCGTCGACGCCACCGTCGAGCAGGTGGTCCGCGAGGACGCGGCCGCGCGCGTGACACTCGCGCTGGACGGCGACCAGCGACTCGACGCCTTCGCGGACGCGCCACCCGCGGTCGGCGAGACGACGACGGTGACGCTGCCGAGTACGCACGTGACGTTCCTGTGAGCGTCCGGCCCGGCACCGACGCCCCGACTCACTCCTCCCGCGCCACCTCGTGCCGGCCGAAGCCGTACCGCAGCCAGTTCGCCAGCCGTCGCGAGAACCGTCCGCGACCGTCACCGGTCGCCCTGCTGTCGAAGCGCTCGGCCAGCGCGGCGTAGACGAGCGGCACCGGCACCTCCTGCTCGAGGGCCTCCTGGACGGTCCACGTCCCCGTCGAGCCGCCGGCGACGTGGTCCGCGACGGTTCCCAGGTCGCTGCCCTCCTCGCGGAACGCCTGCTCGCACAGCTCCAACAGCCACGACCGGACGACGGCCCCGTTGTTCCACGTGCGTGCGACCGCCTCCAGGTCGAGGTCGTACCGGCCCTCGTGCAGTAGCTCGAACCCCTCGCCGTAGGCCTGCATCAGCGCGTACTCGACGCCGTTGTGGACCATCTTCACGTAGTGGCCGGCCCCCGACGGCCCCATGCGCTCGTGGCCCTCCGGCCCGGTCGCCACGGCGTCGAAGACCGGCTCCAGCTCGGCGTAGGCCCACTCGGGGCCGCCGACCATCAGCGAGAAGCCCAGCTCCGCCCCCGCCGGGCCGCCGCTGGTGCCGCAGTCGAGGTAGGCCGCGTCGGTCGCCGCCGCGCGCCGCACGGAGTCCTCGAAGTGGGAGTTGCCGCCGTCCACGACCACGTCGTCGCCGGCGAGGTGCGGTTCGAGCTCGTCGAGGGCGGCGTCCACGGCGTCGCCGGCGGGGACCATCAGCCAGACGCGCTTGTCGTCGCCGAGCGCGTCGGCGAGCGCCGACAGCGAGTCCGCCGTCTCGACGGCGGGGTCCGCGCCCGCGCGGGCGTCGGCGTCCACGTCGAAGGCGACGACGTCGTGGCCGGCGTCGGCCGCTCGCTCGGCGACGATGGCACCCATCCGTCCGAGGCCGACGAGGCCCAGTTGCATGGCTGGCGGTCGGTGGCGGCAGTAGGTAGGGATTGCGGTTGGGTCGTGGGGATGTCGAGATTAGCTCCAAAAACCCGGTCAAACCACCGTCGGGCGGGACTGAAAGGGGCGACGCGCTCGGCGAACCCCGGCGATGCAAGGACCGCAGCCCCGAGCCAAGCGAGGGGCGAGGACCGCAGCGAGCGCGCGGCGCGAACGCAGTGAGCGCCGCGGGAGCCGAGCGCGTCGGGGCTTTCGAAGGCACTGTCGGTCGAGTCGGGCCGTTGACAGTGTCCTCGAAAGCCCCCGGTCGCTGGACTCGGGGGCCTCGTTGCGCGCTTCGGCTCGCTCACTCCGTTCGCTCGCCTGCAGTGTTGTGCGGCGCAGCCGAGCCTGCGCCGCACGGCAAGCGGGACGCTGGAGGCGTCCCGCCCTGCTTACGTCGGCCGCCGTCGTCCAGCGGCCGGCCCCTTTCAGTTCCGGCGAGCGGCGCTCGCCGGCGTCTCGCTCACTTCGTTCGCGAGACTCCCACCCGACGGTGGTTCGATGCACTGGCCGTCGCTTCTCTTGACACCCCAGGGCGGCGGCACCGATAGCGAGGTCAGGAGACCGCCACGCCCACCGTCCGCTACGGGACTCCCGCCCCTGGCCACATCGCAGGGCGCTCACCGCGGCACGTCGGGCGACGCCCACCCGATGGCGTCGAGCACGACGATGGAGCCCTCGCAGGCGACGTAGACGCCGTCCTCCGCGTCGCTCTCGTCGGCCTCGAAGTACGGGAGGTCGCGGTGCAGGACGTCGACGGCGTTCCACGCCCCCTCGCCCTCGGTGGTGAGGTGCTCCCAGTCGTCGGTGGCGTCGTTGCGCACGGCCCGCCGGATGACGGTCCGCGCGCCGGGGATGCGCTCCAGCGCCGCGTCGCCCGGGGCGACGACCGTCGCGCCGGGCGGTGGCTCGGAGACGACCCTCGCGGCGACGTTCGCCTTGCTCGGCCCCCGTGGCCCGGCGATGCGCTCGCGCGTCCCCGCCAGCCCGACCGCGGCGGCAGCCCCGACGGCCGCCAGTGCGAGCAGGACGTGCTTCCGGTCCGCGTCCATGCGGCACCCCTCGCAACTACGCGGTAAGTATCTTGCCCCCCGACCTTTTTGGCGGCGCGCCCGAGCGCGCGCCGCGAAAAAGCTCGAGCAAAAAGCGGCCGCTCGGCACCGCCCCGCTACCGCTTCCGCCCCACCCCACTACCGCTCCGCGCCGCACCGCACTGCCCCGCGGCCGCACCGCGCCGCACCGCACTGCCCCGCGGCCGCACCGCGCCGCGCCGCACCGCGTCGCGCCCGAGCGCGCGCCGCGGCTGCCGGGCGTCACGGTTGCCGCGGCCGTCGCCCGTCGCTCGTTCCGCGTAGCGTGGCGCGGCGTCACCGACGGCTCGGGACGGGCGCAGGTCACGTCCCGACGCGAGCACCGTCCCGAGCCGACCACAGCAGCGCCTCTCCGGACGGACGACCCCCCGTCGACCCGCGACGTCGCCCGCAATACCGTCGCGAGCGTCGGGACTACGGGCGGACCCGCCCACCCCCGAGCGTGCCGCGCCGTCAGGGTTCGAGGTCGTCGGCGTCGACGGCGCCGTCGAGGTAGGACCGGCCGAGGTCGGTGATCCGGTAGTACCCCCGCGAGGCATCGGCCTTCTCGACGAGGTCGTGTGCCAGCAGCCTCTTCAACCGTCGTTGGACGGTCGGCCGCGAAACGTCCGCGTTGAAGGCGATGACCGCGGGAGGTAGGGCGAGCTCGGCGGTCGCTAACAGCTCGAGGATGGCGTCGTCTGACCGCGTCATCCACGATACCAGCGGTCGCATCGAGTAGTTCCTCGCCGTCCCATGATTTAATCACGTCGAAAGCATAACGATTGATAGAATACGTAGATTTCAATAATGCGATGTGGTATCAACCTATAAGTATCTGGTGGCCATAGGTGGGGGTGCAGAGGCCGAACGTGGCCGCGACCACCCGCTCCCGGTGGGTGACCCGGCTCGGGTTCGGGGTGTGCCCCGCCGCACCGGGGCGGGTGCTATCGCGGGCGTCAAGCGGGTACTAGCTGTCGAGCATCTGCCACCGCTCGCGGTGACCTGCTGTCCACAGTCGACGAGCCGCCGTCGTCGCCGACGCCCCGACAGTCATAAGTCGTCGATTGCCCAACACCGACCCAGTGGACCGAGACACCGCCATCGCGGTCGTCCTCGCGGTCGTCGCGGTCGTCGCCATCGCCCTCGCGGCCGCGACGCTGAACGAGACGGTCGTGCCGGACGAGAGCGGCGGCTCCGGCATCGGCTCGTCGGGCGACGTCGGCGCGGGCCGCGACGACGGCGGGAGCGTCATCCCCCAGAACGAATCCGGGCAGGGCACCCTCGGCAGTCAGGCCCCGCCGCTCCAACTCTGCATCGAGTTCCTCACCGATTGGTGGGTGAAGGCTGCCATCGTCCTGGTGGCGCTGGTCGCGGGGGTGCTGATAACCCGGCGGCTGAACGTCCTCGCCACGTTCGCGTTCGGCGGGGCGTTCGGCCTGCCCGTGGTGTTCGTCTACCTCCTGCTGACCAACTGCGGCGGCCCGGCCCAGAACTCGGAGTTCTCGCTGCTGCCGGGCCGGGGCAACAACACCAGCATCCCCGTCGGCGGCGTGGGTGGCTTCGACCAGGGAGCCACCATCACCACGTCGCCCGTGGCGTGGCTGCTGCTCGTGGTGCTCGGCGGGGCGCTCGTCGTCTCCGTCGCGCTGCTGCTGCGCGCGGGCGAGGACGAGGACCGCCTCCAGATCCCCGACGACCCCGAGCCCACCGCCGAGGCGGACATCCGGGCCGTCGGCCGGGCCGCCGGCCGGGCCGCCGACCGCATCGAGGGCGCGACCGACCTCGACAACGAGGTCTACCGCGCGTGGGACGACATGACGACCCACCTCGAGGTGGACAACCCCGAGGCGAGCACGCCGGCGGAGTTCGCCGCGGCGGCCACGGGGGCCGGGATGGCCCGCGACGACGTGGACGAGCTGACGCGGCTGTTCGAGGAGGTGCGCTACGGCGGCCACGAGGCGACGACCGACCGCGAGGAGCGGGCCGTGTCGGCGCTTCGCCGCATCGAATCCACCTACGCGGAGGGCGGGTCGTGAGGGGCCGCGAGCTACTCGCTGCGGCCGGGCTCTCGGCCGCGACCCTCGGAGTCGTCATGGTCCTCGCGCCGGGGCTGGCCGCCGACGTGGGTCGCGGCCGCCCGATAATCGTCGTCGTGGGGCTGCTCGCGGCGGTCCAGGGGGTCAGGGCCGCCCTCGAACGCCGCGGCGCGGAGGTCGAGACCGCGGAGACGGCCGACCCGGAGATACCGCCGGACCTGCCCACGCCGGGCGCGGACTTCGACGAGCGGCTGGCGAGCGTCTCGACCTACCACCCGAGGACCACCGCCCGCCGCCAGGACATCGAGGAGCGGCTGACTCAGGCTGCCGTGGCCGTGCTGACCCGGCGCGAGCAGTGCTCGGAGGCCGTCGCGCGCGAGATGCTCCGGGAGGGGACGTGGACCGACGACCCGGTGGCCGCCGACTTCCTCTCCGACGGGCGGCGTCGGTCGCTGCTGCTGCGCGAGCAGCTCGTGGCGCTGTTCCAGGGCCGGCGGTTCGACCGGGACGCGCGCCGGACGCTGGCGGCCATCGTGGCCGTCGAGGAGGGCGAGCGATGACGGCCGCCGAGGAGGCCGAGCGGGCCGACGCGGCCGACGACGGGGCCGACGCGACCGCGAGCGCCACCGTGGTCGGCGTCGACCGCGACCGCGAGACGGACCGCTGGCGCGGCGTCAGCGCCGCGGCGCTGCTGACCGGGGGCGTCGGCATCGTGCTCGGCCGGCCGGTCGTCCTGCTGCTCGCGGTCGTCGGTGTCGGCTTCGCCGCCTACGCGCGCGCCGCGGTCCCGCCGCCGGCCGCGGTCGAGGTCGAGCGGACCGTGAGCGACCCCGAGCCGGCCCCCGACGACGAGGTGACCGTGACCGTGACGGTCCGGAACGTCGGCGACGGGACCCTCCCCGACCTGCGGTACGTCGACGGCGTCCCCGAGGCCACGACGGTGACGGAGGGCTCGCCCCGCATCGGCACCTCGCTGCGGTCCGGGCGGGCCGCGCGGTTCAGCTACCGGCTGGACGCCCGCCGCGGCGTCCACGAGTTCGGCTCCGCGACGGTCCTCGTCCGCGACTTCAGCGGCGCGATAGAGCGGGCGCTGTCGGTCGAGGTCGAGTCGGAGGTCGTCTGCATCCCCCAGCTCGAGCCGCTGCCCGCCGTGCCGCTACGGGCCCAGACGACCCAGTACACCGGCCGGGTCACGACCGACGTGGGCGGCGAGGGCGTGGAGTTCCACGCGACCCGGGAGTACCGCCCCGGCGACGCCCTGAACCGCATCGACTGGAACCGCCGGGCGCGCACGGGCCGGCTGGCGACCCTCGAGTTCCGCGAGGAGCGGGCCGCGACGGTGGTCGTCCTCGTCGACTGCCGGGACCGCGCCTACCGCGTGCCCGAGCCCGGCGCGGCGAGCGCGCTGGACCGCAGCGTCGAGGCGGCGGGTCGGCTGGTCGCCACGCTGCTCGACAGCGGCGACCGGGTCGGGGTCGCCGGGCTGGGACCGGGCGACTGCTGGGTCGCGCCCGGCGCGAGCACCGACCACCGGACCCGCGTCCGGCGGCTGCTCGCCACCCACCCGACGCTCGACCCGGTCCCGGGCGGCGACCGCTTCTACCCGGCCCTCGAGATGGCGCGGCTGCGCCGCCGCCTGCCGGACGACGCCCAGGTGGTCCTGCTGTCGGGGCTCGGCGACCAGTACGTCGCCGAGGTCGCCCGCCGGCTGGACGCCTACGGCTACCCCGTCACCGTGGTCAGCCCGGACGCGACGGCCGACCGGACGGCGGGCCACCGGCTCGCGCGCGTCGAGCGGACCAACCGCATCGACGACCTCCGGCAGGCCGGGCTCCGGGTGGTCAGTTGGGACAGCGACGAGCCCCTCGAAGTGGCCGTGACGCGCGCCGACGAGCGGTGGTCGCGATGAGCAGCCACCCCGCCGAGGTCGACCGCTCGCCGGCCCGGTTCAGCGCCACCCTCGCGCTGTTCGCGGCCGCCGTCGCCGTCGTCGCGACCGCGCTGGCGTCGGTGCCGGCCACCGCGCTGGGCGGGCTCGGGACGCTGGCCGTCGCGTTCGGCGTCGTCGCCGGCCACCGCCGCGCGGTCACGCTGGGCGCGGTCGGGCTGTTCTCGGGCGCGGCGATGGCGGGCGTCTTCGGCGCGCC
>CAZPIG010000032.1:12006-16223 GCA_964586205.1 uncultured Halobacteriales archaeon | reverse complement strand
GGCACCTTCGGCGACTCGATGCCCTCCCGGTCGAACGCCGCCAGCACGCGCTCGGTGACGTCCGTCTTGAACGGCACCTCGTTGCGCAGGTCGTTCACGTACGCCTTCCCTTTCACCGTCCGGTAGTAGAGGTCGTCGGCCACCACCACGGTCGCGGGGTGGTCGTCGGTGACGTACACGTACGGCGAGGTCACCAGGGCGTCCTCGACCACGTCCACCGCGACCGAGATGTCGGCGTCGGGGTCGACGAAGAACTCCACGACCACGAGCATCTCGGCGGCGCTGGCGTTGGCGTTCGCGATGGACTCGTTGAAGAACACGAAGTTCGGCACGACCACGAGCGTGTCGTTGGGGGTCAGCAGCCGCGTCGAGCGCAGGCCGATGTCCACCACCTCGCCGTAGTGGTCGCCCAGCGTCACCTTGTCGCCGACCTGGTAGGGCTGCTCGACGACGACCACCAGCCCGCCCACGATGTCCGCGAGGAAGTCCTTCAGCCCGAGACCCAGCGCCGCCCCCAGGAGCCCGGAGAACGCCACCAACTGCGTGGTCGATAGCTCGAAGAGGATGCGCACGACGACGTACACCGCGCCGCCGTACACGAGGAACTTCACCAGCGGGATGAGCAGCGTCACCCGGAAGCGGTGGGTGGCGAAGCGGTCGGCCGCCAGCGTCAGCAGGCCGCTCGCAGTCCGGGCCACGAGGTACGCGCCGACGAGCACGAGCGCCGCGGTGACCAGCCGCTCGGGCGACACCTGGACCTCCGTCTGGAGGACGCCGTGGCCGGCTGCCCGAACGAACACGTGCCACAGGGGTGGCGTCAGCACAGCAACCGCCTCCTGCGACGGATTCCGAAGCCGCCGGCCCGCCTCACCACAGCAACCGCCTCCGCTCTAGCTCCGCGACGGCCGGCTGGAGGCCATTAGGGGCGACCGAGACGCTCTCGCCGTGTAGCTCGACCAGCCCCTCGTCGGCCAGCGTCGCCAGCGAGGTGTCCACCGGGCCGCGCGCCACGTCTTCGAGGGCCTCCCGCGTGACGCTGCCCTTCGAGACGACGGCGAGCAGCAGCACGGCGTCGGCGTCGTCCAGCCGGCCGTCGACGGTCGGCTCGACGACGTGCGCCGGCGCTATCTCGTCGCCGTCGAGCGCGCGCTCGAACGCCGTCGCGGCCACGCCGGGGTTGCCGCGCGACTGCCGGGCGACCTTCTCGAAGACGACCGCCTCGATGCTCTCCTCGTCGTCGGTGGTCCACCACGACGATACCCACTCCGGGTTCGGCTTGGGGACCGGCACCCCGACGCTCCGGCCGCCGGGCAGCCGGACCGGCCGGCGGACCACGTCGAGCGTCTTGATGCGGCCGTCCTCGCCGGTCTGGACGAACTCCGGCGCGCGCTCCCAGCGGGCCCGTATCATCGCCGCCACGCCGTCGCCGTCGAGCGGCGGGACCTCGACCTGGACGGGGAACGACGCGCCGACGTCCTTCACGGCCTCGAGGTACCGCCACGCGTAGCTGTTCCACGAGGTGACGTACAGCGTGTCGGCGGTGGCCATCCGCTCCAGCAGCCGGTCTAAGACCCGGAAGCCGCCGATGCGACGGCGGTAGAGGTACTGGCAGTCGTCCACGAGCACGGCGTCGGCGTCGGGGACCGACGGCGCGCGCCCCTCGGAGGCCGCCGGTCCGAGGCGGACGCGCTCTACGTCGTCGAGCAGCGCCTCGGCGTGGTCCAGCAGCGCCGCGCGGCCGGCGTACGGCGGCGCGACGACGGCGACGTTGCCGCTCGCGCCCTCCTCGCGGTAGTCCTCGACGGCCACCTCGACGGCCTCGAAGGCCGCCTCCGCGCCGCCGGTCCGGAGGTCGTCGGCGGAGACTGTCACGGGGGCCTCGTCCGGTCGGTTCACTGAATTGTCGGAGGGATTCACCCGGTTCACAAAAAGCTACTGTCGGATTGCAGTGGCGCGTGGTGCCTCGTGGGCGTGGTGCATCGCTGGACGGACCCGGACGACATCTGGCCCCGACCAGCGTCGCGAGCCACTCCCGAACACCTTTCCCCGCGACGACCGACCACCGCACCATGACCGTCGTCGCGGACCTCCACGTCCACACCACCAACTCCGACGGGACACTCCGCCTCGCGGACCTGCCGGCGGCGGCCCGCGAAGTCGGGGTGGAGGCGGTCGCCGTCACCGACCACGACCGGGTGCATTCGGACCTCGACAGCCCGGTCGGCGAGCGCGACGGCGTGACCGTGATTCACGGAATCGAGTTGCGGGTGGAGGTTCGGGAATCGTCCGACGACGACCACCGCGTTGACCTCCTCGGCTACGCCGTCGACCCGACGCCCCACCTCCGCGCGGAGATAGAGCGCCTCCAGACGGACCGCGTAGAGCGCACCCGCGCCATCGCCGACTGCGTGGCCGACCGCCTCGGCGTGGAGCTCTCCATCCCGCTGGAGCCGGGCGTCGGCCGGCCGCACGTCGCGCGCGCTGTGGTGGCCCACCCCGGGACGGAGTACGCCGAGGAGGGCGCGGTGTTCGCGGACCTCATCGGCGACGACGGGCCGTGCTACGTCGCCCGCGAGGTGCCGTCGTTCGACCGCGGCGCGGCGCTGCTCGCCGACGCGTGCGGGCTCGTGGGGCTCGCCCACCCGCTGCGGTACGACGACCCGGACGCCGCGCTCGCGCTCTGCGCGGACCACCGAATCGGGGCCGTGGAGGTGCACTACCCCTACGGGCGGTCCGTGGCTGACGACGAATTCGAGTCGGTCCGGCGGACGGCCCGCGAGCACGATCTCGTGGTCACGGGCGGCAGCGACGCCCACGGCGAGGACCTCGGCGTGGCCGGGCTGGACGCCGACGAGTACGAGGCATTCCGCGCGGCGCTGGAGTGAGTTCGGGCGTCGGGTCGGCTCCTCGTCGCGGTCGCTGTTGCGGTCGAAGTCCCCGTTGCGGGTGCGGTTCAGTGTGCCTCGATTCGGGGGTGCGGGTGCGGTTCAGTGTGGCTCGTGAGCGCCGATGCGGTCCGCGGTGGGCGGTTCGCGGTCGCGGTGCGGCCAGGGTGCCTCGGTTCGGGTGCGGTCGCTGTTGCGGCTGCGGAGTGGTTGCGGTCAGTGTGCCTCGCGTCGAGTGCGGTCACTGGACGGTCTGCGGGGGCGGTCGCGGTGGGTCAGTGTGCCTCGCGAGCGACGGCGAGGTGGGCGGTTCGCGGTCGCGGTGCGGTCGGGATGCCTCGTGAACCGCGGGGCGGTCTGCGATGGGCGGTCGCCGCCACTTTCGCGGAGGCGGTCGCGGTCCGTGCGGACCTCTCGAGAGAGACGCCGTACGAACTGTCCGACCGCTCGCCGCGGTGAGACCGCTGCTACCGACGACAGTGAGACCGCACCACCTCGCCTCGCTCCGCACCCCGACACCACCCCGCCGCTTGCGACGACAGTGAAACCGCACCACACCACGACGCCGCCCCGAGCCGACCGGAGCGGGCAGTAGCTATATGTCACTCCGACGACCACGCCCGCGCATGAGCGACGAGGGCTGGCCCGCCGACCCCACCGACCCGCGCTGTCCCACGTGCGGGGAGCCGGTGTCCGCCACCGCGAGCTACTGCCTGCACTGCGAGGCGGACCTGCCCACCGCGGACGACCCGCCGACCGATTCGACGACGTCCGATACGGTCGAATCGACCACCACCGTCGACACGACCACCGCGGCCGGGGCGACCACCACCGCGGATGCGGACCCGACGACTCCCGACGACTCTAGCGGCCCGACCGGGGCCACTGGACTGCTCGACGACGCGGCGACGTTCGTCGTGGCGTTGGCCGCCGGCGTGGTGTCCGGCCTCGCCATCCTGGCGACGACGTCGCTCCTGATTCCCGGCGGGGGACCGTTCGTCGTGGCGGTCGTCGTCTGGCTGGCCGTCACGAACTACGCCGGGCGCACCCCCACCGTCGTCGGGGCGGTCCGGCGCGGCGGCTACGCCGTCGCCGCCAGCCTCGCGCTCGTCCCCGTCGCCGCCGGCCTCGCCGGGAGCGTCGAGCCCGCCACCCTCCAGAGCCGGCTGTTCACGGTGGTCTTCCTCGCGGTCTTCGTGTGGCCGGTGGCCGCGGTTGTCGCGGGCGTGGGCTTCGCCGTCGGCCGGCTGTTCGGCGACGATTGAGGACTGTTCGGGGACGATTGAGGACTGTTCGGGGACGATTGAGGACTGTTCGGGGACGATTGAGGAC
>CAZPIG010000032.1:0-11906 GCA_964586205.1 uncultured Halobacteriales archaeon | reverse complement strand
GACGATTGAGGACTGTTCGGGGACGATTGAGGACTGTTCGGGGACGATTGAGGACTGTTCGGGGACGAACGAGGACTGTCCGACGACATCGAGGACTGTTCGGGGACGGTCGAGGACCCGTCGGCGGGAACTCCACTTCCAGTTCCGCCGCGGGGAGTCGGCGCGGATTCACGTCCGGACGCGGGCGACCACCCTCCGTGAGCCGACCACGGACCGGGGAGCCGTCCCTCGCGGAGGACCTCGCGGCCGCCATCGCGGCCCGCCGGCCGGACCTCCCCGCCGACGCACTGGCCGCCGACCTGCTCGCCGCCGACGCCGACGGCCACGTCCTCGTCGGCCTGACCGCGGGCGCGGACCGGGCCGTCTACTTCCGGCCGCCCGAGTGGCGCGTCCGGTCGGTCCCGCTCGCCGACGACCTGCGAGCGCCGTGGGCGGGCCACGTCGAGCGCGAGCGCGTCCGCCGCGCGGGCGGCTACGTCGCCGACCGCGGCCCGGACGCGTGGGCGTGGCTCCACCCGCGGTTCCGGTGGGTCCTCGCGGGCGCGGACGGCTGACAGCACGAGCGGACTGGTAGGGAACGAACCGAGAGGGAGCGGGCAGTGGCTGCCGAGCGAGAGGGCGAGGTCAGCTCCCGGTCGGCGGGCAGACGAGGACCTGCTCGCCCTGGGCGTTCTCGGTGACGACCGCGGCCTGCTCGTTCGCCGAGAGCGACACCAGCACGACGGCGTCCTGGAAGTCCGCGGCCGCCGCGTTGGGGTTGCTGGTCCCCAGCTCGAACAGGAAGATGGCCTGGTTGTCCTCCAGGGTGACGGTCCCGCTGTCGAGGTAGGGGTCGATGAACGCCGACGCCGCGGCCTGGTTGTTGAAGCCGGCGGTGTTCGGCGCGGAGTCGCCGTCCCGCAGCACCTTCACCAGCCCGCCGCCGGTGTCGGAGTTCCGGCGCGGCAGCCCGACGCCGACCGCCTGGGCCCCCACGGTGACGTTCGTCCCCGCGCTCTGGTTGGGCACGACGTGGCTCCGGGGCAGCGCGCCGTTGCCCGAGATGGACGACCACGGCTTCGTCTCGGTGCCGCCGACGTCGACCCAGACGTCGATGGGGACGGGGGTCCCCCCGGCGGTGATGGCCGAGCCGATGAGCGTGACGTTCGCGGTGTAGTTCACCGTCGGCGTCACCGACCCACCGCCGAGCGTGAACTGCCCGCGCTCGACGGGCACCGTCTCGGCGGAGATGACGTGGCTGGACCCGTCGCGCTCGACGACCACGGAGACGTCCACGTCGCTGCCGCCCGAGCAGACGGCGCTCTGGGACAGCGACAGCGAGACGGCCTCGCCGGCGGACCACTCGCCGTCCGACAGCGGTCCGGTCTGCGGTACCGGCTGCGTGGTGCTCCCGCTGCCGGTGTCGACGACCACCTCGAGGTTCTCGACGGGGATGTTCTGCCCGCCGTCGTGGACGAGCTCGAGGTTGTTCTGGGTCTCGTTGTCGTCGACGGTGACCCGGACCGACTCGTCCAGCGCGGCCAGCGGGGCCGGCTGCTGGACGCGGTCGGAGAAGCCGAGCAGGATGACGCCGGTCGAGACGGTCAGCATGACGACGATGGCGACCATGAGCAACGCTCCGACGACGGGCGTAACGCCCCGACGGTCGCCACGTAGTACCATATATGTCTTGTGGCCGTAAGTGAGTGGTTTAGGCCACATAAAGGTACGCACTTGGTAAGTTAACGACGTGTTAATCCATTTGGTTCAAAAAATTACGGGTGGAAAGAGAGTGTCGCCGCCGGCTCCCCGAGAGCGGGTCCCTGCCGTTCGGGGGCCGACGAGCGGGCGCTCGCCGGTCCAGGGTTCTCTCGCTGCGTAGACCGGGTGGTTGGTCGGTAGTCCCTCGCGCACCGTCATCTGGATCGGTGGCCGGACAGCCCAGACGCCGTCAGCCGGGTCGGCGGTCGGAGAGTTCCTCCCGCGCTGCCGCCACCCCACCCGCCGCGTCCACGTCCGCACCCACCTCGTCCAGGGCCTCACCCACCGTCCGCACGCCCCGGAGTATCTGCTGGTCCGACAGCCCGCCCATGTTGCTCACGCGGAATATTTCGCCACCCAGATGCGCCTGCCCGCCGGAGATGGAGACGCCCCGGTCGGCCACCGCATCGAAGAAGGCGTCCGAATTCTCGCGCACTGCCGCGGGCAGCGAGATGGCCGTGACGGTGTTCGACAGCTCCGTCTCGCCGGTCGGCTCGGGGAAGCGCTCGAGCCCCATCGCGGCGAAGCCCGCGCGGAACGCCGCGGCCTGCCGGCGGTGGCGAGCGATGCGAGCGGGCAGCCCCTCCTCGCGGATGTTCTTGACCGCCACCGCGAGCGCGCGGAACAGCGGGACGGCGCTCGTAAAGGGCGTCTGGTCCGCGTCGGCCTTCCGGCGGTGCCAGTCGAGGTCCTCGTAGAAGGGCGCGCGCTCGCCGTCGAAGGCGTCCAGCGCGTCGCCGGTCGCGTACAGCGCGCTGACCCCCGGCGGCGCGGCGAGCGCCTTCTGGGCGTCGGTGATGGCCACGTCGACGTGCCAGTCGTCGATTCGAAACTCGTCCCCGCCGATGGAGGTCACGCCGTCCACGACGAAGTGGGCGTCGTGGGCGGCCGCTATCTCGCCGACCGCTTCGACGGGGTTCAGCAGGCCGGTGCTGGTCTCGTTGTGGACCATCGTCACGAGGTCGGTGTTCGGGGAAATCGCGTCCGCGACGGCGTCGATGGAGAGTGACTCGCCCCACGGCACCTCGACACTCGTGACCGACGCGTGGCGGTCCGCGATGCGGGAAAAGCGGCGGCCGAACTTCCCGTTCACCAGCGCGACCACCTCGTCGCCGCGGCCGACGAGGTTGGCGACGGCCGCCTCCATGGCCATCGTCGCCGTCCCGTTCAGTATCAGGGGCCGGCCGTCCGCGGCCGTCGATTCGCCCTTGTTTGCCGTCGATTCGCCGTCGTTCGCCCTCGATTCGCCGTCGCTCGCCCTCGACTCGTCGTCGCTTGCCGTCGACTCACCGTCCGGGGTGGAGTGGGTGAAGACGTACTCCAGGTCGTCGGCCGCTCGCTCGTAGACGGCCTCGAACTCCGCGGAGCGGTGCGAGACCATCGGCTCGGCCATCGCCTCCCGGACCGCGCGCGCCAGGGGGACCGGTCCAGGGTTCAGGAGGAGGAAGTCCTCGCGCATGGAGCGTGGTTTCGGGCGCGGAGTGTTAAGGCGCGTGGTCGGTGCAAACGTCGCCAATGCTCGGGGCCACTGCCGACGGAGCTACCGTTGCGTCCACCGGTCGCTCGGGGAGGGACGGCAGTGTTCAGATACGGTCGAAGTATCGGTCGCGCTGTCGCTTGGCGGTCGGAAGTCCCGACGCGCTCGGCTCCCGCGGCGTCCGCGCGACCGGAGCGCGCGGGGGCTTTCCGACCCGCTGCGCTACCGAGCCACACTGAACCGCACCGCTGATGCCGACGCCGCCGATTCAAAAGTCACCTCGATCACTACAGGGCCTCGCTCTGCTTGCGTCGCCGGGGTTCGCCGAGCGCACCGAGGGAGCAAGCTCCCTCAAGCCATCGTGAACGGAGCGAGCGAGGACGCCGCCCCTTCCGAAGTCCCGCCCCGAGCGGCTGGTCAGTCGGCAACAGCTCGCCGGGTGACCAGCTTGTCTGAACACTACCCTGACGCGGGCTCCGCACTGACGCTTCGATACGACTGCGCGATATGTCACTGCACAATGGCGCTCCGAGCGACGGGCGGGCGAGAGCCGCCAGCGGTGCCGGCGGAGTCGTGGACGTGCAGTTCGGGACCCGACAGTCCCGGGCCGGACGGTCTGTGCCGTCGAGACTCACTCGGCCGTCGGCACGCCGGAGTCCTCGTCGGCGAGGCCCGACACCGACTCGGCGACGTCGCGGGCGAGGCGAGCGAGGTCGGCGGCGACGTCGCTGTCGTCGTCGATGCGGTACATCGGGCTGTCGCCGACGTCGCGGGTGTGGACGACGACCCCGACCGACAGGAGGTCGTCGAGGTGCGCGTAGACGGTGTTGCGGCTCAGGTCCGCCCGGCGAGCGATCTCCGTGACGTTGAGGTCCCGGTCGTCTGCGTCGAGCAGCGCGGCGAGCATCTGTACCTTCGGGCTCGCGCCGAGCAGCAGCGCGAGGGCGGGCGTCGAGTCGTCGGTCGTGGTGGCGATGGGGTCGCGTGCGGACACGGTGATCAACCCGGGCGGCGGCCCGGCGATAGTCACTTGTGACTATATAGTTGATATAGTTTCTGATGGCCGACGGTTTCGACGGCGGGCGTGGGTGGCTCCTCCGACGCGCCTACGCGTTCCACGGAGCCTCGTCGAAGTCGACGATGCGCTCCTCGCGGTCGATGGCGTCGATGCGGGCTAGCTCGTCGTCGGTCAGCTCGAGGTCCAGCGCGCCGTAGTTCTCCGCGATGTGGTCCTCGCCGGTGGCCTTCGGGATGGGAGCGACGCCCTCCTTGCTCAGCAGCCACGCGAGGCTGACCTGTGCCGCCGTCGCGTCGTGGGCCGCCGCTATCTCCGTCAGCACCGGCTCGTCGAACACCGCGCCGCGCGCGATGGGACAGTACGCCACCAGCCAGTGGTCGTGGGTCTGCGCGTACTCCAGTAGCTCGTCCTGCTGGAGCAGCGGGTGCATCTCCACCTGGTGGGCGAACACCGGTGCGGAGAGCAGGTCGCGGGCCTCGTCCAGTAGCTCGGGGGTGAAGTTGCTCAGCCCGACGCGGCCGATGCGGCCCTCGTCGTACAGCACGTCGAACGCCCGCAGCGTCTCGGGCGCGTCGTAGGTCCGGATGGGCCAGTGGACGTACAGTAGGTCCACCGCGCCGACGCCCAGCTCGTCGAGGCTCTCCTCCGTGCTCTCGATGACGTCCTCGTAGGCGAGGTTCTCCGTCGAGACCTTCGTCGCGAGGAACGTCTCCTCGCGCGGGACCGACGCGGCCGCCAGCCCTTCGCCGACGGCCGTCTCGTTGTCGTACCCCTGGGCGGTGTCGACGTGCCGGTAGCCCACCTCCAGGGCCGTCCGGACGCTCTCGGCGCACTGCTCGGGGTCGGTGTTCTGGTAGGTCCCCAGTCCCAGCCGCGGCATCGCGCTCATGACCGGCCCCTCGCGGCGACCCCCATTAACGCCATCGGTGACCACCACTGCAATCGCTGCCCACCACTACCATCGCTGCCCACCACTGCTCCCGGTTACCACCACTGCCATCGCTGCCCACCACTACCATCGCTGCCCACCACTGCTCCCGGTTACCACCACTGCCATCGCTGCCCACCACTACCCCCCGTAACCACCACTGCCATCGCTGTCGGTCGTACCGGCACCGTCGATAGAACGGCCTCGCCCGCTCGGATGGACGGACCGGTAAGTCGGACCGAAACTCCGCCGGCGACGAAATTCTATCAGTAGCGAAACTCCGTCGGCGGCGAAATTCTATCAGTAGCGAAACTCCGTCGGCGGCGAAACTCCGCCGACGATGAAGCTCCGCCGGCAGCGAAACTCCGCTCCCGGCGAATATCACGTCCCCGCGAATATCTGCTGTCACAATAATTTAAGATGTTAGAATCAACGTTTATAGTGTCGCAGCGAATCGGCCACCACCGATGGCAGAGGCTCCGAACACGGCGTCGCCGGCGCAGCTACTCGCGCCGATGGTCGCCGCGCTCTCGGTGTTCGTGATCGTGAGCGCGGGCGGGCTGTCGGTCGCGCCGGGGGCGCTACTGGGACTGGGGGATTCGATGCTGGCAGGCGTGATCGTCATGTCGTTGGCAGCGGGCGTCGGCTGCGGCGTCGGCTGTGGCGTCGCGTACGCGCTCGTCCCGCCCGCGGACGTGGAGGGCCCGGGGTCGCCCGCGTAGGCTGCTCCCCCACGTAGGCGTCAGCGTTCGCCCGTCTATGAGGTAGCGTTCGCTCGGTCACGCTACCGCCGGACCGGACGGCGAGCGACGCGTAGCGCGACTCGCTCGTCGAGGAGCCCGTCTTCCCCGCGGCCGAGCCCGAACGGGGGGCCGCCGCGAGGACAAACGTTTTGTCCTACTGCGGAAACAATCGGAGTAATGGCCGACCTGACTGCCTGTTACTTCTGCGGCGATTCGACGGTCGACGAGTACCCGGTCATTCCGCCCCGGATGGACCCGCCGGACGATACCCAGCGCACGGTCGCCCTCTGTCCGGACTGCCACGAGCGCCTCGGGGCCGTGCTCCGGACGGTCGTGGACTTCCTCGGGGACCGCGACGCCACCGCGGGGGGCGGTGGGGCCCGCTCGGGTGGCAGTGGAGCCCTCGCGGGGGACGGAAGCGCGACGAGTGGCGGGGCGGGGGGCGACACGCCGGCCGCCGACGACGAGGACGTCTGGTTCGAGTCCCCCGGAGCGGGCGAGGGGGGCGCACCGGCCGACGTGTCGCGGACCAGCGCCACGGGCGGGAGCGACCCGGACAGCGGGACCCGGGAGTCGGGCGGGACGAGTGCGTCGGGCAGGACGGGCGCGTCGGGCGACGAGGCCGCGCCGGGTGGGGGCGGAACGGGTGGCGGCGCGCCCGCGACGGCCCCCGAGAGCTACCGCAAGGTGCTCCGGCTGCTGCAGAACCGGGAGTTCCCGGTCGACCGGGCGGAGTTCGAGACGGTCGCCGCGAACGCCTACGAGCTATCGCCGGGGGAGGTCGGGGCCGCGCTCGACGCGGCCGTCGACCGGGGGCTCATCGACGACGAGGCTGGCACGCTCCACCGGTCGAAGTGAGCCGCGGCGTCCACTGCTGCTACAACTGAGTCCGGAAGGGCCGTCACTCGTCCCACGAGGCGGTGACGAACTCGGGCCGGTCGTCCACGGTCGAGCGGTCCTCGCCGCCGTAGTACACCGGCTCCAGGGCGGCCTCGCACAGCTCGCGGACCGCCGCGGCCTCGTGGAACGCCGCCTCGTCCGGACGCGGGACCGTCGCGCCGCACTCGGGACACCGCCAGACCGGACGGGCCAGCACCAGCAGCCGCCGGCCGACGTCGACCTCCAGCATCGTCCCGCACTCCGCGCAGAACGGGCCGACGACGTGGGCGTAGTCCGGCCGGCGCGCCGCGCCGTCCTCGGTCTCCGTGCTCCCGCGGCCCGCGCCGGACCGCTCGCGGCCGCCCCCGGCCGCCCCCTCGATGGGGTGGTCGGTGCCGCGGCGGCCGTAGATGGCCGTCCAGTAGACGCCGAAGCGCTCGACGTGGCCCTGCCACTTCGGCTCGTCGGGCGGCGTCGCCGAGATGCCGCCGTGGGGCGTCGGTGCGGGGACGGGGCGGGCCCGCCGCCAGAGCAGCACCGCGGCGTAGGCGGGCACGACGAGGGCGACCCACGTCGCCGCGACGCGGAGGGGGACCGGGAGGCCGGCGACGACGGGGAGGGCGGCCGGCACCTCGGCGACCGCCAGCAGCGCGGTCGCGACGGCCGCCAGCAGGCCCGCGCCCACCGGCCCGGTGGGGGTTCGCATACGTGATTCGCGTTGTCGCCTTCCGGGTTTCAACGTTTCGCAGTGCGGGAGCGCAGAATCTCCCAGGAGTGCAGAATCCGGCAGACTGTCGCCGGAGGCCAAACGCTAACCGCCCGTGCGTCGAACCGTCCCCGGGAGGGTCGTCGGGTGGGGGAGTCCGGCGGATGACCGCGCCCACCGAGGGCGTCCCGTGGCGCTCGCCGGGGCCGCGGTGGCAGTGTTCGCGGGTGCGGTCGTGGAGCGAGAGTGATCGTGAAGGGTGCTCGCCCTCGTCCATCCCGGTCACCCGCGTCGGTACCGGAGCCCGAACTCCTCCTCGAGGACGTCGTGATACGCCGCGCCGTCCTCGATGGGCTCCTCGCGCTCCTCGTCGCCGCGGACGCGGACCAGCGCGTCGGGCGAGAGCCGCAGGTACCCCTCGTCAGTGCCGAGCGTCGCGGTGGGCTCGCCGGTGAACGGGGACTCCGGCGCGGTCGCGAGGTACTCGCAGGTCGCCGCGAAGTAGTCCATCTCGCGGGGCTGGTCCCGGAAGACGTACCGCAGCGTCCACGCCTCGTCGCCGGGCTCGCGGAACTCGGTCGCGTAGTCGGCGTCGGGGCGGTCGCTCTCCACCACACGCCACTCGACGCCCGTATGGTCCTCCCGGACGGGTCCCGCCACGTCCGACCCTACGTCGCTCGCCGCGTCCGTCCCCGCGGCGTCCGACCGTGGCTCGCCGTCGAGCGGCAGCGGCCGCCGCATCGGCGGGACGCCCAGGCCCACGTCCACGACGTACCGCCGGTCGAGGGTGACGACGTGGGTCAGGTGGTTCGCGGGCGGGCGCGCCGCGCCGTCGTCGCCGACGACCATCGCGGCGACCCGCTCGGCGTCGTAGCCGAGCGCGCCGAGCAGCCACCCGAACAGGCCGTTCAGCTCGTAGCAGAAGCCGCCGCGGCCGCGCTCGACGACCTTCTCGTAGACGTCGGGGAGCGCGAGCGAGACGCCCGCCCCCTCGCGGTCGCCGTAGGGGTCGCCGGTGATGGCGAGCGTCTCGAAGGGGACGGTGGTGACGTGGGTGGACTGGAGGTGCTGGAGGGAATCGAGACCCTGCGGTTCGACCGCCGCCGGGTCGAGGCCGAGACGGGCGAGGTAGGCCTCGGGGTCGAGGGCGGCGGTGGACCGGTCGGAGTCAGGCGTAGTGGACCGGTCGGAGGCGGACGCGGGAGGCGGGTCGGAGGGCATGGCAGTCTCGTCGCGTCGGTCCTACGCGTGGCGGGCACTTCACGGTTCCCCGAAGCGGTCTTCAGTGGAGTCGCTGACGACGACGGGCCGTCGAACGACGGCCACCTGCAACCACGTCGGCCCCACCGGAACGGCGGCTACAGCGCGTCGGCTATCACGGGCGCGACGCTGACCTCGCTGACGGCGCGCTCTATCGTGTCCGTGCCGTAGACCGCCTCGACGCCCGCGCGGGTCAGCTTCCCGAGGGCGTCGCCCACGAGCATCGGGTGGACGCAGGCTGCGTACGCGCGGACGGCCCCCTGGTCGACCAGGTGGCCGACCGCCTGGCTCATCGTCGAGCCGGTGGCGACGATGTCGTCGGCGACCACCACGTCCCGGCCTTCCACGTCGGCCTCGGCCGGCCGGACCTCCACCTCCGAGCCCGAGTGGCGGGTCTTCTCGAAGTGGTCCACCGCGCCGCGGCCGTAGGCGTCCCGGACCGTCTCCGCCAGCCCGACGGCCCCCTCGTCGGGGGCGAAGAAGACGGGGTCCGCGAGGTCGCCGGGTAGCGGCTCGGCCAGCCGCCCGGCGGCGTCCAGCGGCTCGGCGGGCACCTCGAAGAAGTCGCAGACGGCCGGCTTGTGGGGGTTGACGGCGAGCACGCGGTCGGTGCCGGTGGAGATGGCCCGCGCGACCGCGCGCGCCGAGAGGGGCTGGCCGGGCTCGAACACCTCGTCCTGGCGCGCGTAGCCCATGTAGGGGAGGACGGTGACCACCTCCTCGGCCCCCGCCTCGCGGGCGGCGTCCTGTAGCTGGAGCACCTCGAGGTGGGCGTCGCTGCTCGTCGTCGCGGCGACCACCACGGCGCGGTCGGCGTCGAAGTCGGGGACCGAGGTGCGGAGCTCCCCGTCCGGGAAGGTCACGTACTCGACGGCCGCGAGGGGGTCGCCCGTCTCGGCGGCGAGTGCGGCCGCGAGCGACTGGGAGGCGGACCCGCTGACTATCATGTCGGGTGGGTGGGTGGCCCCCGGTAAATCGGTTTTCGTTGGTGGCGTTGGCGGATGGTACGTTTGCGTTGTAGAAGCTCTCGAAGCGAACACCTAGCGCCCGGAAGCCCCGGTCCGCTCGGCTCGGGGGCACCGTCGGAGCAAGCTCCGACGAGCCTTCGTTCGCTCCCTTCGGTCGCTCACGAAGACGCCGAGAGAGCCGCTCCTCCCGAAGTCCCGCCCACGGCGGCAGGTCGGTTGGCACTCGCACGGCGGAAGATTGGATTCGACAGGTGTTGACGGATGTTCGGGTGGTTCACGGAGACGACGACCTCTCAGGTTGGCTCCGCCCGCCACCCCTGCCCCGAAGCGTAGCGCCGCGGCTCCAACGCGAAAGCCACCACCCCAAAGAAGCAGCGTAGCCACCACGACCAGCTCGGTGCTGGACGGGGGTACTCGGCGAATGCGCCGTCATCTCGGCCGAGTAGTCACTCCGTCTCGGTGGTGGGTGCGGTCGAATACGTCTGATGACCGGACACTCTCAGGGAGCACGGCGGATGCGTAGTTCTGTACCGGGGCCGGATCCGGGGGTCAAGACCAGGTTCGAGATGCGTTTCTCTACCGCCGCTTCCTCCTCCTGGTACCGGAGAAGTTTCTGTCGGGGTCGGCGATGAGGTCGAACAACCGGCCAGTCCTGCGGCTGCCCCGCCGATCACTTCAAGAAGATAGGGGTGCGTTGCGTTGACAAGGAGAAAGGCAGAGGCCGCGAAATTCTGCATCTCGACCCGTTATCAGTTCACTTCCAGGTCATTCATCGCGGCAGCGTACCAGTTGTCGAGTACGTCGAAGATGTCTTCGTCTCCTTCCGCCTCCCCTGCCTTCCGTTCCGCTGCTGTCAGGTCAGTGGTGGCTGTTCCTGACGTGCTACCCACTATCTCGTACTGATGGTCGCGCAGGTCGTACGCGGCCTGATGTCCCGCCACAACAAGAGCCATCGACAGTTGTGGGAACACGCTGCCCACCACGTCTTCTCCGTATCCCACACCAAAATCGTCGTACTCGTCCACGGCACCGAAGTCGCCGTCCACCGTTTCCAGCGTCATGTACGCGTCCAGAACGGGTAATTCGCCCGTTCCACCAACCTTCTCCAGTGAAACACTAAGTCCCTCGGGAGAATCGAACACCTTACGAAGGTCATATCTCTCGCTAAGTACGAACCGTTGATAATTACTGGTCAGCCGTTCGTGGAGCACTTCTTCAAGCCGTTTTTCAGCGTCGGTATACTGGGAGTCCGGAGTCTCCGTCCTGTGTTCTGGTGTCTCAGCCTCTGGTTCTCCCGTCGCTGTAGCTTCCGCCGTCCCCGTTTCCGGGGCGACCGGAGTCGTGTCTGCGGTTGTGGTATTCGAGCCGGTCTCAGCCGGCGTGTTTGTCTGGGAACACCCGGCAACGCCTGCTACCCCCAGCCCGGCCACCTTCCGCAGAAACAATCGGCGCTTCTTAATGAGGTAGTTTAACAGGGGTTGCTAATATACGTTGTGGTGTTGAGGTGGTTGGCGGTGATAGTAGTTGTTTCACGGTTGTGAGTGCGTGTAGAATGCTTCAACTGTATCGCCGGTGGTAGTGATATTGAGGAAGCCGAAGCGGATGAACTGGATGGTTTTTCGGGGGTGTCGGGTTCGTAGCGCCCGTTGATGATGGTGCTGTCCGGCATGTGTACGGTGCAATCTTTCGCGCTCTCCGGCACCCACTGATAGTAATCGCTGTGAGTCTTTACCGCTGGGCGACTCAAAACGGTCGTGCTCGTCGCCCAACTGACGTCGTTCCACACCCCCGTGAAAACAGTCACAGCGATCACTATGAACGATATCGGCGCCGCGTTCCAGGTCGGGTTCGTGGCTGGTGCTGTGGAACGTTGCGTGGTCGTCGTGAAGTTCGACGTCGCACAGGTCTTTCAGCCGGAGGGAGGTGTTGTGGAGGTCTTCGCGTTCCACGTAGACCGTGAGAGTGCCGTCGTCCGTGGAAAAAATGAGAGTGCGTTCGTCGCGGTCCTCCTGTGGGTGGTACGGGATGTCTGCGGGGGACGATTTCAGGACCCGCCGGTGCCCTCTTCGCCACCCACCAACTCCCACTCCCGCGCCAGCACCACGACCAGATACGCGAACACCGCGAGCACCAGCAGCACCGACCCCCACGTCAGGACCGCGAACGCGGCCGGGCCGATGGCGGCCA
>CAZPIG010000031.1:13957-16365 GCA_964586205.1 uncultured Halobacteriales archaeon | reverse complement strand
CGTGCCAGCGGGGCGCGGCCCCGACTGCGCGGCCGGACGTGACAATCCCGTGCCCGGTCGCAGTAGTTTCAATAGGGACTAGCACTTCATTCTATGGGATGTCGGACGACAACAATCGACTCGACAGGCGAAGCGTGCTGCGTGCGACCGGTGCGGCGCTCGGCGCGGGCGGGCTGCTCGCGGCGTCCGGCCCGGCCGCCGCGGAGCGGCTGTGTCTCGCCAACGACACGACCGTCTTCGAGGACTGCCCGCCGACCCGCTTCGGCCCCACGGTCCAGGCTGGCTCGGAGGCGTTCGCACACCTCGGCTGTACCGTCAACGGTACCCAGTACTACTACGTCGCCGACCCGGAGGCCGACGGCTACGTGCGCCGCTGGGCGCTCACCACCTGCTGACGGGCGACGCGACCCCGCGGCTGCCGAGGCGATTTGATTCTGGTTTGAGCTAGTAAATTGAAGTAGCAGGAGCGCCTTCGTAGCGACGCATGACCGGAGACGACGACCGGTACGACCGGCGGACCGTGTTGCGAGCGACCGGCGTCGCCGTCGGGGCGACGGCGGGTCTGGTGGGCGGCGCATCGGCGTCCGTCCCCTCCGCCGTCGAGTTCGTGACCGACTACCGGCCGTACGTGCCGCCGCCGAACGAGTGCGGCGGCGGCGACCTCGGGCCGGTGGTCGAGGAGGGGACGCAGATGGACGTCCTCAGCAAGTGCACGCGCAACGGCACCGAGTACTACTACGGGACCGTCGAGACGGCGACGCTCCTCTCGGCCGTCTGGGTCCCGCCGAGCGTCGTCGAGCCCGTCTGACCCGGCGCGACCCCGTAACCGGACGGCGGCCTCTTCGACTACGGTTTCTGCTGCATCTTCGAGTTCGCGGGCCAGATCTCCGGACCCCCTATCCATGATATTTTCTAGTCAAAAAATTCTAAATAAACAGCCGTCGGAGTACGAACGGTCATGCGACACGACACATCCGGTCCGACGCGGCGAACCGTCCTACGGGCGACCGCCGGCGCGCTGGGAGTGGCCGCCGGTGCGACCGGCGCGGCGAGCGCCGGCGTGGTCGCCCCGGGCGAGTGCGGCGTCCTCACTGCCGACGCCACCCAGTACGCCGTCGCCTGTCCGACGAACCTCCCGTCGTCGCTCGTCCCCGAGGGGACGGACGGCGTCGTCCTCGACGTCTGCCGGGACGAGGCGGGCGTCGCGTGGGCGGAGGTCGACTGGGATGGCGACGGCGACGACGACGGCTTCACGCCGCTCTGGGTCAGACACGACCTCCTGGACCCCTGCTGAGTCGCCGAGCGATCGAAATTTGAACAGTGAGCTAGTGGATCGAAGACTCCGTCGGCCGCCGGTGTGACCGCACGTCGGACGGCACCGAGCGGATCGACGGGCGGAGCGTGGTGAAAGCGACCGGCCTCGGCGGCGCGGTGGCCGGCACGGCCGCCGGCAAGTGTCGCGTCGTGGAGTTCGACGCGTCCGCGTACGACGACTGCCCGCCGGTGGACGGCCAGGACGGCATCATCGAGGCGGGGACGTCGTGGTCGCGGTCGGCAGCGACGACGACGGCGGGTCGCGTCGCGGGGGCGACGGGGCCGCGACGCGACACTGGCCACGTAAATTTATCTCTCTAGGGGGCGAAGTGATTTGGGAACCATGACCGACGCCACGCGGAGCGTCTCGCGGCGGGCGGTCCTCCGAACGGCGGCCGGCGGCACGGCGACCCTGGCGGGCCTCGGCGCGGGCGGCACCGCCGCGGCGAGTTCGTTCCTCCCCGGCCAGTGTGCCAGACTCACCATCGACCTCACGGCGTACGAGGACGCCTGTCCGAACCGGAACCTCGGACCCGAACTATCGGCGGGCACCGAGGGCACCGTCTGGGACACCTGCACGACCGGCGACGGCACGGAGATGGTGCTGTTCCGGTACTCCAGCAGCCGCACGGACCGGGCGTGGGCGAGCAGCGAGTTCTTCGAGCACTGCTGACTCCCGTCCCTGTCGTGATAGTTTTCGTGTATTATTTACGAGTACGATACCACGTCGGTGGTGACGTATGCAGGACCAGGAGCGCACCATCGACCGGCGGAGCGTGCTGAAGGCGACCGGCGCGGCACTCGCGGCGGGCGCGGGCGCGGCGACCCCCGCGGCGGCGAGCGACTTCGCGCCCGGCGACTGTGCCGTGACCGAGCACGACGCGTGGCTGTACGAGGTATGCGGGGAGATAACCCAGGAGAACCAGGAGCTACTCGTGGACGCGGGGACGGTGGGTCAGGTGTTCGACACCTGCACGAACGACGACGGCGTCGAGCTGGTGTACTTCTCCCCGGGGTCCACCATCGAGCCGGTGGGCTGGGTCCACGCCAGCCTGCTGAACCACTGCTGACGGCGGCGGCCGCGGCGGCGACCG
>CAZPIG010000031.1:9999-13857 GCA_964586205.1 uncultured Halobacteriales archaeon | reverse complement strand
GGCGGTGGCGGCCGGCAGCGCCTCGGCGAACCGTCCGGCTGGGTGGCTGCGGCGAGGCCACCGTCGGACTCCCCATCGCCGAGGAGTGCGGGGGCTACACCGGCGGCGACCGCTCGTCCGCCAACCGCGGAGGGACGGCCCCCCGCCGGTGACCTCCACGAACGACTTTGTTCGACCACAGCTACAATTAATTACTTACCCTCAGAGCACTCACAATCACACGTGCCTACGAACACCCACGCATCACGGCGCACGGTTCTTCGAGCACTCGGCGTCGCGGCCGGCACGGGCGTCGCGGCGGGCGTCGCCGGCACGGCCAGTGCCACCTGCACGTACGCCGAGGAGGGCGGAACGATATACGACGACTGTCCGTTCGATGGCAACGCCATCGGGACGGTGCCGGAAGCGCCGACGACGGGCTGTCTCACCGATAGCTGCGTGTCGTTCGACGGAGCGACCTACCACTTCGTCGAGTGGGACGCGGGCGTGGACGCGCCCGACGGCTACGTCCACGAGGACTTCCTGCTGGTCCGCCAGGACCCCGAGTAGGTTCTCGCCGCCCGCCTTCCGCGTCGGGGCCGGCGGACTTCGAGGCCGATGGATCTCCCGCACGACGGACCGGTCGCGATTCCCGCTCCAAGCCGGCGAACCGAATAATATTTCACCGGAGAGTGTGATAAAATCAGTGGAGCAATGACGGACGACACGAGGGAACTGACGCGGCGGCGACTCCTCGGCGCGGCCGGGACAGCGGCGGCGGGCCTCGCCGCGGTCGGCCCGGTGGGTGCGAGCCACTTCCGACAGTTCGAGAAAGTGTGTGTCACGGTCGACGTCCAGGCGTACAACGACGCCTGTCCGACCGGCTCGTTCGGCCCCATCTTCGAGGCGGGGAGGACGGGCAGGGCGTGGGAGTTCTGCAACGACGACGAGAAGGGGGAGATGGTGTACTTCGAGCCGGAGCCCTCCAACGACCAACCCTTCGCGTGGGTCCCCGCGGACTTCCTCGAGTCCTGCTGACCGGCCCCGCGGGAGGCCGTTCGATTCTTCGTGCCGAAAATAAATTTATACTCTGTCGGCCGTTATCGCACCACGAGCCATGACAGACCAGACGTCGACTACGACGCGACGGTCGGTTCTCCGGTCCGCCGCCGGCACCGCGGCGGCCGCGGGCGTCGCCCTCGGCGCGACCGGCAGTGCGGGCGCGAGTAGCTTCGAGAACGGCGACTGCGTCCGCTTCGTCGCCAGAGCCCAGTTGTGGGAGCAGGCCTGTCCCGACCTTCAGAACCGCCTCGAGGTCGTCGACGAGGGCGCGACCGCGAGCGTCTCGTTCACCTGCACCAGCGACGACCACGAGTTCGCGTTCGTCTCGCTCGACTCCGCCGCGCTGACGCTCGGCTACGCCAACGTCAACGCACTCGAACACTGCTGACATCCGAGCGGCGACGAATCCCGCCGGCGACGAATCCCGACGCACTCGTGAGCGACCGCGTCCACGCTCGCGTCGGCTACCCTTAACTACGAAGAAAACATTGTGAATTTTGGAGCCATGACGACTCCACCACACGAAACGAGCCGCGACGGGGAGACGAGGCGCGACGTGCTGCGGACGGCCGGCGGCGCGCTCGGTGCGACGGCCGGCGCGGCGGCGCTGTCGGGCGGCGCGGCCGCGAGCCACCTCCAACCCGGCGACCCGGTGCACGCGGAGACGCTGGTGGACCTCTGGGAGGACGGCTGTCCGCTCCTGAGCGGCGACCACGTCGGGTCGGTCACCGAGGGCACGCTCGGCACCGTCCTCGAGGTGTGCGACGACTCGGACTTCGACACCACCATCGAGGTGGACTGGGAGTTCGACGAGCCCACGGGCTGGTGCACCGAGAACCAGGTCGGCTTCGGGTAGCCGCCGGGACCGCCGATTCGACTTCGTATTTTTCATACTAGAAAAGAACTAAACGAATGGAGCACCGACGGCGAGTGAGCCATGGACGACGACACGAGCGGTCCGAGCAGGCGAAGCGTGCTGCGGACGACCGGCCTCGCGCTCGCGGCGGGCGTCGGCGCGGCCGGCACCGCGTCGGCGAATCACCTCGCGCCCGGCGACTGCGCACGGGCGGAGGTGGGCCTCGGCCTGTGGAACCAGGGCTGTCCGCTCGCCGACCGCTTCGGCGGCGTCGACGCCGGCACCACCGGACAGGTGTTCGACGTCTGTACCACCGACGACGGCCAGGAGCGCGTCTACTTCTCGCCGGGCACGACCATCCGCCCGGCGGGGTGGGTCGTCGGTCACGCGCTGGAGCCCTGCTGAGCGGGACGCGAGGCTAATTACGTCTAGTAAAATCATGAAAAATATTAAGGTATCGTAGACCAAGTGAAAGACTGCATGACAGCCGACAGTAGTGGTTTCGAGCGGCGAAGCGTGCTGAAGATGGTCGGCGCTGCGCTGGGCGGCGCAGTCGCGAGTCAGTCGGCAGGTGCGGTACAGTGTCGCCAGCTAGCCGTCGACTACAAGGTGTACACCAACTGCCCGCCGGTCGGCGACCCCACCGGCCCAGTGGTCGAGGCGGGTGCCAGCGCTTTCGAGGCCTGTACGGGGTCGTCCGGGGCCCCGTACTACTCGGTCTTCGATTCGAACGGCTCCGGGTACGTCCCGGAGAGTGCGACCGAACCCTGCTGACCGGGAGCGCCGGGCGTCGGACCACGGCGTGGCGGCGGTGCCCGCCCCACCGACGCCGAATCGCTGCTCCCTCCTGGACGGCACCACCGATCCGCTGTTAGCAATTTTGGCAGGGGAAAAATTTATCCTCTTCCGGACGAATCGAGGGCCGTCATGTCCGACGACGAATCGAGAGTCAGCAGACGCAGCGTGCTGAAGACCACGGGTGCGGCGCTGGGCGTCGGCGTCGGCGCGACGGGCACCGCCGCCGCGGCGTGCAACAAGGTGCGGGTGAAGAACGATTACTATCTGCTCCACGAGTGCGGGGGTCAGGGAACGCCGGAGAACCCCTTCGTCGAGCGGGGGACCGAACTCTACGTCTACGAGACGTGCGACCCCAGCGGCGACGCCGTCGGCCCCATCTACTACCGGATAGAGTGCGGGGACGACCTCTGGATAGAGGACCTGCACGTCGAGTGCATCGCGGGTACGCCGCCGCCGTGCTTCGAAGGGTAGCGCGAGGAGCGCGGTGACCTCTGCTTATTTTGTTCGCTCTGAACCAGGAAAAGCTTACTCCAACGCCCCCGAACGAACGGCCGGGTCATGACCGACACTGATCCGAGCGTGACCAGGCGGAGCGTGCTGCAGGCGACCGGCGCGGCGATGGGCGTGGGCCTCGGCGCGACGGGCACTGGCGCTGGCGCGCCGTGTTCCGACATCTGGGTGAGAAACGACGTCTACCTCCTGGACGGCAACGGCGAGGTCGGCAACTGCGTCGACCAGGAGACCGCGATCCTGGTCGAGCGGGGCAGTAGCTTCGAGGTCCAGGGCTTCTGCGACAGCAACGGCCACAGCGCCGGCGGGAACAAGTACTACCAGGTGTACCTCGCCGGGTTCTGGTGGATACACGAGCAGCACGTCGAGTGCATCTGAGTGGCTGGCCGACCAGTTGTCGACACCCCGAGTGCGGAAAAATTCATCTCCTTCCCGAAAATTGAGGACTGTCATGTCAGACGACGAATCGAGGGTCAGCAGACGTAGCGTACTGAAGACCACGGGTGCGGCGCTGGGCGTCGGCGTCGGCGCGACGGGCACCGCCGCCGCGGCGTGCCACAAGGTGCGGATAGTGAACGACGTCGTCCCCTACTACGGGAGCGACGACTTCGGCGCGTGCGTGGGCGACCACGTCCTCTCGGAGGTGGTGGAGG